>JAIRVZ010000066.1 GCA_031253625.1 Dysgonamonadaceae bacterium
CCTTAAGTTTGCGGATTAAAAATGCTACCGCGATTAAATCTTTACTTTTGTTGTATAAAAGGAAAGCTTTAACCGACTGACATGGGTGAACTTTGCGCGAAACCAGACAATGCAGTCTATGGGCGGAATGAGACCCAGTCAGTCAAACTGAGGATACTAAATAGAATGTTAGGCTGGAATCCTATTTAAGGTTTTAGTAGTCAACAGTTTTCGGTTAAAACTATCCAAATAATACAATTGAACAAAAGTATGGAAAAAAGTTTATTTATTGTGATTGATTTTTCAAAAAAGACATTCGATGTATCTGTAATACATCAAACTAATCTTCAAGAAGTAGATTACCGGCAGTTTGAGAATAGTAAAGAAGGCTGTATTTCTTTGATAAAATGGATTAAATCATTAACAGCCTATCCGCGAGAACAATGGTTGTTTTGTGGCGAACACACGGGCTTGTACAGTATTTGTTTGAGTGAACATTTAGTGAAACAAGGTCTGTCACTTTGGTTGGAAAATCCGTTGCAAATTAAGCATTCAAGCGGGATAAAGCGAGATAAAACGGACAAGGTTGACAGTCGCGAAATCGCTTTTTATGCTTATCGCTTTCAAGACAGATCGCGAGTTTATCAATTACCAGATAAGACATTAAAATCACTCGAACTGTTGCTGTCATATCGAGAACGTTTGTTAGTCAATAAGCACAGCTTGTTGGTCTCTTCCACCGAACTCAGACAAGTTATTCAACGCAATCCCACTTATGACCAGTCAAAAAAAGATATTGATCGTATCAACAAGGAAATAAAAGAAATAGAAAGCCGTATGCTCGAAGAAATAGGCAAAGATGCAGACTTACAAGAAAATTATGATCTTGTCAGTTCCATCAAAGGAGTTGCGTTGATCAATACCGTAGCGATTTTGATTGCGACACAGAACTTTACTCGCTTTGACAATAGTCGTCAGTTTGCTTGTTATTCAGGCATGGCACCTTTCGGCAGACAATCCGGAACAAGTGTCAACAGTAAACCCCGAGTCAGTAGTTTAGCGAATAAAAAGATCAAAGTCTTGTTGACACAGGCCGCCCGATGTGCTATCAATTACGACCCTAATATCCGGCAGTATTACGAACGAAAACGCTCAGAAGGAAAAGATAATTGGCTTATTATAAATAATATCAGAAACAAAATGATACACAGAATATTTGCGATAGTGAAAAATAAACAACTTTATCAAGTGGAGTATAGAAATCACTTGGAAAAAGTTGCTTAAAAATGAAAATATTAACAGTTTTTATTTGGTGGGAAACATAGAATTCCGCCCGTGCTTGTTGCACAACATAAGCAAAGATACACAGATTCTAAAAAAAAACTTCTTTTTTTCTTTTTTTGTTCATTAAGAAATGGTTAACTTTATGGTATCTAATTACTTATGCCATGCAAGGACGAAAAATACTTCTTGTCTGTTTTTGCTTATACTGCATTTAGAAAACGTCCGGCCTCGATGCCTGCCATGCAGCCGGCTGCCGCAGCTGTAATTGCTTGTTTATAGGTAGGATCGGCTACATCGCCGGCAACGAAAACTCCTGGAATATTTGTTTTGGGTGTTCCCGGAATTGTTTTGATATATCCCTGTTCGTCTGTTTCTAAATAAGATTTGAAGATTTCGGAGTTAGGATTATGTCCGATTGCTAAAAAGAAACCGTCGATAGCGATGTCTACTTTTTCTTCGTTGAGTTCTCCCATGTTTTTCACTAAATGGGCACCTTCTACACCGTTTTCTCCAAACAATCCGATAGTATTGTGCTTGAATAATATTTCGATTTTAGGATGTGCCAACACTCTTTCTTGCATAATTAGCGAAGCGCGGAAATGGTCTTTCCTGACTATCAAATATACTTTCGATGCTAATCCTGCCAAATAAATAGCTTCTTCACAGGCGGTATCTCCTCCTCCGACAACAGCAACGACTTTTTTTCTGTAAAAGAATCCATCGCAGGTGGCACAGGCTGAAACTCCTTGTCCTGCATATTTTTGTTCGTCGGGAAGTCCTAAGTATTTCGCGGAAGCTCCGGTGGCTATTATTAAAACGTCTGTTTCAATTAATTTTGTTCCGTCGATGGTGATTTTGTATGGAGATTGCGATAAATCGGCAGCAACAGCGATTCCCGAACGGATGTCTGCTCCAAAACGTTGCGCCTGTTTGCGCAAATCTTCCATCAGGTCGAGGCCGGTGATTCCTTCCGGATATCCGGGGAAATTTTCGACTTCTGTGGTGGTGGTTAATTGTCCTCCGGGCTGTATTCCTTCGTATAATACCGGGTTGAGTTCTGCTCTGGCAGCATAAATAGCGGCTGTGAATCCGGCCGGACCGGAGCCAATAATAAGGCAGCGGGTTTTTTCTGTTCGCATAATTTATCTTAAATCAATGATTTCAACATCAGGAAACTTTTTTTTATCGAATACAAAGTTAGAATCCGGCAGTGTTTGTTTCGTTTTGTATGAGTTGATGTATATAATATTTTGTAAATTGTTTTTGTAGAAGATTGTGAACATTACAGGCATGTAATCTTCTTTATTTATTTGCACTGTAATTTTTTGTATCTCTCCTTTTTTATTACTTGGAGTCAGTTCTATTTCGTAGACATTCCGTTGTTTTATATCTTTTTTCTCACCGATAAATTTATAATTGCTGCCTTTTCTGAACATGTCGAAAATGAAGGAAGGATTTATCATTTGAACTTCTTCTTCACTTGGCTCGGTGATATTCACTTCTTCGCTTTCTTTTTGGTAAACCCATTGTGTTTTGCCGTCGAACCACGAATCTATATCGGGAGTAGAGAAGTGAAATTTGTTTCCCTTCATTTGTATGTGTCCGTCGAAACTGTAAGTCGTTTTTGCCTTTTCATCTTTTATGTTCATGGTAAAGGAAGCAGAGATGGCTCCTGCTTCGGCATATTTTTGCGAAGATAAATCCAGTATTTCTTTTGCTTTTGCATCTTTTTGAGCAAAAACTTGCATAGAGCATGCTGAAATTACAGCAATAATAAATAAAACTTTCTTCATTGTTTACTTGTTTGCATTGACAACTGTTTTTAAGGCCTTTCCATTGAGTTGAATGATATAAATACCGGATTGAGGACATTTGAATTCCTGCCATTGGCCTGTTCCTTTTTCTGAGTGTATTAACTTCCCAAGAGAATCATAAATTGATACTCTGTCGTTGGGAGCGTATGTTCTGAAATTGATAATGTCGTTTTGAACGTACAAATCAGGAGATTGTGCTCCGATCGGAATTATTCCGGAACCGTTTTCGCTGCAAATTCCTTTCAAATATACAACGGAACTTCCCTTCATTCCACCATCCTGAATGATTAGAGTAGTGGTGTGTTCACCATATTCTTTCGGGTTATAAAAAACTTCGAGATCATAACCTTCCTCTGAATTTACTATATTTGCCGGAGCAGTTTTTGAACTTATATTGAAGTATCCTGCATTTCCGCCCCAGAGCATGATAGAAACATTTCCTGTTAAATTGAGTCCTTTCAAAACGACGGTTTGCGATACTTCCGAATTTTTTTGTATTTCCCCGAAATATAAGTCGGTCAAATTGACCGGAGTAACCAATACTGCTTCGTGGGCATAATATTGATCCGGCAGTTTAAATGTGTAGGAAACAGAATCACCCCAAATATATTCTGCCAATTGAGGGAAATCAATAAACGGATTACGGTTGTTTTGGTAACGAAATACTTCTTCGTTTCGATCACGTTCTTTTTGGCTTACGGGATCGGCTCGATGCCATTCCAAGATCATATTTTTCGACCAATTCTGAAAAACGGGATATGTCTCTTTATTGAACATATACAATGATTCGGTTCTCCATTGCTGTGCATAATCTTCGTAGCAGGTAACCATATACATATAGATACGGGCAAAATCGCCTTTATATTCATCGGCCGGTTCGAATGCTCTTTGAGAAGGCCCACCGGGATATACGTTCGGCCCGATTTTAGTGACACCATTATTGAAACTGAGAGAACTTCCTGTTACTCCCAGCATATTGTTTGACTTGGCCATATTGGCTTGATTGTCAGATGGGTATAAATGATTCAGGTCGGTATATGCATTGTCTTTTTCGTTCGCAGGCGACGGGTTCCACCAGCTTTTAGGCAATGAATGTTCTCTATCCATGCCTGAAACGGAACTATAACTATTGGTAGGCGGATTATAATACCTGACGTTGCTGGAATACATATCCCACACAGAACCATCCGGTTTTACGTCGGTTGTACGGAAATAATACCAAAGGTTGTTGTATCTCAAAACCGTATGTTCTTTGAGTATTTTGTGCAAGGCGGTTTTCAGTTCGCTCTTTTGCTTTTCGTCGACAGAATTATAATATCCGACCGGAATTTGTCCGAAAACAGATAATTGGAGAGCAAAAATCAGGAATATACCTGAAATGATTATTTTTTTCATCATCATAGTTTTATGTCTATATTGTTATACCCATTAAATTTTTGTAAGTATCAGCAAAGGTAATGATTTTTTAGCAAAAAGCATATATGCTTTTTAAAAAAGGTTTGGGCAACCCTCAATGATAGAGTTGCCCAAAATCCTATAGTTGAATAAGTTGTTATCTGTTGATTATTTTGACGGTTTGAATATTATTTCCCGATACAATTTTAATCACAAAGACTCCTTTTTGAGCGACCGCTACAACATCGTTTGATGCTGTGGCTTTTTGAGAAACCATCAATCGACCTACTACGTCGTAGACATAGATATTCGCCGGTTCGGGCAGGTTGCTCAAATAAATATTATTGCCTACGGAGTACGCATTAATTTCATTGGTAACTACTTGGCGAGAACCATATATCGTACAATCGGGATTAGAGTTGTAAATAACTTCTTCTTCGTATGTTACATCAATATCAGTAATATATACAGCTCCACCTTCAGATGTTATCTTAATCCTGTTAACTTGTGCAACCTTGTCTAAATTTGCGACTTCAACAGAGCCTCCCGTAGATGCTACGGTGTTGGCAGAAGTACCGAGAACTATATCTCCGCTTTCGTTTGCAATTTTAAATCTTCTGTTGGCAGCGGTATTGTCGGCATAAGTAATCTTAACAGTACTCACGATTCCATCGAATTCGGGCGACAAGATGTAACTACCTGCAGCTCCGCCCGTACCTGTCGTGTTTATTTGCACGTATGCCGTTGGAGTGAGTGTGATAGCCATTTGGCCTGTCCATTCTCCTGATTCGCTTGATATACTTCTGTCGCTATAACCACCGCTTACATTGTTTGCTACAATTTCTTCTTGCGTGAGCGATGCTGTAAATATTTCACCTATATGTTTATATACAGCATACAATGTAATACTACCGGAAGGAGTGAGTATATCTCCGGCATGATAACATGCAGGAGCGATTGTTGTTTCACTTACGGATGTTTCTGCCCAACCGATAAATTCCCAACCTTCACAAGCCGTAGGGGTTGTTTCCGGAATAGCGATTTCGCCACACACGGTTTGCAATTCTTCGAATATTTCACCTTTATTCTTAAGTGTTACGGTATATACGGCCGGAGCATCAGGATTTACTTGGAAGTTGATAGTAATAGTTACATCGTCTTCAAGTCCTGTTACCGTAAATTCGTCGCCATCTTGTGTTACAATAGCTTTTCCTGCAGGTGTCACCGTATATGCAGGAGTTGCATAATTGTATAAACACGATGTAGGTATTGCGGTAATAACATTGTCTTCCAAACTTACAGTACCGTAGTTTTCGTTGTTTGATTCGGCGGTAATACTATATAGAGGCGGTGTAATGGCTGTAGCTATCAGGACAATGGATAAGTCATCAATTCTCCAGTTAATAGTACCTGATGCAGCATTACCGGCTCCGTCATATCCGTAAAGTCTGAATGTTACGGGATTATTGTTTGCTGTTGCAAAAGTCAGTCCGGAATTTGATTTTAAAGCCCACGGATTACCGCTTACCGTAATCTCTCCGCCTGCAATTTCAGTTGCGTAATTGTTGACCGACGAACGTAATGAGTAAGCAGCCGGACCGGTATTTGTAGAGCGAGTTCCGAAAGAAATGGCAGAAAGCGCAATACTATAACCGGCATCCGGAGTAACAGTAAACTCAAAATAGGCGCTTCCGGAGGCTCCGGTATTAAGTGCATCGGTACGGGCAGCATTACCTGCATTGTATTGTCCACTTGCACCTGCATATCCCGACGAAGCCGAGCCTGTAGATAAGAAAGCTGCTACCGTACCGTTGCTATTGCCGATAGATATATCGCTTACAGATACATCAACATCGGTTTCCAACAAAGTTGGCGATGGATTTGCAGCACTTGTACCGAAATTCCAGTAAAAAGTAGCTTGTCCTTCTACAGGAGGTGCGATTCCCGCACCGGTCAAGGCAACGACTTTATCTTGCGCACCGGTTGAACTGATAACGATACTTGCTGTATAATCTCTTACTTCAGTCGGATTAAATACAACCGATAACGTTCCGCCTGTTGCAGCCGCCCATGTAGTTTCTGTGATGGTAAACGCATCGGCATCCGTACCTTCTTTTGCGTATAAAATATTACCTGTCAGGTTTTCTCCCGAAACGGTAAGCGTTTGTGCTGCTGATTCAGTATCTGTAGTAATATCTCCAAATGCCAAATTTGCAGGAGAAACAGAAAGAACAGGAGTCGCTACGCTAATTGCCGTTGCAGACAGAATAAGAGATAAATCATCAATTCTCCAATTGATGGTGCCTGAGCCCGGGCTACCGGTTCCGGCATATCCATAAAGTCTGAATGTTACAGGGCTATTGTCTGCCGTTTCAAAAGTCAAATCAAGATTTGATTTCAATGTCCATGGATTACCGGTTACCATAATATCTCCGCCTGTAATTTCAGTCGCGTAATTGTCGACCGACGAACGCAAAGAATAAGCCGCAGCACCGGTATTTGTAGAGCGGGTTCCAAAAGACATGGCAGAAAGCGCAATACTATAACCGGCATTCGGAGTAACAGTAAATTCAAAATAGGCACTTCCGGAGGCTCCGGTATTGAGTGCTCCGGCACGGGCAGCATTACCTGCATTGTATTGTGCACTTGCGCCCATATATCCCGATGAGGCCGAACCTGTGGATATGAAAGTAGCTAACGTTCCAAGTGTATTGCCGATAGAAATATCACTTACAGTTAAATTCGCAATGGTTCCCGATGGAGCCGGATTCGCAGCATCCGTACCAAAATCCCAGTAATGAGTCGGATCGCTTACGGGAGGAAGTACCCCTGCACCGGTTAAAGTAACCGTTTGATCTTGTGCACCGGTTGAACTGATAACAATACTTGCTGTATAATTTTTAACATCAGTCGGATTAAATACAACCGACAATATTCCGCCTGTTGCAGCCGACCATGCAGTTTCTGTAATGGTAAACGCAGCAGCATCCACACCATTCTTTGCATAAGTAATATTACCTGTTAAGTTTTCTCCAGAAGCAGTAAATGTTTGTGCCGTTGAGGTTGTATTTTGGGTAACATTTCCAAATGGTAAATTTGCAGGGGAAACAGAAAGAGAGGGAGTTGCAGGGCCGCCGATTGTTGATGCAGTCAGAACAATAGATAAGTCATCAATTTTCCAATTAATAGTATTATTCGCTGCACTACCACTACCACTGTGACCATAAATTCTAAATGTTACGGCACTTTCTGATTCAAAAGTCAATCCGGGATTTGATTTCAAAGCCCATGGGTTACCGCTTACAGTAATTGTTCCACTTGTGATTTCAGTTGCATAACTATCGACCGATGAACACAATGAATATGCTGCCGGTCCGGTGTTTGTTGATCTCGTACCGAAAGATATGGAAGAAAAACTGAATTTGTAACCGACAGCAGGAGTAACCGTAAACTCGAAGTAGGCACTTCCGGTAGCACCAATGTTAAGCGCACCGGTACGGGCTGCATTACCGGCATTACCGCCTCCACTTGCACCTGTGTACCCGGAAGAGGCAGATGTTGTGGTTACGAAACCTCCACTTATCGTACCAAGTGTATTGCCGATAGTAATATCACTTACTGTTAAATTGGCATCGGTTCCCGCCGGGGTTGCGTTAAGAGTGGTAGCAGTACCAAAATCCCAGTAATAAGTTGTTTGAGCACTTACGCCCAAACAACTTATGGTAAAAATAGTCCCAAGCAATACCGTTTTTAGTAAATTAATAGTTTTCATAACTAATTATTGCTTACTTTAAATGCTTGAGTGTTAATTTTTACGATATATAAGCCTTTCGCCAAAGATATTTTTGTTTCTTGAGTCGAAACAATCAATTTACCGGCTATGTCGTATACTTGTATGGTAGCACGTTCAGTTAGATTTTCTACATTCAATATGCCACTTGCACAATATACATTTATTGAAGAAAGTTGAGTGTTTTTCACATCGGATGGGTCGAGAAACTGATATGCTCTTGCGTTTTTCAATCCGGGTTTACCGAAATAAGGCTCTAAAGTTCCTTCTATTTTTACATATTTACCGAGATTTGCAGGATTGTCTTGTAAATTAAGATTTGTTCTCACGGCCGTATTGATTAACAACTGAACGGGTAAAAGATCTTCATTTGCTGTTTCTTCCGGGTCAGAAGCAAGTATGAGATTTGAAGCAACACCAAAAGGAGGGGTGAAAACGGGAGTAAATGTCGCACCACCATCGCTGACTCCAACAATATAGGCTTTCACCCAATAATAATCGGTGTTATTGGCAGCTCCTTGAGCTCTTGTACTCTCATATACGGTAAACGGTTTGGTTTCAGTTCCGTTGTTGCCTGATGGCATATAAACAGCAGTCAGCGTGATTGGTTTTACAAGGACACCACTTGTGAGTGTCAAAGTTCCCGTAGCATTGGTAGTTCCTGAGAACATTACTTTTACAGTTGCATTAGTTGCACCGGCAGGTAATGTAGCGGTAGTAGGATCTACAATAAACACAGAAGGATTGCTTGAAGTAACGGTAATTCCACTTGTCAGATTTTCTGCCGTAACAGTAAAAGTTGCTACTTGATTTTTATTAAAGAACCTCAAAGAGTTTACACTGGTAGTGATTTTCGGATCAACAACACCCGTTTTTGCTGTACCTTTAACCACTACATCTAAGCGGTTAATTCCACCGCCACCGATATTTGCACCGCCAATACTGGTAGTTGAAGTACGAAACCAACGCAACGAAACGGAAGCTTGATTTTCCATTGTTGCGGGTAATGTCAAATCAGTCAGTACGCCGATTACATAATTATCGTTTGCTACGGTGATTGTTCCACCCGTAACATCTGTCCAGCTACCGGTTGTTCCTACGCGGTATTGCAATTTAAAATCTCTTGGGCCTGTATTAGAACCCATTTGTTTTGAAGTTACAGTTAAGTTTTCGTAACCGGTGGTAACAAACGTTGCGATCCAATATTTTTCAGCTCCACCGTCACTAGCTGTGTTATTCCAAAATGCAGATGCAGCTACTCCATCGGCATTAACTCTATAATCATCTGCGCTTGTTACTGTAGCGTCTCTTTTCAGTTCGGCCACGTTATTATTGTAAGATATACCACCTGTAGCTTTAAATATACCGTTAGCAGGCGGATTATTTGGCGTAAATCCATTCCATTGAGAAATAGTTACTACTTGCGCCAAAAGAAGTTGCGCAGACATTGCTAATAGCACAACGAGTGCTGATTTCTTGATAATTGTTAATTTCTGTTTCATATAAAATAAGTTTTAAATAAATGGTTTTATTGCAAATGCAGTAAATAATCGAAAACGCGCAGCTTGTAATTATTTATTCTAAGATAAAATCGTTTCCTCCGTTATCTCTGGAACCGGGAAGACCGAAATAAGATCTCAGAGTTCCTTTAACAATCAATATTTTACCAATATTGCCCGGATTGTTAACCAAGTTAACGCCCGACCTCAAAGGTGTACCGGCAGGAAGATTTACGACAATACAGTTTCCGTAATCTGTTTCGTTCGGATAATCGGCAATGAGTACATTTGTTTGAGAATCGAATCCCGAAGTAACTCCTATTATAACATCAGCTTCCGAAACAACAGATGACACTCCGTTTCTTACGCAGCCCACAATATAGCCTTTTGCCCACAATTGATTGACTTCTCCCTGTTTGCTCTTGGCAACCGATACCGACAACGGACTGTCTGATGTTTCGCCGGTTCCGCTTGTTATTTGATTTTCATCAAACTCAAATTCGCTTGCAGCACCCGTACTGATAGTTAATCCTGCTGCGCCATAGTATTTTTCCAATGTGCCTTTCACTTTTAATACTTTGCCCTGATTGGATGGCGTATCGAATAGATTCACTCTGTTACGGATATTTGAGCCTGTAGGTAAATTCACAACGACACACTTTGTCCAATCTCTTACATCAGGAGATGCTGCCAGCACAACTGTATTATTGGTAAAAGGTGCGTTAAAAAGAATGTCTCCGTTTTTACTGATAGGATTTGTGGCTTGAATGCCCGGAGCAACAGAGCCTACAATATATCCCTCAATCCATCCGTTCTTGGAATCGGTTTGGTTGTTCAAGGCATATTCTATTGCCCATGGCATGTCTTTGGAGCCATTGCCCTGTCCATCAGAGAAACGTGAAGGAGAACAATCGAGCGAATCGCGGAATGTAATCTGAAGGGTTGAATTGAATATAGAAAGCACTCCTGTTACAGAACCTATTCCCTCCGGCATGATGAGATGGGCAAAATTCGCCGCACTGCTATTTCTTGCTGTTAGTTTATTGTTCGGATTAGCTGCTGAAATCAATATTTTACTTTCTGTTTGAACACTGTTGTTGGCTCCCGGGACTGCAAAAGGTTCTATACCGCCTTTTTCAAAATAAACATCTCTAACGGTAACTAATTTTCCTATGTGAGACTGAGAGTTAGTTAATAATTGCTCAATCGTTAACACCTCTGATTTTACCAAATCGGGTTGCGGAAAACCATTGAGATGAGATTTTTCTCTGAAAAATTCCCAAGCAACCTGACCTATTGCCCATTCGTTGCGATTGTTCAAATATTTAAAACCCAACTGTGGATTACCTCCATATTCTCCATAATAAAGACCTACACATTCGATAAAGACTTCTTGTCCTATTCTGAAATCTCCATAAATATTGTTTCGGTCGATAGCTACGCTGATTCCGGCAGTTGAGTCTTGCAATACAATTTGTTTATAGATATTGCCTGAGATATCGTTGGCAACCACTAATCCGCGAATAATAATCGAATCGGTTATTTCAATCAACGCCATTCCCTTATATTTAGCTTTCAAAGCTTCAATGGTTGTGTTAGCCTTGATTGGTGTGGTAGGCATGTTAATAGGTGGCATATCAAATTCACGTTCGTCGCAAGAAACGACAAATAAAACCGCAGTTAATAACAGTAATAAGTTTCTTAATGTTTTCATATTTTATTATATAATTTGTTTTTTAATTTTTAGAATCTTAAAGCAGCCATCAGGTAACAATTGAACCCTTGTGCCCAATAGTATTTATTTGGGAATCTTTCCATGTCGTAATTTTGTGTGATTTTATCAACATACAAACGACCTTGTTCATATCCGCCTGTTTTCAAATCGGTATTGTTCAGCATATTTTTGAATTGAAGATTGACGTTCAAATAGTGTTTGCTATCCAAGCGGAATGATTTACCGACAGAGAAATCAAGAGTAAACCCTCCGGCAAATCTTTCTTGTGTCATCATTTGTTTTATAGCATCCACATATTCTTCATAGGAATTTGCCGTGAAATTGAACGCAGATTCTGTTCTCCGGCTTGGCGCAATATCTACATAAGTTCTATCGAATCCATTGATGTCTAAATTGAAGAACCAGTATTTATAAAAATATTGTATACCGAAAGTTCCGGCTGTTTGCGGAGTTCCTCCCACATAAAAGTTTTTGAAATATACGGTTTCTGCCGGAAGAGTCTCTTTGTTATTTTCAAAAGCAACTATTCCCGTGGGGCGATTGCTGTAAATATATTCAGCAACTGTTCCTGCTAATGTAAGTGTTATGTTGGAAGTAACTTTGGCTTTAAGCCCAAGCTCAACACCTCGGTGCATTTTGTTTATTCCTGTAAGAATATGATTTATGAAAGTATTTTCGGAATCGGAATAATATGGGTATAATCTTGTTTGATCGTAAAAATTAGTTTGAAAAACGGATATACTACCTCTGAAAATGGGCGTTGTAAGACTATAACCCAAATCGGAAGCGAATATTTTTTCGCTTTGCAAATTGGGAGTCATTTCATCTCGAGTTCTTGCAGATACATACGAATCATAAGTCAGTGGAGCTAATGTTGAGTATGACACATTACCCGAAAAAATATGCTTTCCTGATAGTTTGTACGTCAATCCTAATTTTACACTTTGGTCGAAAGACGAATATACATCACCTTTCCCATAAGAATTTTCAGGCGCACGTCCGTTACGCATATTTCCTTCACGCCAAAACTCGGTATATACGAGGTTGAAACCATAATAAATATCCCATTTATTGTAACGGTGTGTATTTCTCGCCCATAAATCAGCCGTATTTACATAAATGTTATAATCATAACTGAAACGGTCACCTTCAACAACCTTGCGATTGGGATTATTCATGTCGTTTTGTTTGATGTTTTCTATATTTGGGTCATGATTTAAGTCTCTTATCACAAACTGGTCAATATCTGTAAGATAATCGGCACCAAGTAAATCGCTCACTGTATTGTAGTGCATTCCTTTGGTCGTATTAGC
The DNA here is from genome assembly GCA_031253625.1 of Dysgonamonadaceae bacterium. Classification (GTDB taxonomy): domain Bacteria; phylum Bacteroidota; class Bacteroidia; order Bacteroidales; family Azobacteroidaceae; genus JAIRVZ01. The sequence goes on from JAIRVZ010000066.1 coordinate 12,810, forward strand.
ACTCAAACCTGCTGTGAAAGAGGTGTGTTCGTTCAGTTTGGTATTGAATGTCGAATTGAATGAAAAATACATTTGGTCGTTGCGACGTTCTTCTACCATATATAAAGCATCTCCGCTTCCTGATAACTTTTGCAGATGGTTTACTCTGTACATACGTTCCCAATCTACTTGTGTTACATTGGGGTTTCTACTTTCCCATAACCCTGTATAAAAGTCTTTCATTACAGAAGTTGTCTGATAACTTGGTAGATAGCGATAATAGTCGGGCTGCGGAGAGGCACTGTTGATCCAGTTTAGTCTTGTTTGTCCATATGTGGTATATTTGAATCCAAGCCCCGTTGTTAGTTTAGTTTCTGCATTTATTTTGAAGACATGAGATAAAATAGCGATAGGCTCAAAAGTAGTAACGACACGCGAATTCCTTTTTTCTCCATTTTGCCAACCCCAATAAGAATTATAGTAGATACTCCCGACTAAATCAACAGTTTCCTGAAAATTCGAGGATTGTTGCGCACGTTGGGTAGGTGCTCCAATAGTTGTAAAAGAAATACTGTGTCGAGAATTAATTTCTTTTTCTATTGAAAGTAAATATCCCAAACTATTGTAGAAAGTACCTTCTATAAAACCTTCGTCAGCCCAACGATAGGCCACAGAAGCTGTTACCGCCCATCCGTTTTTCATCAAACCGGTTGAGTGAAGAGCAGATCCGCGCAGCGTATAAGCCCTGTTGGTATAGGCTAAGCCAACTCTTGTGCCGCGTGAAAAATTGGCAGCATTGGTGATAATATTTCCGGATCCACCGATCTGTCCGAATGTGAATGTCGAAGGATTTAGTCCGTTAACTACATCTTTACTGCGAGTGGCATCGTTCAAACCTCCAATCATACCATAACTAAATCCGCCTCTTTCCGGATCATTGAAGTTTATTCCATTTATGTACATATTGGAATATCTGTAATCGTAGCCGCGCAGCTTGAAACGCATAGCAGCAAAATTCCAAGAGGTGCTGGAGATATAAACATCATTGGAAGCTGTCATAAGTGATGACACGTTGTGACTGCTTTGATCTTCTTCGCCTATATCTTCTTCGTCTATTAATGTGAATGCGCCTTCGCTAAATAGTTTACGTGCATTTTCCGATACATAAACCGTACCAATGTCATTGGTCTGATTTTCTATAATATCCACAGTCATTTCGGAATTGTTAATTTCCGGAGAGGATATGAACAACCTGTCTTCCCCCGGACTTATTCCTTCAAACAAGAAAGATCCGTCGAAACTGCTAATTGCACTTAGCCCCGAATTTTGGAGCTGAATAGATATTCCCGGTATCGGCATGTTTGTAGATGAACTAACAATCATTCCTTTCAAAGACGTTGTCTGAGAAAAAGCCGAAACGGAGAAAAATAACAATAGAAAGAGATAAAGATTTTTTTTCATAAAATATTTTTGTTGCAAAACTACTTATTTTAAAACTATGACGCAGTAAAGAAAAAAATAAAATTTTAATACATTATCATTACGACGCTCGTCGTAATTTCTTAACATAAATGCTATTAAGGAATAACATTACCTTCATATATTTGTGTTTCTCAATTTCATTCATTTTAAAGTCATCTTGACTTTTTTATTTGTTTAATTTTATTTAATAAATGGCATATAAGATTTTTTTGAAAGTTGTTGGCAAAGTTATATGCATCACCAATATATTTAAAGTCATTTTGAGTTTAAAAGGACAATAGAATCCTCTTTTATCGTTTTCTCTTTTATGATTTCCTCTTGATTCGTTTCTTGTATAAAACTAAAAAGTCAAGATAACTCCATTTTTGAGTTTTCGACAACAATGTTTTTAATTCGCAAATATAATAATAAAAATTAAAAAAGAAAAAGTAAACAATAAAAAATGGAAATAAAAATAGAAACACTTATATTTGTGTGAGAATTTACATTATCGATATGTATGATATTAATTTAATTCAATGATTATGAGCCGTTTAAAAGTTATTTTTGTTATTTTAACAGTTGTTTTCAGTACATTTTCATTTGCTCAAAACAGAAAATTGGTGCCTTTTTCCGTTGCGTTTTACAATCTTGAAAATTTATTTGATACAATTAACAACAATAGTAGTTATGATTTAGAATATTCCCCCAAGGGGGAAAAATTGTGGGATAGCAAAAAATACTATTCCAAGTTGGATAATATGGCGCGTGTCCTCAGCTTGTTAGCGAGAGAAACTTGTCCTTTGGGGCCTGCCGTAATCGGTGTGGCGGAAGTCGAAAACAGGTCAGTGTTAGAAGATTTGGTGAAAAGAGATGCGTTAGCCAAACTCAATTTACAAATCGTACATTATGACTCTCCCGACAGAAGAGGTATTGATGTCGGACTTTTGTATAATCCGCTCCTTTTTACGGTAACATCATCTAAAGCTTTTCCGCTGATTGTTAAGGATTTTCCAAATTTCAGATCGCGTGACGTATTATTGGTAAGCGGTTTGATGGATGGCGAAAAATTTCATTTTCTCGTGAACCATTGGCCTTCGAGAGGAAATGCCGAACGTTTCCGGATAGCTGCTGCCGAGTTGAACAGGCAGATTCACGATTCGTTAAGGGTTGCAGATCCGGAGTCTAAAGTAATTATTATGGGTGACTTAAACGACGACCCGACTAACAAAAGTGTAAAAAGCACGTTGGGTGCCGCAACAAAAAGAAAAGATGTAAAGGCAAACGGACTTTTTAATCCGATGGCAGAATTGCATGCCAAAGGAATCGGCTCTTTGGCTTATCAAGGAGGATGGAATCTTTTTGACCAAATTATTATTTCGGATAATTTGTTGGGAGATGACCGAAGTACGTTCAAATTTTGGAAAGCTGAAGTTTTTAATCGTGATTTTTTAATACAAAAAGAAGGACAGTATAAAGGTTATCCTTTAAGAACACATAGTCAGAATACATTTTTGAATGGATACAGCGATCACTTCCCCTCAATAATTTATCTTATTAAATATTTCGAATAAGATGTTGTAAAGCAGGAAATTTTTGTATCTTTGCCGGCTCAAATTTGTGTATTAGTTCGTTCTCTATGGAAAATAATAACAGATTGATGCCCGATTATATCTTCGAATCAAGTTGGGAAGTTTGTAATAAAGTTGGTGGAATCTACACCGTTTTATCTACTCGCGCAAAAACACTTCAAGATAAACTCAAGGATAAAATTATATTCATTGGTCCGGATTGTAATAATAATCCTGATTTTACCGAAAAAGCAACTCTTTTTAAAGACTGGAAAAAGTATGCCGTTGAAACGGAAAACCTGAAAATTAAAATTGGCAGGTGGAATGTTCCGGGCAAACCGGTTGCTATTTTGGTCGACTTTTCCGACTTTTTCTCTCAAAAAGACCCGATTTATTTCCGGATGTGGGAAAAATTCGGTGTCAAATCAATGAATGCTTACGGAGATTATGACGAATCTTGTATGTTTGCTTATGCGACAGGCAAGGTAATTGAAAGTTTCTATAAATTTTATCGCTTAGAAAATACGAAAGTAATCGCTCATTTCAATGAGTGGATGCTGGGTATGGGTGCTTTGTACCTCAAAGACTGCGTTCCCGGTATTGCCACGGTTTTCACTACTCATGCTACTTCTATCGGACGCTCCATTGCCGGAAATAACAAGCCTTTATATGCTTATTTCGATGGTTATAACGGAGACCAAATGGCAGAAGAATTGAATATGGAGGCTAAACACTCTGTAGAAAAACAAACGGCTTGGCATGTTGATGCTTTCACCACAGTAAGCGATCTTACAGCCCGTGAATGTACGCAGCTATTGGATAAAACTCCGGATGTAGTTACTCCTAACGGTTTTGAAGATAATTTTGTGCCGAAAGGACGCACTTATACGCAAAAACGAAATGTTGCTCGAAAAAAATTGCTCGAAGTAACCGAAAAATTGACCGGAAGTAAAGTCGAAGAAAACGCATTGCTATTGGCAATCAGCGGACGTTACGAATACAAAAACAAAGGAATCGACGTTTTTATTGAGGCGATAAATCGTGTGCGTAACCATTCGCAAGAGGCTGATAAGCAGGTTGTGGCATTTATCCTTGTTCCGGCTTGGGCAAAGGGTGCGCGTGAGGATTTGCAAAATCGTTTGCAAAACAACGAAGAGATAACTTCTCCTCTGGCTAATCCATACTTGACACACGAGTTGTATGAACCCCAAACCGACAAAATCTGTAATCATTTGCAACATCTTGATTTTGTCAATAAACCGGAAGATAAGGTCAAAATTATTTTTGTTCCGTCTTATCTTAATGGAGATGATGGTATTTTCAATTTGCCGTATTACGACATTCTTATAGGAATGGATTTAACGGCTTTCCCTTCTTATTATGAGCCGTGGGGATATACTCCGTTAGAAAGCGTTGCATTTGGAGTGCCGACAATTACTACAAACTTAGCAGGATTTGGTCTTTGGGCAAAAAAAGAAGGTGCTTTCAAGAACTTATTACAGGGAGTAAGCGTTGTGATAAGAAATGACGAGAATTATTATGAAGTTGCTGAAAATATTAAAAATTCAATTATAGAATATTCGAATTTGTTCCCCGATGATATTACGACTGCAAGAAATGTAGCATCCGTTTTGTCGGAAAAAGCAGCGTGGTCGCATTTCATTGAATACTATTACGAAACGTATGATATAGCTCTCAGAAAAAAATGAAAAAGTTAACACTAACGAAATTATAACATAAATTACATCAAATTATGAAAATCAAAGCTAATTACGCTAACGAGCCTGTTTGGAAAGACATAAATATTCATTCCAAATTGCCTCAAGAACTAAAAGTTTTAGACGAAATTGCTCACAACCTTTGGTGGGTTTGGAATTATGAAGCAACAGAATTATTTACTGCCATAGATAAAACGCTTTGGCAAAAAACCGAAGGGAATCCGATAGTGCTTCTTCAACAACTTCCATACAAAAAATTAGAAGAACTCTCAAAAAATAAAGACTTTTTGGCACAAGTCGATACGGTTTATGCTAAATTCAGGGCTTACATGGATGTCAAACCTGATGCTACAAAACCTTCAGTCGCCTATTTCAGTATGGAATATGGAATGACTAACGTGTTAAAAATATATTCCGGAGGTTTGGGTGTTCTTGCCGGTGATTACATCAAAGAGGCCAGCGACATGAATATCAATTTAACCGCTGTCGGTTTTCTTTATCGATATGGATATTTCACACAGTGCTTGTCAATGGACGGTCAACAGATTGCTAACTACGAAGCTCAGAAATTCGATACTCTACCCGTTGAACAACTGTTCGAAGCAGATGGACAACCGATGATATTGGAAGTTCCATACGCCGACCACAAAGTATACTCATATATCTGGAGAGTAAACGTAGGACGTGTTTCTCTTTATTTGTTGGATACCGATATGGAAATGAATAGCGAATGGGACCGTTCTATTACTCACCAATTGTATGGTGGAGATTGGGAAAACCGTATCAAACAAGAATATTTACTGGGAGTCGGTGGTATTTTGATGTTAAACAAATTAGGCATCAAAAAACAGGTTTACCATTGTAACGAAGGTCATGCCGCATTGATTAACGCTCAACGTTTGGCAGATTATATTGCTAACGATGGATTAACATTTAATCAAGCATTGGAAGTTGTAAGGTCTTCTGCACTTTATACTTGCCACACTCCGGTTCCTGCCGGTCACGACTACTTTGAAGAAGGTCTTTTCAGCAAATACATGAACAAATTCCCTGCAAAATTGGGTATTTCATGGCAAGAATTGATGGATATGGGACGAGCCAATCCGGGTTCAGAGGAAAAATTCTCTATGAGCGTATTTGCCTTGAATACTTGTCAGGAAGCCAATGGGGTAAGTTTATTGCACGGACTTGTTTCTCAAAAAATGTTTGCTCCGGTTTGGAAAGGATATTTTCCCGAAGAGTTGCATGTCAGTTATGTAACAAACGGTGTTCACATGCCTACTTGGGCAGCTTCCGAATGGCGCAAGTTCTACGAAAAGAATTTTGAAAAGAATTTCTATAACGACCAGTCCAATCCTGAAGTTTGGGAGAAAATCTACAATGTTCAGGACGAAGAAATTTGGGAAGTACGTGAAACTTTGAAAAAACGATTGGTAAGTTATATTCGTGAACAGTTTAGAGATAATTGGTTGAAAAACCAAGGAGACCCGTCGAAAGTAGTGTCTGTTTTGGAGAAAATCAATCCGAATGCACTCTTAATAGGTTTTGGACGTCGTTTTGCCACCTACAAACGTGCACATTTATTGTTTAATGATTTGGAAAGATTGTCTAAAATTGTGAACAATCCGAATTATCCGGTTCAGATTATTTATACAGGTAAAGCGCATCCGGCAGACGGTGGTGGCCAAGGATTAATCAAAAGAATCGTTGAAATCTCACGAATGCCCGAATTTTTAGGAAAAATCATTTTCTTGGAAAACTACGATATGCGTTTGGCAAAACGTCTTATCTCCGGTGTTGATATTTGGTTGAATACACCTACTCGTCCGTTGGAGGCATCGGGAACTTCCGGTGAAAAAGCAGAAATGAATGGTGTGTTGAATTTCTCTGTGCTTGACGGTTGGTGGTACGAAGGCTACCGCGAAGGTGCCGGTTGGGCATTGACGGAAAAACGTACTTACGATAATCAAGATTATCAAGACCAATTGGATGCGTCGACTATCTATTCCATGCTCGAAAGCGAGATTATTCCTTTGTATTATGCTAAAAACAGCAAAGGATATTCTCCCGAATGGATACAATATATCAAAAATTCGATTGCCCAAATTGCTCCTCATTATACGACTAAAAGAATGTTCGAAGATTATATCGAACGTTTCTACTCCAAATTGGCAACACGTTCTGCATTTATCATTGCTAATAAGTTTGAAAAAGCAAAAGAATTGGCAGCATGGAAAGAAGAAGTTGCTTCTCATTGGGACGAACTCGAAGTCGTTTCCATCAACGTAGATGATGCCAAATTATCTAAAGGTATGGAAGTAGGAGACATAAAACACTTGGAAGTCGTTATCGACCGTCACGAGATGCAAGGCTTTGTCGGTGTTGAATTGGTGGTCTTTACTCCGGATTCGAATCGTAGCGTTGCTGTAATACCTTTAGAATTCGTCAAGCAGGAAGGAAGTAAAGTTTACTTCAATGCTGATGTAACAGCTACAGAAACCGGCTTCTCTAAATTTTCTTTCCGTATTTATCCTTATAATAAAGACATTCCTCACCGAATGGATTTCGCTTATGTGAAATGGGCAAATAAATAAGGTCGATTTTCGCAGCAAAATTTTAGCCACGGATTAGCACAAAAATAAAAGTGTTAATTCGTGGCTATTTTATTTGCATAAATTAATTTTATCCATACCTTTGCAAAAGTTTTGGTGGCGTTTTCATCATTCGGTGAAAATGCTGAAAAGGGAATCAGGTGAAAATCCTGAACAGTCTCGCTGCTGTAAGTTCCAATTCAAAGATTCGCACAAAACTTATACCACTGGAATTTCCGGGAAGGTCGTGCGAACAGGAACAAGTCAGAAAACCTGCCAAAAAATGTTATGGTAAATACTTTCGAGATTTAAAGTTTTTACTACATAAAGAAATCTCATTTTTTACGGCTTAGCAGCAAATCCTTGTGCTTGGAAAAGCACGTAGTGCTTCTGCATTTATAGCCGTGTGCGAAAGCGCACGGTCTTGGGAAAATTTGAAATCGGATATAATGAACGATATTTGTTTGAATAGATGGATTAACAGCCAACCGTGCGCTTTCGCACACGGCTATAAATGCAGAAGCACTACGTGCTTTTCCAAATTGGTGGTATGTGTTTTTTTTGTTTTTACAATGTTTAATGTTTCAGGGCAGGAAATATCCGATACAATAAATATATCTGCAGCCACGCATCAATTAAATACGGTTGAAGTAAACGCTGTTTATTCGTCTGTAAACAGGGCGACATCTCCATTGCAAGTGCTACAGGGAAGTAAACTTCAGAAAATTAATTCTTTGCAGGTTTCGGATGCGGTAAAATTCTTTTCCGGAGTGCAAGTAAAAGATTACGGTGGAGTAGGAGGGTTGAAAACGGTTTCTATCCGCAGTTTGGGAGCCAATCATACGGCTGTTGCTTACGATGGAATCACTTTAACCGATTATCAAACAGGACAAATTGATTTAGGTCGCTTTTCGTTGGATAATGTCGAAATGTTGAGTTTGAATATTGGAGAAAGTGACGACATTTTTCAAGCGGCTCGAATGCAATCAACAGCGGGTGTGCTAAATATAGTAACTAAGAAACCACAATTAAGTGAAAACAAAACTTTTGGCATTAAAGCCGGAATAAAATATGGTTCTCTAAATCTTATCAATCCTTCGGTTTTGTATGAACAATATTTAAATAAGGTGTTTTCAACACAGGTTTCTGTAGAATGGTTGAAAATCGATGGGGATTATCCTTTGATTCAATATCGAGGATATGATAATAAAGCTCCGGAAAAACGCAAAAGATATAATTCGGATGTTGAAACGTTAAAAACAGAATGGAATTTATTTGGTAATTTCTCTAACGACAGGCAGTTATCATTCAAAGCATCTTACAATAATTCCAACAGAGGGCTTCCCAGTTCGTTAATTTATGATAATGATTATTCCGCAGAACGCTTGTACGACGAAAATGCTTTTTTTCAAGCAAAATACATTCAATCATTCAATAAAAAATTGAAGTTGATGACTCATGCCAAGTTCAATTATTCGTATATGGAATATGAAGACAGAAGAAGTTATTATGATACAGGAAGTCAGAAGAATGAGTATTACCAACGAGAATACTATCTAAACGCAACATTGGCTTATCAATTTTCCGAACAATTGTCTTTTTCGTGGGCAAACGATGGTATTTATGGTAATTTCAATAGCAATTTATCCAATAACAGATTCCCATCAAGAACAACCTTTTTAAGTGCTATTTCGGGAAAATATATGAATGATTATCTGACTGTTACCGGTAGCGTGTTAAGTACTTATGTAAACGAATCTGTGAAAATAGGAAATGCTCCCGATAACTTGTTTGATTTATCTCCGTATGTAGGATTTTCGGTTACTCCGTTGAAGAATACTCCGTTGAAAATAAGAGGGTTTTATAAACATTCATTCCGCTTGCCGACTTTCGGAGATTTATATTTTTCTCAAGTTACGCCACAAAATTTAAAACCGGAAAAGGCCGTTCAATACAATGTCGGTTTGTTGTGGTCAAGTTCGATTAGTAAATTTTTTCCATGTTTGTCAATCTCTACTGATTTGTATTACAATCAGATTGAAAACAAAATTATTGCTACTCCCGGACGCAGCCTGTTTATATGGACAGTTAAAAACTTTGGAAAAGTTGAAATTAAAGGCATTGATGTCAATTTGAAATTGAAAATACAAGCAAGCGATAATATTCAATGTGAAATCGGAACAATTTATACTTATCAAGATGTGTTGGATAAAAATAAGGATAAACCGAAGACTTACAATCAGCGAATACCTTATACTGCGCGTCATTCGGGTTCGGGATACGCATTTATTTCAACTCCTTGGGTAGATGTAAATTATACGGCATTCTTTTGCGGAGATAGATATACTAATACGGTCAATTTTTGGACATACCGAATGGAGCCTTATTCGGAACACAGTATTTCGTTAAGCCGGACATTCCATTTAAATAAAACACAGTTATCGCTCAATGTTGAATGTCTAAATTTATTGGATGAACAATATGAAGTTGTTGAAAATTACCCTATGCAAGGGCGTAGTTTCAGAGCGGGAATCAGATTTATATTTTAATATTCATTTTATAAACAAAAAATAAATTTTTATGAAAACAATTTTTAATTATTTGAAGTTTGCAGTTTTAACTGCCGGTGTTGCTTGTGTATTAACAAGTTGTGAGAAAAATAATAACGGTGATGATGACAATTTACCGGGTATAGATATTTCAGCATTGAAAATAACTATCGATGGAGATTTGTGTTATTATTATGACGATAGTTATCCGGCTAATGTTGGTGTTTATAGCACGAAAACAAAATCATTTGGGAAACGAAATTTTATTACAGATGGGACAAGCATAGCAGCACCTTATGGAATCGGCGTTGATCCGATAACAAAAGAGGTGTATGTTTCGGATGCAGATGATTATATGACTCCGAGCGTAGTATATATATTTGATGCGAACGGCAAAAAACAAAGAACGCTCAATGTTGGAATCAATCCTTGTGGATTTGCATTTAAAGAAGGTACAGGTGTTTTCATTCTGAGCGAAGGTACATGGGGCGGAAACAATTCAACGATTTCTTTTTATGATTTTAAATCGAAAGAAACCAAATTCGATATTGCCAACGGAAAATTAGGTTCCGGAGCAATGGATATACTTATTCATGGTGGCAAAATATACATTACCGTTTCTACTTCCGGAACTATAGCTGTTCTTGGTGTGGCAAGCAAAGAAATAATCAAAACAATTGAAGTAAAAGATGGAGCAGGGCAAAGTCGTGAGCCTCATTACCTAACCGCTAATGCCGGAAAAGTTTATGCAACGACTTTCGATGGAAATGTAGTGCGAATAGATACAACAAGCCTGAATATCGACGGAATAACTGCTGTCGGAAACAACCCTGAAGGTATCGCTTATGCTAAAGGCAAATTATATGTTGCCAATACCAATGGATTGGATTATTCCAACATTGATAATACTCTTTCAGTAATCGACATAAATAAATTTCAAGAAGAATCAAGAATTACGGTTGGTGAAAATCCATATATTTTGAAATCAGATAATAACGGCAATATTTTTATCACTTGCAGAAGTGTTTGGAAATCTGACTGGAGCGGAATTGAAACTCCCGGACGTTTTCAATATCTCAATATTCAGACGGGAAAAGTAACAACAATTCAAGATATTACAACATTACAATAAGATATTTATTTGGTGTAGAAAGTTAACATTCATAGAGTTAACTTAAGAAACGCCCGGCTGTTTGTGAAAATAGCCGGGCGTTGACGTATAAATTATAAGATTTGACTTATTCTTCTAATATTTTAATAATTCCTCCTGCGATAAAATCCACCGCTTTGTCATCGACTTCGGCTCCTGATAGCAAAACATCAGCTCTAAGCTTGGAAGGTTCTATAAATTCTTCGTGCATTGGTCGCACGGTTTGGTAGAATCTATCGATTACATCCTGCGCAGTTCTTGCTCTTGATTGCATATCTCTTTCAATGATGCGGCTTAAGCGATAATCGGCCGGAACATCACGGAAGATTTTCATATCAATTTCCTTACAAAGTTTTTTGCAGGTATAAAGCAAAATACCTTCTATCAACAGCAATTTACACGGTTCGATGTGAATCGTTTCTTTTAATCTCAAGCAAGATATATAATCGTAAGTGGGACATTCAATAGCTTGTCCCGATCTTAATTGTTTGATATGATCCAGCATTAAATTCCACTCTATCGAATCCGGATGGTCGAAATTTTGCAACTTTCTTTCTTCCGGTGAAAGATGTAAAGAATCTTTATAATATGCATCCTGCGGGAGAATAGCAATTCCTTCTTTAGGAAGTCTTTGAAATAATCTGTGAACGAATGTTGTTTTTCCCGATCCTGAACCACCGGCAACTCCTATTATATACATAATTTGCTTTCTTTTTATGCAAAGATTATAAAAATTTATTTCAATGCCAAAATTCCCAAGAGGCAAAAGCTTGCAATAAGAGCATTTCCAAGCCATTTTTTACTTTTGCTCCCCGCTCTTTCCCTTTTTTCATGAACAGCGTTTCGTCGGGATTATAAGTTAAATCATATAAGAGATGTTTTGTTGTAAGCAGTTCGTAAGGGATATTCGGACATTCATTGATATTCGGATACATACCGACCGGAGTGCAGTTGACAATCACGGTGTATTGCTCCATCATTTCGGGAGTTATATTTTCGTAAGGGATTACGTTGTCGTTCTTTTCTATTGATACAAATTGCGAAGATAACCCTAAGTTATCCAAACCTCTCTTGATTGCTTTTGAGGCGCCTCCGAAACCAAGTATCATCGCCGATTGATGATGTTCTTCCAACAAAGGCTTCAATGATTCCTGAAAGCCTATAACATCGGAATTATAACCTACCAGCTTGACCTTTTTTCCTGATTTATTCCTAACAAATTTGATTACGTTAACTGCACCTATCGCTTTGGCATTATCGCTCAAATCATCTAAATATTGGATTACTTGCTCCTTGTAAGGAATAGTAACATTTAATCCTTTTAGATTAGGATTCTCTTTAATGATGTTGCGAAATTCTTTGATGGTCGGAATCTCAAAATTAACATACTCGGCATCAATTTTTTCCGCCCTGAATTTTTCATTGAAATAACCCTGCGAAAAAGAGTGATGAAGAGGATAGCCTATTAAACCGTATTTGTCCATAATGTTATTTCTTCAAATACTCCAATATATTTTTTTCAATTCTTGCGGCGATTCCCGAAACATCGGCTTTTGCGAATTTTTCTCCTACAATATTTTCGTATAATTCGATATAGCGTTCGGAAACGCTTTCGCAATAGGCAGGAGTCATTTCGGGAACTTTTTGTCCTTTTTCTCCTTTGAAACCATTATCCATTAGCCATTTGCGGACAAATTCCTTAGAAAGTTGCTTTTGTTCTTCTCCCTTTTCAGATCTTTCCTCATAACCTTCCGCATAGAAATAACGGGAAGAATCGGGTGTGTGAATTTCGTCGATAAGATAGATTTTTCCATCTTTTTTGCCGAATTCGTATTTGGTATCGACTAAAATCAGACCTTTTTGAGCAGCCATTTCGGTGCCGCGTTCGAACAATGCCAAAGTATATTTTTCTAATTGTTCATATTCGGCTTTATCGACCAAACCTTGTGCAATGATTTCTTCTCTGGAAATATTTTCATCGTGTCCTTCATCTGCTTTAGTTGTAGGCGTGAGGATAGGAGTTGGGAATTTTTGATTTTCTTTCATGCCTTCGGGGATGGCAACTCCACAAATCGTACGTGCGCCGGCTTTGTATTCACGCCAAGCACTTCCGGTAAGATAACCACGGACAATCATTTCTACTTTATATGGCTCGCATCTCACACCTACAGTAACCATTGGGTCGGGCGATGCCAATTTCCAGTTGGGAACAATATCTGAAGTTGCGTCTAAGAATTTTCCTGCAATTTGATTTAAAACCTGTCCTTTGTAAGGAATGCCTTCGGGTAAAACGACGTCGAAAGCCGAAATGCGATCGGTTGCCACCATAACCAAAAGGTCGTTGTTGATTGAATACACGTCTCTTACTTTTCCGTGATAAACATTGGTTTGTCCGGGGAAATTGAAATCTGTTTTTGTTAAAGTATTCTTCATATTCTTTTATTGTTAGTTAGTTTTTTATTCCTTTTTTAGATTCACATTTATCGAATTTTTCATAAGCTTCAACAATTCGCTGCACTAACTTGTGCCTTACAATATCTTTCTTGTTGAAATCGATGCGTGCAATTCCGGTTACATCTTTAAGAATATTCAAGGCTTGTAACAAACCCGAAGGCTGCGATGCCGGAAGGTCTATTTGTGTAATATCACCGGTAATAATCATTTTAGTGTTCATACCCATACGGGTCAGAAACATTTTGATTTGATGTATGGTTGTATTTTGCGCTTCATCCAAGATAACTACAGCATCGCTCAGAGTTCGTCCACGCATGAAAGCCAAAGGAGCGATTTGGATGATTTTGGTTTCCATATACTCTTTCAGTTTGGCAAGCGGAATCATATCTTCCAACGCATCATATAATGGTTGGAGATATGGGTCGATTTTATCTTTCATATCTCCCGGAAGAAATCCGAGTTTTTCACCTGCTTCTACAGCCGGACGACTCAAAATGATTTTTTTTATTTCCTTGTTTTTAAGCGCACGTACTGCCAAAGCAATGGCTGTATAGGTTTTCCCCGAGCCGGCCGGGCCGATGGCAAAAAGCATATCATTCGTTTCAAATGCTTTGACCAATTTTTGTTGATTTTCTGTTCGGGCGGTAATCGGCTTGCCGTTCATTCCGTGGATAATCAGGTTTTCTTGTTTAACCGGAATGTTGGTGTTTTTTCCTTTGACAATAGTTATGATATTTTCTTCCGTCAATAAATTATATTCTGCAGTATGTTTTTCCAACTCACGCATTTTTTCTTCAAATGCAATCAGTTCCAGTTCATCACCGATAACTTTGATGACATTTCCGCGTGCAACAATGCGCAGTTTAGGGTATAATGATTTGATTAGTTGTATGTTGGAATTATTTGTTCCAAAAAAAATAACGGGATCTATTGAATCAATAATAATAATTCTTTCTATCATTGAATATAGTTGCGAAAAGTGATTGTATTACGACCACAAAATTATACAATAAATTGAAATATTTAATACTTTTACGGTCGATATATTTTAATTATTTTGATGGGTTCTTCAAATAAATTCATATTAGCCTTTTGGGTTGTTATTTTATGCCTTGGTTTACCTTCGTGTAAAAAAAATGAAACAATAAAACCGATTCGTTTTAATGGTAGCTATAATCGAGATTTCAATGATTTGAACGAATATCATTTAAGATCAGCTGAAATTTTGGGAGTGGAACTGATGGCAGACCGTGAAACGGCAGAGAAAAAAAAGGATAAATTAAAAGAAGTCAAGAGCAATAAAAATTATGAAGTAGAAGAATTGACTTACTCCATACCGTTTCTTGTTCCGCAGGCACTGGATTTGTTGAATGCGATAGGTGAAAATTTTAGAGATTCTCTTAAGAGTCTGAATGCTCCACATTATAAGTTATTTGTTACAAGCATTACGCGAACGGAAGATGATATCAAAAGGTTGAGGAAGAAAAATACTAATTCGACAGAAAATTCTGCACATAAGTATGCAACAACATTTGATATATCTTGGAAGCGTTATCAAAAAGATTCCAAGCGAAAAACCGATTTAACACCTGAACAGTTAAAAATGGTGTTGGCTTCTGTTTTGAGAGATTTGAAAAAAGAAAAAAGGTGTTATGTGAAACACGAAAAAAATCAAGGGTGTTTTCATATTACGGTTAGAGTTGATGAGTAGTGAAAAAAATGATATTTTTTGTATGAAACGTTATTTCATCTATCTATCTTACAACGGAAAAAATTATTGCGGTTGGCAAATTCAACCCAACGGAATAACCGTGCAACAGAAATTAGAAGAATCTTTGAGCATTTTGTTGCAAGAACAGATTTCTGTAGTAGGAGCAGGGAGAACAGATTCGGGCGTTCATGCAGCATGTATGGTTGCTCATTTAGATTCCGAAAAAAATATAGATTGTTTGTCTTTGGTGAAAAAATTGAATGGATTTTTGCCCGAAGATATTGCCGTTTCAAAAATAGAAAAAGTTACTCCCGAAGCTCATGCTCGTTTTGATGCCATTTCCCGAACGTATAAATATTATGTAACAATAGAAAAAAATCCTTTCAAAGAAGATTTTGCATACAAGGTTCCATTTGCATTAAATTTCGAACTGATGAATGAGGCTGCCAAAACATTATTCGATTACGAAGATTTCACCAGTTTCAGTAAGTTACATACAGACGTAAAAACAAATAATTGTGAAATTATGTACGCCAAATGGGAACAGGAAAGTAATTCTCTTTGGGTATTTACCATTCAGGCTAATCGTTTTTTACGCAATATGGTGCGGGCGATAGTCGGTACTTTGCTCGAAGTTGGCCGAGGAAAAATTACGATTGAAGATTTCCGGCAAATAATCGAACAAAAAAACAGAAACTATGCCAGGACATCGGCTCCTGCTCATGCGTTGTTTTTGGTGGATGTGTCATATCCAAAAAGTTGCTGCAAATAAGTCATTTACATTACAACCACTTGTTTCGCTCATACCACTCAACACTGTATTCCAATCCGTCTTTCAAATTGTATAGCGGAAAAAAATCAAGGTCATCAATTAAAGGTTGGTTAGAACAAGACCAGTCGCGTTGTTTCATTATTTTATATTTGTCCCTGTTGAGTGTAGCCGGTTTTCCTGAAATTTTCCCAAATAATTCGGATAAAACCGAAACAGTATATAATAAAAATAATGGAACTTTTATTCGTAAAACGAAATCCTTTCCAAGTGTTTTCTTTGCTAACTTGGCGTATTCGGCATCTGTGTACACTTCTCCATCGGAGACGGCATATATTTTTTTTGTCAAATCGCTTTCCAAAGCAAGAAATACGGCTTGAACCAAGTCGGCTATATATATAAATGTCAAACGCTGTGGCTTAAATCCGGCTGTTACTTCTAATCCGGCATTGATGGTTTTCAACATCATATAATAATCCTTTTCGCGAGGACCGTAAACACCTGTCGGACGCAGTATTATATATGGAATATCCAAATTGGATTGTAGATGCTGTTCTGCTTTTAATTTGCTTAATCCATATGCAGTTTCAGAAAATAACGCGCCCAAACTGCTCATCAAAATAAACTTTTCAGGACAATTCTCCTCACTCTGAAGAGCATCAATAAAGTTAGCTGTATATTGGTAATTAACGGTAAAGAAATCAGATGCACATAAACATTTGGTAACTCCGGCATTGTGCACAATATAATCCCATTTACCATGTTCGGAAACATGAGCTTGTATTTGCTGTTGAAGTACTTCTTTGTTTGAATAATCTAAGTCAATAAAACGGATACGCGTGTCTTGTAAGTATTCGCGACTACTTGATTTGCGGATTCCTGCCCAAGTTTCCCAACCCATTTCGAGCGCTTTTTCTACCAAAAAGCTGCCGATGAAACCGCTTGCTCCTGTAATTAATATTTTTTTCATCGTCTTTTATCTTCAAAAAACTTCTTCATCAGATGAACAGAATCACTCATTAAAATTCCTGAAACGACTTCTGTCTTCGGATGTAAAACGTTAGGTGCAAATCGAGAATATCCTTTTTTTTCGTCATTAGCACCGTATACTATTTTCGAAATTTGCGACCAACCTAACGCTCCGGCACACATCGGACAAGGCTCTACAGTTACATACAGCGTGCAATCTTTTAAGTATTTCCCGCCTAAAATGGATGCCGCTGCCGTAATTGCTTGCATTTCTGCATGAGCAGTTACATCGTTTAGTGTTTCCGTAAGATTGTGTGCCCGCGCAATAAGTCTTCCTTTACAAACAATCACAGCACCTATGGGGACTTCGCCTTTTTCTTCGGCATATTGCGCTTCCATCAGTGCCTGTTTCATGAAATATTCATCATTCAGGAATTCAACTCTATTTTCATTCATCGTCTCATCTCATTTTCACTGAAAAGCATCGGGTAATCCTGTTCCAGCATTTTCAATACATGTGAAATAACAACTTCTCGACACCAACGAGAACGATTTGAGATGTGATATTTAGATAGATAATTCGAAACCGTTTTATGTTCTTCTTCATTCAACATAAAAGTGATTCTTCGATTTCTGCTAAGTTCCGACATTTAAGACGTATTAATGTTTTTGCAAAATTAATGTATTCCTTTAATATACAAAAAAAATAGCTATTTTTGTCGAAAATATTAATTATGGCAGAGCATAACCAAGTAGGAAAAGATGGAGAAACAACCGCCATCGAGTACTTAAAGAACAAAGGATACCAAATCTTACACACCAATTGGAGAAAAGGTCGCTACGAATTAGATATTGTAGCAAAAAGTGATGACGAACTGATAATCGTGGAAGTTAAAACCCGTTCGGGAATCCCGTTGGAAATGCCTGAAATAGCGGTCGATAAACAAAAAATAAATCATATTGTTACAGCCGCGGACTTATATGTAAAGATGTTTGATGTCGATTTGCCTGCTCGTTTCGACATTATTTCAATTATAGGTTATCCGCCGAATTATATTATCGACCATATTGAAGATGCTTTTTATCCACCGCTAAAAACATATAGATAAACAAATGAATATCGAAGAATTAAGAGAATTTTGTTTGAGCATTAAAGGCTCTTCCGAATGTTTACCTTTTGATGAATACAGTTTAGTATTTAAGATATTAGACAAGATGTTTGCGCTTTTACCATTAGGCAATGAAAGATTATGTATTTCGATCAAATGCGATCCTGAAAAAGCCATCGAACTCCGTGAGCATTACAATGCTGTTGAACCTGCTTGGCATTTCAACAAAAAATATTGGAATACAATTTATCTCAATCGGGATATGGATGACGAAGAAGTCAAAAAATGGATATTGCACTCCGTTGACGAGGTTGTCAAAAAACTACCCAAGAAAACACGAGATGAATATTATCAAAATTGATTCCGTAAATTCTACTAACTCCGAACTAAAGAAATTATGTTCGGAGCAGAGGTTGCCGTCTTTTTCAACGATAGTTGCCGGAAAACAAACTGCCGGTCGCGGACAAGCCGGAAACTTTTGGGAATCGGAACCTTATAAGAACCTTACTTTTAGTGTCGTTTTATTTCCGGAAAATCTTCCTGCAAAACAAAGCTTTATCATTTCTCGGATTTTTTCGTTGGCGGTTAAAGAAACTTTGGATAAATATACCGGACATATTTCTATCAAATGGCCTAATGATATTTATTATCAGGACAAAAAAATATGCGGCATTTTAATCGAAAACGAGATTATCGGCAACAATATCTCTTCTTCGATTATCGGAATCGGATTAAATATTAATCAAGAGTTATTTATTAGCGATGCGCCTAATCCAATATCCTTACGACAAATAACCAACAAAACATATCATTTGAATGATTTTTTAGATTCTATTCTTAAAATAGCAGAAGAAAAATATCAACAGTTTTTATCTGGAAATATCGAAATTATTTGCAACGAATATCAAAATGCTTTATATCGAAAATCGGGATATTATGCTTATGAAGACAAGAACGGACGTTTTCAAGCCTGCATCAAAGAAGTAAAAGATGACGGAACTTTAATTCTCGAAACCGGAGACAAAGAAATCAAACATTACCAGTTTAAGGAAGTGCGCTTTATATAAATTGCAGAAAAAGTTGTACCTTTGCACCCTTCCAATTAAAATTTTATGAAAGAAGAAGTCGAAAGACAAACAGAATATATCAGCGTGCAGGGTGCACGCGTACACAATCTTAAAAACATTGACGTAGATATTCCACGCAATAAATTTACGGTAATTACCGGTTTGAGCGGCAGTGGAAAATCCTCATTGGCTTTCGATACCATCTTTGCCGAAGGTCAGCGACGTTATATCGAAACATTTTCTGCTTATGCCCGTTCTTTTTTGGGCAATATGGAACGCCCGGATGTCGATAAAATTACCGGATTAAGTCCGGTGATTTCCATAGAGCAAAAAACGACCAACCGCAGTCCGCGTTCTACCGTCGGAACGACTACTGAGATTTACGATTTTCTCCGTTTGTTATACGCCCGCGCAGGAGAGGCATATTCTTACCACACAGGAGAAAAAATGGTGAAATATACCGACGAACAAATCATCAATCTTATTTTAGAACAATACAAGGATAAAAAAGTATACCTGCTTGCACCTGTAGTAAGAAGTCGCAAAGGACATTACAAAGAACTCTTTGAGCAGTTGCGAAAAAAAGGTTTCTTAAATGTAAGAATCGACGGAGAATTACGCGAAATTATTCCGGGAATGAAAGTCGACCGATACAAAAATCACGATATTGAGGTTGTTATAGATAAATTGCAGGTTTCCGAAAAAGATACGAAACGACTAAAAAACAGCGTTGCTACAGGAATGAAACAAAGCAACGGATTGGTTATCATCTTAGATTTGGAAACTCAAAAACTGCGGCATTTTAGTCGCCGGTTAATGTGTCCTTCTACCGGATTGTCCTATAATGAGCCTGCTCCTCACAATTTTTCTTTCAATTCGCCATACGGAGCTTGTCAGAAATGTAAAGGTTTGGGATATATCAACCGGATTGATATAGATAAAATTGTACCTGATAAGAACTTAAGTATTTATCAAGGAGGTATCGTTCCGTTAGGAAAATACCGCAGCGTAATGATTTTTTGGCAGATAGAGGCGATTCTCGAAAAATACGGAGTAAACGTCAAAACACCTATTGAAGATATTCCACAAGAAGCGTTAGAAGAGATAATGAACGGTACCGACGAACGACTTCAAATCAAAAATGAAGCGTTGGGAAACAATTCTAATTATTTCCTTGCATTCGAAGGAGTTGCCAAATACATCACCATGCAACAAGAGTCCGATGCTTCTGCAACAGCACAAAAGTGGGCGGGACAATTCATAACCACTTTCACTTGTCCCGAATGTAATGGAAAACGCTTGAATAAAGAGTCTTTGCATTATTTTATCCATGGAAAAACCATTATGGATTTGGCAGATGCAGATATTTCGGAATTTTACGAATGGACTAATAATTTAGAAGAACATTTATCAGATAAACAGAAATTAATCGCCACCGAAATCTTGAAAGAGATTCGCACACGCACTTCTTTTTTGTTGGATGTAGGACTGGGATATTTATCTTTAAGCCGTTCTTCAACATCCCTTTCGGGAGGAGAAAGCCAACGCATCAGATTGGCAACTCAGGTAGGCTCTCAATTAGTTAATGTGCTGTATATTCTTGACGAACCAAGTATCGGACTTCACCAAAGGGATAACCAACGGTTGATTGATTCGTTGAAACAACTACGTGATACAGGAAATTCAATCATTGTTGTTGAGCATGACAAAGAAATGATGCTTAATGCCGATTATGTAGTTGATTTAGGTCCTCGTGCAGGACGCCTTGGCGGAAAAGTGGTTTTTGCCGGAACTCCTGAGGAAATGTTGGTATCAGACACCCTAACCGCAGCCTATTTGAACGGCAAAGAAAAAATCGAAATTCCCGCCAAAAGAAGAAAAGGAAACGGAAAAAAAATCACAATCAAAGGAGCATCGGGAAACAATCTCAAAAATGTTGATGTGTCCTTTCCGCTGGGTAAATTTATTTGCGTTACAGGTGTTTCCGGAAGCGGAAAATCAACGTTGATAAATGAAACCTTGCAGCCGATTTTAAGTACAAAACTATATCATTCATTGCAAGACCCATTGCCGTACACTTCTATTGAAGGTATCGAAAATATTGATAAAATTGTAACTGTCGACCAATCACCCATCGGTCGCACGCCTCGCTCGAATCCGGCAACCTATACCGGCGTTTTTTCGGATATTCGCAATTTGTTTATCGAAGTACCGGAAGCAAAAATCCGAGGATATAAACCGGGAAGATTTTCTTTCAACGTAAAAGGCGGAAGATGTGAAACTTGCGGCGGAAACGGATATAAATCAATCGAAATGAATTTCCTTCCCGATGTGCTAATCCCTTGCGAAGATTGCCAAGGGAAACGCTACAACCGCGAGACATTGGAAGTGAAATACAAAGGGAAATCCATTGCCGATGTATTGAACATGACTATCAATATGGCTGTGGAATTCTTCGAAAATGTCCCTCATATACTTGCTAAAATCAAGGTATTGCAAGATGTCGGACTTGGCTATATCAAATTAGGACAATCATCTACAACGCTTTCCGGTGGAGAAAGCCAACGAGTTAAATTAGCCACGGAATTAGCCAAACGAGATACCGGAAAAACAATGTACGTCTTAGACGAACCAACTACCGGATTGCATTTCGAAGATATCAAAGTTTTGCTCAGCGTAATCAACCGGTTGGTTGATAAAGGCAACACTATGATTGTCATTGAACACAATATGGACGTAATCAAATGTGCCGACTACATCATTGACATGGGGCCTGAAGGCGGAAAAGGCGGAGGACAAGTCTTATTCACCGGAACTCCCGAAGAAATGGCGAAAAGCAACGTCGGATATACCGCCAAATTTCTTAAAGAAGAACTTTTGTAATGAAAAAATAGTATCTTTGCTGCCTATAAAATAAAAGCAAATGGCAACTCTAAGATTCAAAGCTGTAGAAGAAGCTTCCAAAAGAAAAGCAATAGAAATTCCCGCCCCCGCAGAAAAAACATCCGACTATTTCGGAAAATATGTTTTCAATAGAAACAATATGCGTAAGTACTTGTCGAAAGATACTTACAAGCAAGTGTTAAATGCTATTGATAAAGGGGAACCTTTAGACAGGGAAATTGCCGACCATGTGGCTGCCGGAATGCGTATGTGGGCTATGGAAATGGGAGTTACACACTATACTCACTGGTTTCATCCGTTGACCGACGGAACTGCTGAAAAACACGATGCCTTTGTCGAGTTCGACGGAAACGGTGGAATGATTGAAGAATTTTCGGGAAAATTGCTGGCACAACAAGAACCCGATGCATCCAGTTTGCCCAGCGGAGGCATTCGAAATACTTTTGAAGCACGCGGTTACACTGCTTGGGACCCTTCTTCCCCCGCATTTATCGTTAAAGACACCTTGTGTATTCCTACCATTTTTATTTCATACACCGGGGAGGCTTTGGATTATAAAACTCCCTTGTTGAAATCTATCAATGCAATCAATAAGGCTGCTACGGAAGTTTGTCATTATTTTGATAAAAACGTCAAAAAAGTAATCT
>JAIRVZ010000089.1 GCA_031253625.1 Dysgonamonadaceae bacterium
GGCATATTCAATCCACCAAATACTATTTTGAATAAGATAATCTGCAAGTAATTGGTTGCGCTGATTCAAATCGGGCATCGAGGGCACAAACCAGCCGTCGGTCATGGCTGCGATTTCCGATTGCGGGGCATGAGGATCCATTATTGTATAAAGATTATGCGTTGTCGGAACAAATCCATCTTGATGATTCAACCAATCATTAGTGGGGAAATTTCCTATCCACCAATGATTACTTCCGCAATGGTTGTAAATCATATCCATTACCATTTTTATACCTTTTTGATGTGCTTTTTCGATTAATCGACAATAATCTTCATTGCTGCCGAAACGTTTATCCACTTGATAAAAATCGGTAATTGCATAACCGTGATAAGAACCATCGGGCATTTTATTTTCCAAAACAGGATTAAGCCAAATGGCGGTTATTCCCAAATTATCGAGATAATCCAAATGCGCTTCAATGCCTGCCAAATCTCCTCCGTGCCGCCCAAATGGGTCTTCGCGTTCGATTAGAACTCCTTCCCAAACATCATTAGACGGGTCGGCATTGGCAAAACGGTCGGGCATAATCAGATACATCACGTCGGAGGTGTTAAATCCTTGCGCACCAATTGTGGTAGCACGAGGTTTTAATTCATATTGTATGGGTGTTGCACGCAACGTCCCTGCCTCTTTGCCTTCTGTGAATAAGAGTTCCATTTGCCCAGGCTGAGCAGCTTCTCCTATTTCCAAATAAATAAAGAGGTAATTGGGATTTTCGGGTTTTACGATGTCTTTAATTCGCACATCCGGATAATCCAATTGCACTTGCGATTGGGCGATATTTTTCCCTTGTACTAAAATCTGTAATTCGGGATTTTTCATACCAACCCACCAGAAAGCGGGCTCCATGCGGGTAATTTCTACTGCCGTTGCAGACAGAGAAAATACAAATAATGCTATGATAAAAAACAGTTTTTTCATTTGATTTTAATTTTACTTTATAAATTTGAAAGAAACATTTTGTCCGGTTAATTGGACATTCAAAATATAATATCCTTTCGGTAAATTAGCAATTGAAACAACGTTTTCGTCTTGCGTCTGTTTAAGTAGAATACCGTTGATATTATATATTTTAGCAGCAAAAACGGGTTCTTCAGTAAGAATTGTCAAATAATCAGCTGTTTGCTGTAAACCCATTTTTTCTTCTTCTACGTCATTCACTCCCGACGGAATATCTATTTTTTTATTGGTCAGCACTTTGAATTTTCCCGGTGCTAAATTGATAGACATGCTTATGTCGGTTACATTTATTGTTTCTTCGGTCATTACATCATACCATGTTCCTGTAGTTGGGAAATTCGGGTAGGTTGTAGCGGTTGAGTTTGGATTGAAGTTTCCTATAATAACCATTTTCAAATCGGGAGAGTTTAAGCAAATACGTCTTCCACCCCAATTACTAACGCTGAATTGTGTTTCCCAATAAGATTGATTGTCGAAAGCATCGCTATATTGCTCTCTTAACTTATTTAATTTGAAGTAAGTATCGTATAAAGCTTTACGTGCAGGAACTTCAACATAATCCCAGCGGATTTCTTTTCGAGCAGTTCTATTGTTCTCACTAATTACTGTTGATCCTGCTTTTGAATTGATAGAAAAACCGTATCCCACTTCGCCGAACTGCCAAATCATTTTTGCTCCCGGAAGCGGAATAAAGAAAGCCGCATTTAAAGCTGCCCGCTCCAATTGGACTGCCAGATTGGTTTTTATCTCGGTTGTAGCTCCCCAAGTTTTTGCTTTATACATTGTGCGTTCTTCATCATGACTTTCCATATATCCGACCAAATTATTGTTAGACCATGACCTTGTCCAACCATTGATACCGGTAAATTCCGAACCGTCTTGCCAACCCATTATAGCCTGACAATAGGCGTGATTTTTGTTTCCCCAAGGCATCATGCCTGTACCGGCCAATTCTTTTTCTTCCGAATCTACGGCGAAATGCTCAATAATCATATAGGCATTTGGTTTAACCGCTTTGATTTGGTCGTGATAATCTTTCAAAATCGCAATCCGGGAAGCGTCATAATTTGCTGCCGTAGATTCCGTAGATTGTTTTTGAGTAAATCCTTTTGTCAAGTCAAATCTGAATCCGTCGAACTTATATTCTTCCAACAAGAATTTTAAATTGCGTTTAAAATATTCCCTTACTAATGGAGATTCATGATTGAAATCGTGAAATACGCTATACGGATGGGGCGCCACTACATTAAACCAAGGGTTATCGGCAGCAGTTTCATTGGTTGCCGCATTCCAATATAATTTGGCAAAGGGGTGCTGTCCGGTGGCATGGTTATATACAATATCCAAAATGACCGCCATACCACGTTTGTGGCAAGCATTAATAAATTTTTTATACATTTCCTTAGTTCCGTAGGCTTTATCCATGGCAAAATAGTAGCAAGGATTATATCCCCAACTATCGTTTCCGTCAAATTCTTGCGTGGGCATCAATTCAATGGCATTAATTCCTAATCCTTGCAGATAATCCAATTTGCTCATAACGCCATTTAAATCGCTCGTGGAAGTAAAATCACGAATCAATAATTCATAAATGACCAATTTATCCTGGCGTGGCGCTTGAAAGTTTGTAACTTCCCAATTGTAAGGTGTTTCATTTGTTTGAAACACGGAAACCATACCGTCATTACTGTTTTTTCCTGCGGGATAAGGTTTTAGATTGGGATAAGTGGTAGATGAAATATATTTATCATTCCATGGATCGAGCGTTTTTTGAGCGTAAGCATCTCCGACATATAAATTTCCATCTACAAAATACTGAAAAGCATATTCCACATTGGGTTGCAAATTATTAACAGTCAGCCACCAATAATTACCGTCTTTTTTCATCATATAATCATCATTAGACAGCCATTCGTTAAAATCGCCTACTACGAAAATATTATTTTTATTCGGAGCATACAGAATAAAAGTAACAGTGTTATTATCAATTATATTGATTCCGTCCGGAAGAGCCGGACGAGCAGCTGTTTCTACATCTTTCGCTTGAATAGAAAGAATCGCAGCGAAAAATAAAAAGACTTGTAATAATGTTTTCATTACTATTCATTATTAAAAGAGCCGTCCGTCTGAACGGCTCTTTTTATGTAGAAATAATATATCTTATTGTTTAACTACAGTACAAGTATATGCCGAAGCATCGCCTAATTTCAATGTAATCAAGTAAGTACCTGCAGAAGCTATAGGAATATCAGCGCCATTATAAGTTAAATTGTTCATATCGCCGCCAATGTTGATATCCCAAGCATTGTTTGCACGGAATTTTAATGCTCCTTCGGTTAATGTTGTAGTAACAGTCCATTCGCCTGTTGCGGAGTTCAATTCCATTGGCGTAGAAACGTCCCAACTTCCGGTTGCACTTCCAATCAATCCCCACTCTGTGGTTGTAGCTGTATAAGTATAATTATTTAAGTCTACTGTAAATCGATAGAATCCGGTTTCAGGGACTGATAAATCTCCTCCGGAATCAGAAAGTTTGCCCTCTCCTCCGTCTCCATAATTGGGACCGTCCCAATTGGGCTGAGCAGTAAGCTTGAATGTATTTCCGGCTGTCATATACACATAGCCGTCGAATTTCCAATCAAGATTCGGAGAAAATACAATCGGTGCAGTAGCAGGATTCCAACCTTGATGATTACCTGCAACATACAGTTGTTGTAAAGCATTTCCTAATAACTCAATTGTATAAGTAGATTCCATCATGTTGAGTGTGATTTTTACCCAACCCTCTTCTACTATACGCATAGCATCTCCGTCAACAATCAATATTCCCTCCAAGTCGGTATTGCCGTCAACCGGATTACCAAGCAATCCGCCCCACCTGGCATCGCCCTCTTTGTCTTTGCTTGATTGCGGAACGATTTTGAAATAACAGTTTTCTGGCATTAGCACAGTAATAGTAAATATCGGGTCATCGTAAACATCTAAATCGCTGCGAGAGAATTTGTAAGCATCCAAATCGTTTATATTCCAACCGTTTTGATTGCCAATCAAGTAGTAAGCCGGTTCAATTTTGACATTTGAAAAAGCCGTAACACTAAAAGGACCGAAATCAGCCGGTTTGGGCATTTGAGATGCCGAAGTACCCTCTAAAATAGAGAAATAATTCCGGGTATAAATAGTATGTGTTACAGGAGCTTTCGTATTAAACAACTTTTGCACAGCTGCGTTCAAATCAGATGAAAGCACTGTTGATGCGTTATCTGCACTTGTTGTAATCAATTCTACAACATTTACAAAATCTTTGGTATCGGAAATTTCAGTTCTGAATACAATCGTTGCCCCTTCCGCTAATGGCGGTGTGGCTGTTGCTTTCACAACTTGAAATTCCTGTTCTTCTCCGGTTAATACTAAAGCAGCTTTGAAATCATCGCCAACAACTATGGTAAAACCGTCAATCACCTGTGGGTCTTCTTGTGGATTCGATTGTGGTGGTGCCACATCAAGTCCGATTTCATCACATGCAGAAAAACCGGCTACAAGAAGTATTGCTAAAAAGAAATATATTTTTTTCATCGTTTAATTTTTTATTTTTAATAAATATTAAATTATTTCTAAGGTTGCGACCGTCATTGCGAGCCATTCGTGGCGAAGCAATCTAGTCTTATTGTTCTGGATTGCTTCGGGCTTATCACCCTCGCAATGACGTGCAAAAGACCTTTTTATTCAACTTTTCCTGTTCCTTTAGTGAAATTGATATGCAGTTTTTGACCAGCACTTCCGGAAACCCTGTCTTGGTCGCCTCCTGTTCCTCTGTATGCCAATTTGCCATTAAGTACTATAAATTCGGTATGCCACCAATCTTGACCTTCGAGTTTGATACAAGCACGGATTTCGCCATTGCCTACAAATGCAGGCGATACAAAGCTTGCATCTGCTCCAAGTGATAAGTCTGGAACCGTGAATAAACGTGCGGCATCAAATGTATCCCAACCTCCGGACGTATCTCCGGTAAGATAAACTTTCGGTTCAAGGAATTGTACATGATAAATATAATCACGTCCTGAAATTTCGGTTGTTACCACTACAATATACCAGCCGGGATTTCCAATAACGATATTATCATCGCCCGAAATACCTGCCAATGCTTTAGATGCATCGTCAATATCAGCGGTTTTTATGCCGAATGCCGTTTCGTTCCACGCTCTCGCTGAATTAAATTTAATTGCAGCATTGTCGCCACCCACTTTTCCTAAATATTGAACAACCCAGAATTTACCCGGTTTTCCCCAAACAGGAACCATTGAGGTTGCAGAATCCCAACTCCAATCGTCGGAAGTAACATTTCCAACAAGGTACATATTTTCCGGCATTACCATTGGGTCTAATGCAAAGTAGCTTCTCACTTTCGGCAATTCAATGATATTCGATAGCACTTGACGGCTACCGTTAGTCAATTCGGCAGAAAGGCGTATAAAAACGGGAAACGTTTCTGTCGGAAAATCTTCTTCATTTTCAATACCCAACAAGCCCACCAATGCTGTAGCCATTTCGGCTGCACTGACTTCCATTCTTGCCGAAGTAAAGAAAGTAGGAAGTGTAACAAATTCTTCAAACGAATTTTGTGTAGCAATCTGCACCCGGTATATGGTTGCGGCAGTAAAGCCGTAATCCGGTTGAGAAGTGGTAAGCAGAACGGTTTCCGTATTTCTCAAATCATAAATACCGGTAACGTAAGGAGGCGTATTCAACACGAAACTATCCGGAGTTAGTGCCGTCAGATTGTCGCGGTCTGTTTCGCAAGCCCAAAAGAAAGTCAAGCAGGCAAGCAATATCATTATATTATATATTTTCTTCATTGTTTTTATTTTTAATGTTTAACAATCATCGATATTAATTATAACCCGGATTTTGATCCAAATTGTTATTCATCTGAATTTGGTCTGCGGGTAATGGGAACAAGTTGCGGAAATCGGCGATTGTCGTACCTGCTTGTGTATTCCCTTTCCACTGCCAAACATAGCTGTTACCGGTAAATTTTCCGAAACGAATTAAGTCTTGACGACGCCAGCCTTCCCAATAAAGTTCACGAGAACGCTCATCTATAATGAAATCAAGTGTAAGTTCGCTTCCGCTAATAGAAGAAGAAAGACCTGCACGAGAGCGAAGTTCATTTACATAACCTATTGCGGTAGATTTATCGACACCACTGCGAACAACTGCTTCGGCATACATCAAGTAAGCATCTGCCAAGCGGAACAATGGATAATCAGTATCAACAAAATCATTGTGACTTCCTGTAGTTCCGTTAGAAGTTACATTGCGGAATTTAGTTACGCCATAACCGATTTTTGTATTGGAGCTCATTTCCGTTAAATCAAGTGTATGTCCTTCGGTAAAAAACATGGCTCGCTTATCGGCAACGTCGAATTTTCTGTAAAGTTCGGGGCGGATTGTTGCTCCATTCCAGCCGCCTACTCCCATATCTACAATTCCTTTATAACTGCTCAATGTTTGCGCTTGAATCACGAAAGTCATACAACCATAAGCTTGCAAGTGCAAACCGTCTTGCGGAATAAGGAAAATAAATTCGTTCGCACTGCTGTTCGTATTGTTATCGGCAAGGAACAAATAGTTATAATTTGCACCAATTGAATAACCGGCACCAATAATATTTTCACACATTTTGATGCAATCGGCATTGCGGTCGTTTCCTATCCAAACTTTCGAATTGAGATACAGTTTCGCCAAAAGGAACCATGCCGACGCTTTATCTACACGGCCGTATTCATTTTTACGAGCATCTGTTAAGTCGGGAATAATTGCCAACAATTCACTTTCTACATATTCACACAATTCTGCACGAGTTTTCATTTCCGGAAGTACTCCTAAAGGCACATTTTCATCAATAAAACCAAAATTTCCGAACAGGTCAATCGCATGAAAATAGGATAGGGCACGGAGAAATCGAGCTTCAGCCCGAAATACTTTTATCGTAGGAATCATATCAGCCTGACCGCGGCTATTCATTTTTTCATCGGTTGTAATGTTCAAGAACTCGCTTGTTACACGTGATTGATAAGCGATACGAAGATACATGGCACGAATAAACTGATTGGAAGTATTCCAAGTTCCGGTTACCAATTCGGGAATACCGGCATCGCCCCATTTAAGTACAGTTTCGTCAGTGGTAATTTGTTGCATTACCCAATAGGCACGCATATATTGTCCGTAGCCGGCATCCAAACCTTGAATATCTGATGAACCTGCATCAGTTGGTCCGCTTACTGCTAATCCTGCATAAAGTTTGCTGAGATTTTGCTTGTAAGCTCCCGGATTGTCTTTAAAAATCTGGTCGGTAATAATCGAATCATCTCCGGGTATTACATTCAAATCGTCCATACAAGCGCTAAAGAGAAGCGCCGAAACAGCGGCAAACGCCACATATTTTGTTATCTTAAATATATTTTTCATTTCAATAAATTTTAG
The DNA here is from genome assembly GCA_031253625.1 of Dysgonamonadaceae bacterium. Taxonomy (GTDB): domain Bacteria; phylum Bacteroidota; class Bacteroidia; order Bacteroidales; family Azobacteroidaceae; genus JAIRVZ01. The sequence continues at coordinate 7,489 of JAIRVZ010000089.1, forward strand.
AGATTAAAAATTAATATTCAAACCTACAAGGAATGTGCGCGGACGAGGATATAAATTATTAACTACGCCTGCTTGATCTCCTCCAATAGCTACTTCGGGGTCATTCACATTTGCTTTCGTAATGGTAAGAATGTTTTGTGCCGAGAAATAAACACGCATGCCTAAGTCTTTTACATTGAAGTTGTAACCTAAAGTTGCATTATCCCATTTCAGGAATGAGCCGTTTTCAATCCACTCGTCGGAAACCCGTTTCATATCATCGGGAGCAAGGTATTTGTCGGAAATAATATTGCTCAAATAACTGCCCGACGGATTGAGTTGCTGACGATAAGAATTCATGGCAGCAATTTGGTTGTAAATATAGTTGCCGAAACTTGCACGCCACGCCATTGAAAAGTCGAAGTTTTTATACGACATACCTGTCGCTAATCCCATGTTTGCTACCGGATTAGGACTATGGAAAAGATACCTGTCTTTGCTATCTATTTTTCCGTCGCCATTCAAATCTTCAAATACACCTTCAATAGCATTTCCCTGTTCATCATACACTTGTCTGAAAACATTGTAGGTGTAGGGTGCATAATTTAATTTGAAAATTGCAATAGGTATTCCGCCACCACCGCCAGAAACAAATACACGTTCGTTACTTAAGCCCTCGGGATAATCAATAATTTTCAACCGGTTTAAAGAAATATTGTATGATGCATTCCAATTGAAAGCGCCTTTTTTCGGGTTACTGATTATATCGTAAGTTAAACCAAGTTCAATACCTTTGGTAGAAAATGCGCCGCTGTTCATAAATATTTGGTTTGCAAAGTTTACGCCTGCAGGTATTTGAATGTAAGCCAACAAATCTTTTGATTCCTTATAGTAAGCATCAATCGAGCCGTACAGGCGATTTTTCATAAAACCGAAGTCCAATCCTACATTATAAGTTGTCGTTTCTTCCCATTTCAAATCCGAATAGTATGCCAACGGATAAACAGGGAAATAAAATTGGTCTCCCATAGGATATTGCGAATTAGTATTTGTACCGACTCCGTAAAGAGGCAAATAGCGATTAATATTTACTTTTTCATCTCCATAAAGATTTTGTTGTCCGGTAATACCCCAACCCAAACGAAGTTTCAAATTAGAAAACAGATCTTGGTCTTTCATAAACGATTCTTCAATGGCACGCCATGCAAAACTCGCCGAAGGGAAAACACCCGACCGTTTATCGGGAGCAAACATCGAAGAATGGTCGTTACGAACAGTTAAAGTCAATAAATATTTTTCGTAGAATGATAAGTTGGCACGCCCGAAGAAAGAAATCAACACTTTCTCAGTATAGAGTGTGTTGTGCTTAAATTTTTCTTCATTTAACAAGCCGTTATCAAACATCATTCTATCTCCACTATTATATTCGCTTCCGACATTAAATTTTTGATAAGAATAACCGCCTGTCAAATCCAAACGTACAGCATCTGTTAACTGTTTATTGTAGTTTAAATAGAAATCAAGCAGTTGGTTTGTCGATTTTCCGTTGTTGTGCCATTCTCTTCCAAGTGGGGTGTTTTTTCCATTTACAGACTGAATTGTGGCAGCGATTTTGTTTGTTCTTGAATCTTCATTCCAATCTTCTGTTTGTAAACCGAGATTAAGAACTGCTCTTAAACCATCTACAAAAGGTATGGAATAGTCGAACTGTATATTTCCCCATAACTTTTTAACTTCTGAAGTATGGTCAACTTCTCTTAACATGGCTACAGGATTGCGTGGCGCGAGATTATTGTAAGAATAATTGTCGTTATCGCCATAATCAGCTCCCCATTCAAAATAACCTAAATATTTTCCGTTCGGATCACGCTTTCCGTTTTCAGTTACAAAAACAGGTTTCGTGGGGTCAAAGAAAATAGCAGTACCAATGGCTCCTTCATCAGCTTTTCTGTATTTTTCAAACGAGCCGTTAGCGTTAAATTCTACTTTTAAAGTTTTATTAAAGAAAGTCGGAGTTAATGACACACTTGCATTTCCACGTTGATAACCTGAAGTGATAAGCAAACCGGGAGTATTATTATAACCAATGGTAACGCGTGCAGGCATAAAGTCGGCAACTTTACCAAATGCCGAAAAATTGGCATTTGTTCCGATTTGATTCTCAAAAATTTGGTCTTGCCAATTGGTGTTATACATTTTTCCGTTCCAACCCAACATGGCAGCAGAAGATTCCGAAAAATTTTCAACAGCTTTAATAAAGTCGGGTTGACTGAGTGCTTCTACTTTCCACGGCAAAGTGATTACCGAAGTTTGTAAATCTAAATTGAATTTCCATTTGCCATCGCCGCCCTTTTTAGTAGTAATAAGGATTACACCGTTTGATGCACGAGAACCGTAAATCGCAGTTGCGGAAGCGTCTTTTAAAACTGTAAATGACTCAATGTCGTTTGGATTAATTTGTGAAATAGATGCATCTCTCAAAGGCAGTCCGTCTACGACAATAAGTGGATCGTTGCTTGCATCCAAAGAAGCACCACCACGAATACGGATTTGCGAACCGGTTCCAGGGTTTCCGTTGGGAATGACCTGTACGCCCGGCATACGTCCCGTAATCAAGTTATCGGCTGTTACAATCGGGCCTTTGTTCATGTCTTTTACCGTGAGCAATTCAACAGCACCTGTTGCATCTTGTCTTCTCACTGCTCCATACCCGATTACCACTAACTCTTCCAATAGCTTTGCATCTTCTTTTAATACAATTTTCAAAGGAGAAGGTTTACTTACAGAAATTTCTTGCGTTATGTAACCAACGTAAGAAATTACCAACACGGCATTCCCCGCAACATCTGATAATTGGAAATTACCGTCTAAATCTGTCACCGTACCGATAGTTGTTCCTTTCACGACTACCGACGCACCAATGGTCGGTTCTCCTGAAACATCTACAACTGTTCCTGATACGGATTTTGAGTTTTGAGCAGAAACACTCAAACTAATCAACACGCATATAATTAAGGTATATGCCCGTTGAATCCCTTTCAAAAGTAGTTTACTCTTCTTTTTCATGTTCATGATATTTTTGTTAATTAAATATAGAATTTAAGCAAAGATATGCTTGAAGAGAAAACAAAAAAATATGTCTAATAAAAATCTAAATAGGCAAAAAATTTAAATCATTGGGGATCAATGATTTAAATGTTATTAATAACATTTAAATTCTAAGTAAATCCAAGAAAATTAATTCCCGATTTTCATGATTTGTTCTTCTAACGAATCTTTGAAAAGGGACTTGTGTTTAAGTTTGGAACGGTAAGTATACACCGTTGTAATGGAGTAACGCAAGAAACCGGCGATTTTCGAACTGTCGTTGATACCCAAACGGATCAAGGCATAAATGCGTAATTCTGTAGTCAACAATTCGCCGGGCTTGACGGTTTGTTTTTCTTCTTCCGGAAATAATGTGTTAAAATCCTCTATGAAAGTCGGATAGATTCGTAAAAAAGTTTCATCAAAATTGGTATGGAAGTCGTTTAGTTCCTGTTCGATGTGATTAGTGGATTTGAGTGCTTTGTATAATTCTTCTAATTTTCCCGAACCGGCAATGCGGTTTAAGTTCCGGCGATAATTGTCTAATTTTTCTATATAGTTAGAACATAGGTCGATAAATTTCCCTAAATAGGTTTCTTTTATCAAATTGGTTTCAGATAACTTTTGATTTACATTTTCCAAATCGTAATTAAGAGAATGTAGTTTTCCGTTGGATTCCCGCAAATCTTCGTTCAGTTTACTCAATTTTATATTTGTATGATACAATTCTCTCCGTATTCTGGCGATTCGTTTCATTTGCCGGTACACATAAACGATAGCAGCAGCCAAAAATACCGATAAAACACTGACTAACAGTAAATAAGATTTCAACTCTTTTTGTTGATTCGCTACTTTGTCTTGATAGGCACTATTGATAATCGGAAAAATACGTGTGATTTCATACGTTCGGAAGCGGGAGTTACAGAAAATAGCATCTTCCATTGAAGATTGAACACATTTGTAGGCGTTATCAATATCGCCTTCTTGATACAATATCAACGCCAATGCCTGTGTGGAAGTGTTTTCCTTAACACCATTTTTGATATCGCAAATTGCCGAGATGGCGTAATATTTTTTCTGTAATTCGATATTGCCTTCTTTTTTATAAATACTGGCCAAAATATTGGATAAAATAGCACGCTCGTGATCTTCCGACTGAGAATGTGACAGTAGCGAGTACAATATTTCCTTTGCTTCGGAAGTTTGACTCAAATCCGTCAATTTTTCGGCCATCATTATTTGATACGATTTGTTTTCTGGCAGAAGAATACTCAACAATGAATCACGATAATTATTGCTTTTTATAAAATACTCATCATTTCTATCCGATTGATATTCTGCATAATAACGATATAATCGTTTGTAGGCTTCCAGATAATTTATCAGCATGGTTTCGGGCAGTTGCTCAATTTGGCTCCGGTCGAGGCTTTCCAAAATATGGATAGATTCAAAAAACTTGCCGGCTTGCCAATACATATAAGCCAGATTCAATTTCGTTTCGTAAAGGTATTCCACATTTCTCAACTTAGCAGCAATCTCAAGGTTATGATTTAGATATTTAATCGCAGAATCTGTTTGATAGGTGCGATATTCGTCATAAAGCCGTCGATTGACGGAGTAATATTGATTTTCCGTCAAATCGGGAATTTCAAGCATTTTCTTTACGTCCCGGATACGTTCCTCTTTTTCTTCTGAAAAATAAGCTTTGTGAGTTAAAACAGTATATAATTCGTGAAAAATGGAATCATTTTCGGATTTAGCAAACAGATTGTTTGACAAAAACAACAAAACGAAAAGCCAAAAGAACGTTCTCATAACGAATAATTTATATAAAATTTCTAACTACAAGCGCAAAGTTACTTCATTTCACGATACCAACTTAAGACAAAATAATTTGATACGCAAATTATTTTAGTAAAAAGTTGCTAAATATTGCTTTATTTTAGTCTTTTTGGTGTCTTTTATTTAAAACAAAATCCCCTGAAAATGCTTATTTTCAGGGATTTGCTGTTTTTTGCTTCGTTTTGAGCTCTTTTGTATGTGATCCACCTGGGGCTCGAACCCAGGACCCCATCCTTAAAAGGGATGTGCTCTACCTGCTGAGCTAGTGAATCATCCTATATTGCTTTAAAAAGCGAGTGCAAAGGTAAGTTTAAAAATTGGAATTACAAAAAAAATGATAACTTTGTGAATAAAATATTACATAATGAAAAAAATTAATCTCTTTTGTGTTTTTATTATCGGATTGTTTATCAATCTATCTGCGCAAAACACAGCACTTAACACATTTGTTAAATTGCCTAATCTTAAATATGCCGGAATCGGAATCAAAGTTGTCGACCTCGAAACCGGAAATACTGTTTGCAGCTATAACGAAAATTTATCTCTTTGTCCGGCTTCAACACTCAAACTATTGACTACCGCAAGCGCGTTGGAAATATTAGGAGACAAATATAAATTTCAAACATCTCTTTATGCCGTAGGAAATGTCAATGAGGCGGGAGTCCTTGACGGATTTCTTTTTATCACCGGAACCGGTGATCCGAGTTTGGGTTCGGAGCATTTGAATGCCAACAAGGAGGCTTTCTTGAGAGATTGGCTTATCGCGATACAAAGTGCAGGAATAAAGAAAATTACCGGAGGAATACAAATATTGACTAATACCGATTGTTACGAACCGGTTTCTTACAAAGGGATTATAGAAGATGTAGGAAATTATTTTGCTCCTGAAATATATTCCATAAGTGTTTTTGACAATACCTACCGGGTATATTTGAAGTCGGGAGTTCCGGGAACAACAACGGAAATTAACCGGATAGAGCCGAAAGTAGATTTAATTTTCAACAACTGCATAAAAGCTGTTTCTAATAACGCAGACAGTGCTTATATCAGAGGACTGCCTTCTTCTAAAGAGAGATTTCTTTATGGTTCCATACCTTCCGGAAAAACCGATTTCGTTGTTAAAGGAGCGATACCCAATCCGCCTCTTTTTCTTGCAGAATATTTTCAAAAGTATTTGAATGAAAATGGAATCAAAGTCGAAGGAAATATCACCGGAACGCAGCGAAAAGCAGAACTCAACGACAAGCTTTTAAAAGTTACCTATTCACATTCTTTACCTGAAATTATCAGGATTACAAACTTCAAAAGCAATAACCACTTCGCAGAATCCCTTTTCTTTACCATCGGAAAAGAAAAAACAAACGTCTCCGAATGCACTTACATTCCGAGACAAAGTATTTCTTACATCAAAGATTTTTGGAAAAGCAAGGGCATTAACACAGCCGGAATTTTCATCTACGATGGCAGCGGATTATCTCCGGCCAATGCCATCACAGCCGGATTGCTTACCGATTTGCTTGTTTACATGAGCCAAAAAAGCGATTTTTCCCAAACTTTTTACAATTCATTGCCGGAGGCCGGAAAAGAAGGAACTGTATTAAACTTCATGAGAACCAAGAATCCCAATATAACCGCAAGGGTTAAAAGCGGAAGTATTAGTGATGTGCAATCTTATGCCGGTTATTTGGAAAAAAACGGAAAGAAATATGCTTTTTCAATCATCGTGAATAACTTCACAGGCACACGTTCTTCAGTTAGAAATCAGATGGAGAGTTTTCTTCTAAATCTATAATCTGTTCTTCGAAAAGCGTTATTTTTTCTACTCCGGAGTCAGTTACGAGAAAAGTATTTTCAATGCCCACGGCACCTATTGATGGCAGTACAAATTTAGGCTCCAAAGCGAATACATTTCCCGGCACTAACAACTCTTTTGAGCGCTCTGTCAAAACAGGAAGCTCGTTGATTTCCAAACCGACACCGTGTCCGACAAATTTGGCTTGTTGTTTGGTGCCCATGAAATAGTTGGAGAAACCGGCTTTTTCAGCCATTTGCAAAGACAATATATACAATTCGGCACAAGATGTTCCGGGTTTCGATTTTTCAGCAATGGCATCTTGTATGTCGATTGATAATTGATGAGCGCGATAGGCTATATCCGGAAGTTTTCCGATGGAAAAAGTTCGTGTCATATCGCTGAGGTAAGCGGTATAATTCCCGACCATATCTATCATGACTGATGTTCTGGGTTTCATAATCGCTCCGTTAGAACCGATTGGCAACGAAGAATCGATTCCTTCTCCTCCCAAGGCAAAATCGAATGGGGCAGGTACTTCGGCATTTTCTCCGGCCAAAACACTTCCCATGTGAATATCCATATTGTTTCCGAAAGCACGGAAAATGCCAATAGAACCCATACTGCGCATCACATATTCTATTTTTGCCTGAAATTCCGCATCCGACATACCGGGAGAATAACAACCTTTGATGCGAGAATAAACTTCGGCATGTTTTTTGGCTGAAATCCGAAATTGACCGATTTCCCAGTCTGTTTTTATACTTCTTACTTGTCGCAGTAAAGTTGTTGCATTGCTTGTTTTTTCGGGATTGAAAACGGCTTGCAGTCTGACATAATCGTTGTAAGTCAACTGGTCGGCTTCCAGCAAAATATGTTTGGGAATACTTATTCCTTTCGTTTGCAGCCAAGAAGAAATATCTTCAGGTTTGCGTATATACACTACGTTATCGTTGTTCCAACCAAGAGGTTTGCGAACAAATAAAACGGGTTCTCCCTCTGCGGGCAAATAAAAATATCCGGTAAAGATTCTTCCCGATAAATAATAAAGATTTACGTTAGAAACGATAATACAGGTATCTGCCCCTATTTCCGACATTTTGGTTTGCAGTCGCTCCCATCGGGTTTGCAACTCTTTATTAGATAAAAATGTAGTCATCGTTATTTTTTGCAATTAAGGCTGCAAATATACGGCAAACTTGCCCTCTTGCCAAAAACTTCGATAAAACAAGTCAGGTTTTTTATAAAATAATTGCTACTTTTGTTTTTTCATTCTCAATTATCATTGAAAAATAAAAACGACTTATGAAATCACATCTATTATCCGCTCTTTTGATTTTTGCTGCTATTGGTTCAACAGCATTTGCACAAAAAGATTGCACATTAAATTCTCCCGACGGGAAAGTAAAAGTTACAGTATCGATACACAACAATATACAGTATTCGGTAGCACACGAAAACGATATAATGGTTGCCCCGTCTACTATATCCATGACGCTTGGAGACGGAAAAACATTCGGTAAAAATTCGCATCTGAAAAAGCAAACCGTGCGGGAAATAAACGAAACGATTCCGGCAGTTATTTACAAGAAAAGACAAATAAGTAACCATTGCAATGAGGCGGTTTTTGAATTCAAAGAAAATTTCAACTTGGTTTTCAGAGTATATAACGATGGTGCGGCTTACCGGTTTGTATCTACATTGAACAAACCTTTTGTAATTCAATCGGAAGAGGCCTCTTTTAATTTTCCGGAAAATCCCAACGCTTTTATTCCTTATGTTCGGTTGGAATCGGGAATATATGATTCGTTTGAATCGCAATTTTACAACTCTTTCGAAAATGTATACGTCCATATTCCATTATCGGAATGGAATGTTAAGCGATTGGCTTTTACTCCGCTTTTAGTCGAAAGAGCCAATGGAAAAAAAGTGGGCATTGCAGAAGCAGACTTATTAAACTATCCGGGAATGTATTTGCATAAGGCCGAAAAAGGCTTGAAAGGTGTTTTTGCTCCTTATCCGAAAAAAATCACGCAAGGTGGTCATAATATGTTGCAGGGCGAAGTGCAAAGTCGCGAATCGTTTATTGCCAAGCAAGAAGGCAAATGTAATTTTCCTTGGCGAGCCATTATTGTGTCGACTCAAGACGCAGAACTGGCTAATAATGACATGGTTTATCGCTTAGCAACTCCTACCTCAAGAGACGATTTCTCTTGGATTAAACCCGGAAAAGTAGCATGGGATTGGTGGAACGATTGGAATCTCTACAACGTGGATTTCAATGCCGGCATCAATAACGAAACCTATAAATATTACATTGATTTTGCCTCCGATAATAATATTCAATATGTTATTTTAGACGAAGGTTGGTCGGTAAACGGAGCAGCTGATTTATTGCAAATAGTTCCTGAAATCGACTTGAAAGAATTAATCGAATATGCCGGTCAAAAAAACGTAGGATTGATTCTTTGGGCGGGTTATTACGCTTTCAATAAAGACATTGAAGGCATTTGTAAACATTATTCCGAAATGGGAATTAAAGGATTCAAAGTCGATTTCATGGATAGAGACGACCAACCGATGGTGCAGTTTCATGCCGAGGCTGCTCGCATTGCCGCCAAATATCATTTGTTGATTAATTTTCATGGTACTTATAAACCTACCGGCTTGCAGCGCACTTTTCCCAACGCGATTAATTATGAGGGAGTATTCGGATTGGAACAGTTGAAATGGACAGAATCTGTCGACCAGGTAACTTACGACGTTACGATTCCGTTTATCCGGATGATGGCCGGTCCGTTTGATTACACACAAGGTGCTATGCGCAACGCTATTAAAATCAACTACCGTCCGGTTTTTTCCGAGGCCATGAGTCAAGGAACCCGCTGCCGTCAATTAGCCGAATATATCATATTCGAATCGCCTCTGAATATGCTTTGCGACAGTCCTTCCAATTACAAGAACGAACAGGAATGTGTCGATTTTATAGCAACCGTTCCAACGATTTGGGATAACACCATTGCTTTGAATGGAAAAGTGAGCGAATATGTGAGCATCGCCCGCCAAAAAGGAAACTGCTGGTATGTCGGCTCTTTAACCAACTGGGATTCACGCAGTTTGGAATTAGATTTATCGTTTTTAGGAGAAGGTGATTTCTCTGCAGAAGTTTTCAAAGACGGTATCAATGCCAACCGCGCAGCACGGGATTACAAAAAAGAAACAATCTCTATTCCGGCAAACCGGAAATTAACGATTGACATGGCCTCCGGTGGAGGATTTGTAATGAAGATTATGCCTAAGTAATATTAACGGTCGGCATTTATTATACATAAGGATAAAAAATGAAATTTGAAACTCTATTTTTTGCAAAGGGATTGCTTTGTCTATTTATTTGCATTATTCACACAACTGTTATTTACGGACAAAACAGTGATTTTCAACACCAAAAGGATTCGTTGCTAAAAGTAATCGCATCAACACAGGGCGAGGAAAAATTAGAGGCATATAGAATATTAATTCGTCTGCGATTTCCGGAAGAAGAAATAAGATTACGATATATAAATGACTTTATCCGCGAAGCTCGTGAGCAACAAAACAAAAAATATGAAAGTGTCGCCTATCGGTACGAACTTGTTTATTTATGGAATAACTTAAAAAAAGACGAATTTAAGCAGAAGGCAAACAAATATATGCCTTTCATTAAGAAATATGGCTCTTCTGAACATTACTACTCAACCTATGCAACTTTGATAGGTTTTGGAAATAACAAAGAAAGGATAGAAAAAGTCAAACAAATGTATGCAGAAGCCAAACGAGAAGAATGTTTATATGGAATAGTCCGAGCAACCTTACTAATGGCTACTTTATATTCAATGGAAAAACGTTATGAAGAAGAAGAGGAATATAGTAGGGAAACGATAAAAAATGCGTTAAAACTGATAAAAGAAGAATCCGGTCAAGTTGAATATTATCACATAGTGTCAAAAGCATACGTGGATTTGTATTTCGCATTGATTAATCAACACAAGCAGGATGAATGTTTTGCGTTGATGCCTGTTTGGAAAAAGCATACGGCTAACTTTGAAGAAACTTTTGGTTATTCTGACCCGAATTTATTGCAATACTATAGAATCTATGCCCTCATTTATATCGACAAAGAAGAATTCGCTAAAGCTGAACTATATTGTGATTCTATGAAACCTATGGTTCCCCCTTTGTCATTAAGTTATATATATAATATCAATGCTTCTATTTGTGAAGGACGTAAAGAGTGGAATAGTGCCCTTGACTGGGTAGATAAAGAAATTGACCATTGCACCAATCGTGGTGGAGAATTAGATTATGTAGCATATTTATTAATGAAAAAATCACGCATATTAAGCAAAATTGAACACGCAGAAAAAACTTGTTCGACTTTTGAAAAAGCGATTCAACTTAACGATTCTCTCCGTCTGTTGGAGAACAATGCCCAATTAGACGAAATCCGCACTCAATATGAAGTAGACAAACATATCACCGAAAAAGAACACCTCCGCAGCAATCTTTTCTTTGCCCTCGGTGGCTGCGTCTTATTGGCAATTTTACTCGGAGTGTGGATATATTACAGTCGGAAAATTACCCACAAGAACCGTACATTAGCACAGCAAATCAAAGAATCAACAGCCCAACATGAAGAGCAAATCAAGGAAATGCTTGCTAAAACCTCATTTTTACCTTATTCTCTTAACGAAACAACCTCAGTAGCCGACAACGATTTATGTGTTGAAAGCCGCATGGATAAATTGTGTGCCGCTATCCGAGACCTCTTGTTCAAAGACAAGATTTACCGCGACTCTTCCCTTACTCAAGAACTTATGGTTGAAAAAGTGGGTACAAACATAAAATTATTTTCCGAAGCTTTTGAATACTGCTTTAAAATGCAATTCAAAGATTACATCAACTTCCTTCGTTTGAAAGATGCCGTGTATTTACTCGAACAATCCGACCTGTCGATAGAAGAAATTTCCAATAAGGCAGGTTTCGGAACAGTACGTACTTTCAGAAGACAATTTATCGCCAAATACAACATAACTCCCAAAGATTACCGGAATTCAATAAAAACTCCCGATATTCCCATCCAATAAAACTAAATACAACCGGCCGTCATTTGGCTAATGCCGAACGTTGTTTCGAACGTAGTGAGAAACCTCCTGATTACATAATTCGCTGATTTTCAATGTGATTTGAAAAAATGTCCTTTTTTTCTCCAGTTTTTGTCCCATCGTTTTTTTTCCTTCATTTTACTTTTGCATCGTAAATAAATTGAAAAATAAAACAACAATATTATTGAAACGACACGACTAATATTTAATAATTCATTAATCTCCGGTGTTCCCTTTATCGTTATTAGGAAATTCGACAGTCCATATTTGTGAAAATACGGCAAACAGACTTTTTGTGAAAAAAGTTTTCTTTTTTATCTTTTTTATTTATGTGTGTGATAAAGGAACACTGGAGTTATTTTTTAATTAGCAATTAACTACAAATACATATTAAAATATAAAAGAAGAAAATGATTATGAAAGTTATTCAAAAAACAAAAGTTTTAAATGTCTTAATGGCCTTAATGGCTCTAATGCCGTTAGCTACTACACATGCACAAGTAAAAATCGGTCAAGATGCTGAACCCGTCAAAGGCACAGTATTGGAATTAAACAGTAATCCGGGAGGCTACATCGGAGGCTTGCGACTGACTAACCTGTTTTTAGCAAATATAACCGATTTATCGCAATTTAGCGATGTCCCTGATGATTTAGTAGACCTGAAAGGTGCAATTGTTTACAATACAAATCTGGATTTGAAAGATGGAACAGAAACAAAAGGAATAGGCGTTTTTTATTGGAACGGTGACAAATGGATAAAAGAAACCGGGGCGGCACCTGATTTTGACGCTTGGTTCACTATCGGAAACTCCGGAACAAACCCTGTCGATAATTTCCTCGGCACATTAGATAATCAGCCATTAATGTTCAGAGTAGAAGACACTCATGCCGGAATGATCAGCAACAGTGAATACGGTCCTATTTCGCTTGGCCGCAATGCTTTACCCGTAAAGTCGGGAAGTAATGTAGCTATAGGTGGTAATACTCTTGGTGCAAACACTACAGGAAGTGCCAATGTAGCTATAGGAGCAGGAGGAGGAGAATACAGTCCTCTTGCCGCTAATGAAACAGGATCTTATAATATAGCTTTGGGTAGAGGCTCTCTTAAAGCAAACAAGAATGGGTCTAATAATATAGGTATAGGTTCTTGGGTTCTTGAGGCTAACATCTCAGGAGAGTATAATATAGCTATAGGTAGCAGTACTCTTTATAGTGATGAAACAGGTAGTGAGAATATAGCTATGGGTTTTTATGCTCTTAATCAAGCTAAAAAAAGTAAAAATAATATTGCTATAGGTCGAAGTGCTCATTATAACAATGATGGAGGCGAACAAAATGTCGCGATAGGTATGGCTACTCTTATGGGAAACACGACAGGAAAAGAAAACATAGCGATAGGCTACTTGACTCTTCAAGATAATAAAAAAGGTAGCGAAAATGTAGCTGTAGGTAAAGAGGCTCTTTGGGGCAACGACGATGGAAATAGAAATACAGCGTTAGGTACCCGGGCTCTTCGTGCAACGTATGGAGGTGAGGGTAACGTAGCCTTAGGTTATGAGGCTCTTTATAACAAAGCTGTTTATTCAGACGTAAGTAAATATAATGTAGGTATAGGCTATCAGACCGCTAACTATAAAGGTGGAACCGGAAATGTGGCAATGGGCTATCAAACTATGCGTAATGGTAAAGGGGATAAGAATGTGGCTATAGGCTATCTTGCCATGCCTAATCTTGTAGAAGGAAATAGAAATATAGCAATAGGAGATGAAGCTGCATTAACCCTGCAAAAAGGAGATAATAATATTCTAATTGGCAATAACGCCGGTGTATTCAAATACGATGGAACAGACAACAACCTAATTTCCATAGGCAACTTGATATTTGGGCAAAATGCAACAGGCCTTGCCACCGATGGTGTTTATGAAGGAAACGTGGGTATCGGCACAGCTGATCCACAAGAAAAATTACACGTTGCCACAGGAAATTTATATGTTTCAAGAAAGTATCCATTTATACCCGAAGAAAATGCTACCGGGAACGGAATATTTGAAGCACATGTAGGTATAGGTAACAGATTTAGAGACAGAAGTGGAGATGGAGCTGTATTGCCAAAAGATGCGTTACACATTAATAACACACAAGATGACCTAAATCCCGATGGTTGGGGTTCAAGAATTCTTCTTCAGAGTGCTTTTAAAGCCGGGCCTCTTCCCTGGAATATACCGAATCCGCACGGTTCAGGAGATTCTCCAAATTCAATTAATTTTGTATTAACAAATGGTAACGATAATAAGTTAGAGAATCAAAATATTGGCACTATTCTTTTTTATGCCGTAAAACCGGATGGAAGCGATGGCTTATATCAAGGAGCGAGAATAGATGCAATTCAAAGAAAAGATGAAAATTATCATACCGAACTTCGTATTTTCGGAGATAGTTTGCGCTTTGTTGCCAATCGAATTATTAATGCCAATCAACGCATTCAAGCTCCCGGATTTGATATAAGTTCGGATGCTCGCTTAAAAACAAACATCTCTCCTGTAAAATACGGTTTATCGGAAGTAATGAAATTAAAACCGGTCAATTACGAAATGAAAGATAAATTAGGAGTTGAACGTGTTGGTTTTATTGCTCAAGAAGTGAAAGAAGTTATACCTGAGTTGGTAATTGGAATCGAGGGCGACCTCGAAAAAGGTGAAACATTATCTATCGCTTACTCCGAATTTGCACCTGTATTAGCAAAAGCCATTCAAGAACAACAAACGCAAATCAATGCCCAACAAGCACAAATTGAGTTGTTACTAAAAATCAACGAACAGTTAGAGGCTCGCCTGAAAGCATTAGAAACGAAATAATTTTGATTTAAGTTTAATGTTTCGCAAAGAAGGCTGCCTGAAAAAGTTTGGGTAGCCTTCTTTAGCTTGGTTTCTCAGCTTTCAAAATCAATCTTCAGTTGCTTCTCATCGTCTTTTTTCTTCTTTGGTGCCTCGGTCAATATTTTACGGATATATTCGGGATATGCCTCCTGAACAGTGAAAGTAGGCAGTTCGTTGCAAGTGATAAAATATTGCGCACGTTTCATTACTACTCCCATTTTCTTCAGGTTTTCGGAAGTCAGCCGGCCATATTTGCGCGAAGTAACAATCAAATTGGCTGATTTTACACCAATACCGGGAACGCGCAGAATCATTTCATAATCGGCAGTATTCACATTCACCGGAAAATAATGCGGATTGCGTAATGCCCACGACAGTTTCGGATCAATTTCCAAATCCAAATTCGGGTGCTTTTCGTTGACGATTTCATCGACTTTAAATTGATAAAAACGCATCAACCAGTCGGCCTGATATAAGCGAGTTTCCCGAACCAAAGGCGGTGTGTTCAATGCCGGCAAACGAGTATCGTAATCGTTGATATGAATATATCCCGAATAATAAACTCGTTTCATGGCAGGACGTTGATATAGAGCCGATGCCAAGTGCAGGATTTGCTTGTCGTCGTCGGGAGTAGCACCAATAACCATTTGCGTACTTTGTCCTGCCGGAGCGAATCGGGGGGCGCGACGATATTTTTTGCGTTCTTCCTTGCTTTCCAAAAATCCTTGCTGGATGTAGTGCATAGGACGAAAAACGCTCTGATAATCTTTTTCCGGTGCAATTATTTTCAAACTTTCTTCCGAAGGCATTTCGATGTTCACACTCAAACGGTCGGCATATAATCCGGCCTCGGCAACCAATTCGCGACTTGCTCCCGGAATGCTTTTCAAATGAATATATCCATTGTAACGATGAATCAATCGCAAATCTTTAGCTACCCGAACCAAGCGTTCCATCGTATAATCGGGATTACGAACTACTCCCGAACTCAAAAACAAGCCTTCGATATAATTTCTCCGGTAAAATTCAATTGTTAGTTCTACGATTTCCGAAACGCTGAATGTGGCTCGAGGAACGTCATTCGTTCTGCGGTTCATGCAATAGGCGCAATCGTATATGCAATGGTTTGTAAGCATGATTTTAAGCAACGAAACACAACGTCCGTCTTCCGTAAAACTATGACAAATTCCCCAACCGGAAGTAGAGCCCAAACTTTTGGTCGGATTCTTTCGGGTAGTACCACTTGATGCGCACGAAACATCGTATTTCGCTGCTTCTGCGAGTGTTTTTAACTTATCGAATATTTGAGGATTCATGATTTGATAGAACAAAGTTACACAACGTGCATAATTTTACAGCATTAAATATCGTGAATTCACATTTTTTGTTGAAAAATAGTGAAATATATCATTTATTCTTTTACCTTTGCACCGAACATTTGAGTAATTTTTCAGATTTGGTTCTTTTTTCGGGTTTATTATTCGTTTTAATACTTAGTTCTGCATTAATACCCCTCAACAGTTCAAGTTTATTTTTTTATTTACTATTTTATTTTTTATTAAATGAACATTTTTATTGCAGGCTTGAGTTTTAAAGTGAACGATGCTGATTTAGCAGGCCTATTTGAAGAGTATGGAGCAATTTCTTCTGCTAAAGTTGTGGTTGACCGTCAAACCGGAAGATCTAAAGGTTATGGATTTGTTGAAATGGAAGACGACGATGCAGCTGCAAAAGCTATTTCGGAGTTGAATGAAGCTGAATTCGATGGAAGAAAAATTTCCGTATCGGAAGCTAAACCGAGAGAAGAAAGACCAAGACGCTCTTTTGACAACAACAGAGGCGGTGGCAACAGAGGCGGTGGATTTAATCGCAACAGATATTAATCATTGAAAAATGAGAGAAAAAAAAAGAGGTTACTTTTTAAGTAACCTCTTTTTTGTCATTATTGCCTAATAAAACGGCTTGTGCGTTTTGCGCCACGAATGATGATTAAATAAACCAACAAAAGAGGTATAATTATCCACAAACCATCACTGACCGGAACCATTTTCAGAGGGTCATCATCACCTAAATCCAACCAACCATCATCGCCTGAATTTTGAGGACCTCCGTATGGAGAATCAACGGTAGAAAACGGCTCACGAGTACTTTCATAACTTTGAAAAGAGGCGTTGGACGGAGTAACAGGCTTATCAATGACATAGGCATGAAGCGAAAAGGTCGCTGCCAACATCAATATTATGCTTAAATATAACGTTTTCATCGGCTCTTGTTTTTATTTTACAATCACTTTTTTTGCTTCACCCATCACTCTCACGATGTATATGCCTGGAATACTTGTTTGATAACTGTATTGCGTATCATTGATATTATTTTCTTTTATCAATCTGCGGCCATAAGTGTCGAATATTTCGATGGGTCCCAATGTTTCTTTTGATATGATTTGAATCATTCCTTGATACGGATTCAGTACCGCAATCTGGCTGTCTTTTTGATTGTCAAATCCAGTTGGTGCGGTTGAGAAACTGATAAAGAAACGATCTTCTATATAGTTTTCTGTATCTCCCTTGGTAAACTTGTATTCGTTATCGTCACTAAGGTTGATAGATTGCCCTAACGCTGCGTCGATCAGATAGATATTATGATTGGAGAAATTTTCCATACCTGAGAAACTCAACGTTATTTCTCCTGTTTTAGATGTTCGGATGCCTATTGGAATGGCTTCCGTGAGATCATTTGTTGTATTGATATCGAGAGCTATTCCGTCTTTTGAAAGCAGGTAAACAAGCACAGTTGCTGCTGATTTTTCGTCAAACAACTTGCGACTGTCTTCTTCAGGGCGAAAGTTCTTTGTTCCTTCTGACCAATGTACCAATACTGCATGGTTTTTTTGAGTGCCATGAGTAGCGGTAACGTATAGTAATTCCTTATCCGTCTGTCCTTGTTTACTACTTCGCAAGGTATTGTTTATTACAGTTGGGGCAGTTGCCGTGTGATTAACAATATTTGCTTTTAACTTATCGCTATTCAAAACACCGGGTTTTGCATGCACGATAAACGACTGCATCGGAGCTATATAATTTGATGCAATAACATTTTCAGGGTCGGAGGTATACCATTCTCCACCAATACGTTTGTAGGTACTGAAATCATTCTTCTTACCATCTGCTCCGGTATTCACTCCGTATGCAATTTTGTATTCATCGTAAATCAAGCTTGAATTATTAGCATCTGTTACAAACGCATCAAAATTCAGCTGTGCCATAAACGGATTACCTACCAAGACCATTTGTCCTTCCGACAATGATGAATGATTGAGTGGAACAAGTCCTGCTTCGTCAATAACATCTTCGTAAATAAAACGATGACTCTTAGTGCGAGATAGTGAACCTCCCGGATAGAGTTCATTTCCGGAACCGTCATGATAATAATGCACAGGGTCGTTTTTAGGGAACCAAAACGTTTTACCGTCTAATGCCGTTTGATCATTGAAGGTACTGTATCTTGGATTGGCAAACACAGCAAAGCCTTGACCCGGTTGGATTTCAATATCATTTGTATTAAACGCATTGTTCCAGTTGTACGGAATTCTTGGTGCGCCTGTTTGATAGTTTGCTATATCGAAGTGTTCCATATAGACCTTCAATCCGCGGCCTCCCGGATAACTCGGTGTAACCACATCGAATATCGGATTGTGGTTGTCTATGTAAAAGTCACCGCTGTAAGTGTTATTCAATGGAGCGGATAGCATATACCATTGATTACTGTTGAGTTTCATTTCTACATGGGCACCGGTGTAAGTGAGTCGATGTGTTTCCTTGACTTCACCGCCGAAGTGGAAATAGATACTATCACATTCAGGGTCACCATAGCGATGATTACGAACAGTATTCAATGAATCTAAACTCGGATAGAAATTCTTTTCCATCTCTCCCGGTATATGCACGACTGTACACAATTTAGGAACAGCGTTGGCTGGAGTGCCATCTTCGAGCAACCAGTTGGCAGGATTATTCCAGTTGTTGTCGGAAGGTTTCCCGCTTGTCCAATTCCAATACAGCAATGGAGGAACTGCTTCAAGTTTGTAACTAACCGGTATATTATTATTGTTAAACGCATAAGTTAAATGATCATTAGATACGTTGAACATCACTTCAGCTCGAAGGGCGACCGGGGTAATCAACGGATTGGTTACAAGCAATTCATTTGCCGAATTATCTGTTCCCGGGTAGAAGAAATTGACTGCCACATCATTTTTCTTGTCTTCGATTTTAATATTTACAGAATTGGTAACTCCAACTTCAGGTAAACATACCAAAGTAGAATCTTCAAAAATATAGATATACACTTTAGCTGATGTCGGAGTATCGACATTAGAAGCATTTTTTCCGGTGGCTGAATAAGTTAATGTATCAACACCAAAGAAACCAACCGGTGGAGTGTAATTCAGTCTTTGGCGACCGGAACCATTGTCAGGAAGTATTGCCAAAGTTGATCCTGCCGTAGAAGTGGGCAATCCGGTAAGATTCATAAATACTGCCCCTGTATTGTCCATATCGTTTTGCAAAATATCCAAAGCAATTGCTTGTCCAGGGTTATAAGCGAATCCGTAGAAATCGTCGTAGAAAGAAATTTGCATTCGGTTATTACCTGTGTAACATTCTTCTACTACAAATCCATAACCGTTATCGTTGAGGCTGATAATCAAATTATTTACATCTGATAAGCTCGTAGTCGGAATAGTAAAAGAGACATTTACAACTTCGCCCGGAGCGATAGCAGCACCTGTTCCCGGATTATAATTAATCGTTTGAAGTATATTTGCCGAACTAACGTTCTCTTTATAAACAGTGATGAAGAAAGGAAGGGGCAAATGGCCTTCTCCTACGTTGATAACATCAAACGAAATAGAAACATTACTACCGTTGGAACTAACCGAGAAACCGGATGCAAACGATATGTCGGGGCCGGGAACGAACGCAACGCCATATTGATTAAGTGTTGTTGCCTGTTGCAAGAAAGCGTTAAACGGACGAACATCATCGGCTGTGCCTAAAATTTGGTCTTGACCGGCAAAAACAGTTGCAATATTCAACTGATGTTTCGGCAGAGATAAATCGTCGTTAACATTGACGGAATTGTAGGCAAATTGATTCCAAACCGGACGAGCAGGAGCCCACGGAGAACCTGCGGTTTTGAAAATCCGCAATTGACCGTTTGGTGCGGCAGCCGGACCACTGGCACTTCCTGCAATAATAATTTCCGCTTGTCCATCTCCGTCAACATCAGCAATGGTTGGATATTCATGACCTGTTCCCGAAATGCAAGCAATCGGTTGTGCTAATTCATAATTAGTCAATACCTTGGTAATCGGATTTATATAGCTTGGCTCAGAAGAGTTAGTGCCGGAACCACTACCATTAATGATACGCAAGGTTGTTTCATCACGATAGAGAATTTCAGCTACTCCATCCTGATTAAAATCGAATAAAGTAAGACCGGTCGTTAATGATGCATCCGTGTGAGAAAATTTCCAAAAGAGTTGTAATTCATTGACACCTGAAACATTCGAAGCTGCTCGCAAAGGAGATGGAGCATATCCGGCTATATTTACCTTGATATTATCATAATAATAAGAAATATTATTTCCATCATGGACTCCAAGGTAAAGAGTAAACGAGGTCAACGAAGAACTAATGGTTTGTTTGCCGTTAATAACGCTAACCGGAATAGTTGTAGTTGTCCATGTATTTGCATTAGTAACCCTGTATTGAGGTGTTAGAAATAATGCTTGTTCTGAAGCTCCACCTGTAGCTGTATTAATTGAAATGTTGAATTCTTTATTTTGAGTAGAAGTCGCATATACATCCACGCTGACACCGGTAACATCAGCCCATGTCTTTCCAGCCGGAAGCACAACTTCAAAAGGAATCATTGTGTTGTAGGCATTAACGGGGTGCATCAGCGATTTTTCAGCCGAATTAGTCGGATTTGCTTGAACTGTCGCATTAGTGGGAATAGTTGATCCATTCCATCTAATAGGTGTATATACCTTACCTATAGCATCATCTTCAAAATCAAATACAGTGACTACTGCAGGAGAAACGGTTACTGCGCATTGTGCCGTTTTGCTACCATCTACAGTTGTAACGGTAATCGTTGTTGTTCCTGCTGCAACGGCAGTTATCAGACCTGTAGAACTTACAGTAGCTGCACTTGGGTTACTGCTGCTCCATGTTACATTTTGGTTAGTAGCATTACTTGGTGCTACAGTTGCTGTTAACTGCTCGGTTGCACCGATTGTGAGTGAAGTAGTGTTTTTGTTCAAGCTAACGCCTGTAACAGCTACAGAAGTTTCCTCTTCTGCTAAAACCACTTTGATATTATCGTAGTAAAAAGTTAAAATTCTTCCGTCACCTCCACTACCGGTTCTACTTTCATGATTAACTCCTAAATAAAGGGTAAATTCAGACAAAGAACGATTAAATGTTATGTTGTTGTTAATAATCGCAACCGGAATAGTTATAGTTTTCCATGCGCCTGCATTAGTAATCTGTCCTGCATTCCATAAATAAGGGTCAGTAGCTGAAGCTCCATTACTACCTGCATAACTCCAATTATTAATTCCTACGAAGATTGGATCATTTTCGTTAGTTGCACAATATAAATCAAAGCTGATTTCGGTAACATCCTCCCAAGTTTTACCTGCCGGAAGTACAACATTGAAACCGATTACAGTATTATTGAATTCAACGACTTGTTTCAACGACTGTGCACTGGTATTTATGCCCGAAGGAGCCGGATTTGCTTCTACTGTCGCTTGTGCCGGAGTGTTAGAACCATTCCTTACAGTTGTATATGTCTGACCAATATTATCGTCTTCGAAGGTAAATATAATGCCACTGGGAACAACACTTGCGGCAGTAACGGTTACAACACATTGTGCTGTTTTGTTACCGTCTACAGTGGTAACGGTAATTGTAGTTTCTCCTTCTGTTACAGGAGTTATCAAGCCCGTCGCACTCACGGTGGCCACACTTGGATTACTGCTGCTCCATGTTACATTTTTATTGGTAGCATAGCTTGGCATTACAACTGCTGTTAATTGCTCGGTAGAATTAAGAGTCAGTGAAGTAGTGTTTTTGTTCAAATAAACATCGGTAACAGGTATTACACCTCCGTTTTCTATGTACTTGTAAGCATAGATGTAGAAAGAACTCGGAACTAATAATGTGCCGGCACTGAATAGAATTTCAGGTTTTCCACAACCATCAACGTCGCCAATGAAAGGATTTCCCATTCTATCACTGTTCGGAATAAATGCTTGAGCTAAAATTTCTTCTTTGTGCGGACTCCAAACATAGATAAAAGGACTCTTATTAGCACCCTGATTTATAGGATTAGTGCCACCTTCATCAACAAGAGTTGCCACAACAACATCCAAATAACCATCTCCATCGATATCAGCTACAAACGCATATCCATCTTGTATGGGTTCACTTTTTCCACATTCGGTACAAACGGGAGGAGTGATTGATTTTCCAACAGTCATTGAATTACCTGCTGTTCCGGTTCGGTTGGTAATAACAACATCGTATATTTGATTACCGGCAACTAATTCTAATCGTTCGTCTCCGTACATATCTGCAGCGATAGTCATGTAGATCTTACTGTATTCTCCACCTTTTCCGCTGTTTTCTGTTCCTTTAATTAGCATAGTTCCCGTTGCGGCATCAAATATTCTGTTGCCGACATATACTTCTGCATAACCATCGTTGTTAAAGTCGGCAAAACTAATAGATGCACTCAAAGAACCTCCCAAATAATCGCGAGCTGTCGAGTAAGTGAGATCTGTCCATTTATCTGAAGATGTCCATATCAAATCACCGGTCATGCTGTAAGCTCTCATATAAAAATCACCTTCTCCCACCACTATAATAGCAGAATCTTTTTCTATTCCTGAGCCCGGAAAAGTCTCGATTTTTGTCTTGACAATCCCCATTATCCCTGTTCCGTGTACACAGAAGGGATATACAGTGCGAAAAGGTATCGGGTCTGAATGGTTCGGACCTTCGAAAACCTTTATCTGCTGTGCGAAGTGACTGTTGAAATTGGTGGATGGAACGTTAACTCCCGAGGGTAAAGCATTGAATGTAGTCCCTAATTGGTAAACCGTAACAATTTCCGGATATCCGTCTCCGTTCATATCACCTACCAAAGCAGTGACGTAAGTAGAAACGTTTCCCAAGTTTCGACCACCATCTATCTTCCATACGGTGGCTTCGGGAGGAACCGAACAGTCAGCATTTAATACATTGTCCGGTTTCGGAACAATGTTTACGTTGGCTGTTACTGTATAAGTATTTGTATTGTAATTAATTGAAAATACAAATTGGTCAGATGCGATTGCGTCTGCCGGTAGTGTGCTAATGTATACGATCGCTCCGTTTCTTACGATACACATACCTTTGCTCGGTTCGTTGAAAGTATCAACTACCGGTGTCATATTACTACATTCAGTAGGAATCTCAGTTATGTCGCTTAAGCGAATTGTCCAGGTCGTTCCGGCAGGCAAATTAGCCTGAAGTGTTACCGGAATGTTAGATGCGGAAATAATTTGTAATCCACAGAAAAGCAATAGAATGATTGCTGAAAACTTAATTATTCTCATACTTAATTATCTTTTTTGTGTGTTATCTATAGTTTATGTGTCCAATCTATGTATCTAATTTATGTGTTATTTATTTTGTGTGTAATCTATAATTTATGTGTCGTATCGTCTGTGCGAACTTAGGCCAAGTTATATCGAGTACAAATGTATGAACTTTATTTGAGAATACCAAATATTTTATGTGTTTTGTGTAGAGTATGTACGATATATAACAAATTTTATCATAATAATATATATCTTTGCAGCTCGTTTTAGCTACAAAACAATAAAAATGATTTGGAATGAAGCAATGGAGTGCATGCGTCGGGAAGATTTGCGCAAGCTCCAAGGAATTAGATTAAAAAAAGTTGTGGAACGAGTATACCACAACTGCGAACCATATCGCAAAAGAATGCAAGAGGCAGGAATTAGTCCTGCGGATATTAATTCAATCGATGATATTGTTAAATTACCTTTTACATCCAAAAAAGATTTGCGAGATTATTATCCTTTCGGATTGTTAAGTAGTCCGATGTCGGAAATTGTTCGCTTACATGCATCTTCGGGCACAACCGGAAAACCCATTGTAGTAGGTTATACCCGTAATGACTTGAATATTTGGAATGAAGTAGGCGCAAGATGTTTCTCGGCTTACGGACTTGGCAAAAATGATGTAGTGCAAATTTCTTACGGATATGGATTATTTACCGGAGGATTGGGTGCTCATAACGCTGTGGAAACCATTGGTGGAACAGTTATTCCGATGTCGAGCGGAAATACGGAAAAACAAATCATGCTTATGCACGATTTTGGTGCAGTGGGTTTGGCTTGTACGCCTTCTTATGCGCTATTTCTTGCCGATGCAATGAAAGAATCCGGAATCTCTCGTGAAGAATTCAAGTTAAAAGTCGGCATATTTGGTGCTGAGCCATGGACAGAGGCCATGCGTCGGGAATTGCAAGAAAAATTAGGCATAAAAGCTTACGATATATACGGATTAACGGAAATAATCGGACCGGGAGTCGGACACGAATGTGAATACCAAGATGGCACACATCTTTGCGAAGATCATTTCTTTCCGGAAATTATTGATCCCGAAACCGGAGAATCTCTTCCCGAAGGCTCACAGGGCGAGTTGGTTTTTACTACATTGACCAAAGATGGAATGCCTTTGATTCGTTTCAGAACACGCGATTTAACAAATCTGAATTACGAACAATGTGCTTGCGGCAGAACTTCCGTCAGAATGGGACGCATTTTAGGTCGATCGGATGATATGTTGATTATTCGCGGCGTCAATGTATTCCCATCGCAAGTCGAATCGGTTATATGCGAAATGCCCGAATTGGAACCTCATTATATGCTGTATGTCGACAGAATCAATAATTTAGACACGTTTGAAGTTCATGTTGAAGTAAAAGAAGAATTTTATTCAGACGAAATGAGCAAAATGATAGATCTAAGAAAACGGATTGCTCATCGTTTGCAAAGTGTTTTAGGCATCGGTCCGGACATCAAACTTGTCGAACCTCGCAGCATTGAAAGAAGCCAAGGAAAGGCAAAAAGAGTGATTGATAAACGAAAGTTTAATTAAGTTGAAAGTTAATTATGTTAATCAAACAATTATCCATTTTTTTAGAAAACAAGAGAGGACGATTCACAGAAATTGCTAATATCTTGGGCGATGCAGGCATTAATATGACTGCATTTACGGTTGCTGAAAATTCCGACTTCGGGATTTTGCGCATAATTGTATCTGATCCGGATAAAGCTAAAGAAATATTAAGAGAGGCGCGTTTTGCCGTAAGCGTTACTGATGTTGTGTGCTTGCAATGTCCTAATGTGCCGGGCTCTTTAGCTAAAGCAATGAGTATCGTAGCTACCGCAGGTATATTCATTGAATATATGTATGCGTTTTCTTTTGGCCAGGCAGCTTTGGTGGTTATTCGTCCTGATAATCTTGAGAAATGTATTGAAGTTTTGACTGAAAATAAATTGGAATTGTTGGCGGCAAGCGAACTTTACAAACTTTGAAATCTAACATTGTTTTTAGTTTTTTAAAGTGTTTTTATTTCTCAAGTCTGCAAATATTAGTAACTTTGCGCACTAAAATAAAAAGCATGAAATTAAGACTCATTTATTTTTTATTGGTAATATTCTCTCTATCAGCTTGTTCGGAGTATACTAAAGTCCTTAAAAATCCGGATATAGAGTATCGATATAACTTTGCCAAGAAGTATTTTGAACAAGGAAAGTTCAGTCGGTCTGCTACTATTTTAGGAGATTTGTATCCCATGCTTAGAGGAACTGCCTACGGAGAAGAGGCTTTGTATCTGTTGGCACGAAGTTACTATGGTATGAAAGATTACACTTCTGCATCGCAATATTTTACTACCTATTACAAAACTTACCCTAAAGGTCAATATACGGAATTAGCTCGTTTTTATTCTGCTTACGGTTTATATATGGAATCTCCGGAGCCTCGCTTAGATCAAACGCGTACTTACAAAGCGATGGAGCAATTTCAGGAATTTATTGAATATTATCCTCAAAGTGAAAGAAAAGACGAGGCACAAGCAATTCTGTTTGAATTACAGGAGAAATTAGCTTACAAAGAACTTTTAGCCGTTCGCTTATATTATAATTTGGGAAACTATGTGCTTGGAGCTCCGTTCCCCGGAGGAAATTATACTTCAGCTGTGATAACTGCTCAAAATGCACTGAGAACATATCCTTTTTCTTTCCATAAAGAAGATTTTATGTTCTACATTATCAGATCCAAATATGCGATGGCAGATCAAAGTATTGACGAAAAGAAAGAGTTGCGTTTTCGTGATGTGATTGATGATTATTACGCATACAAGAACGAATTCCCTGATGGAAAATATCTCCGACAAGTACAAAGGATATTTGAATCGGCACAAAAACAATTGAAAGAGAATATATAATTATTAAATAATATGGATTATAGAAAAACGACGGCTCCTGCCACTACGGTTACCCGCGACATGATGCAACTTTCGGAGGAAACCGGAAATGTTTATGAAACAGTGAGAATCATAGGAAAACGAGCCAATCAAATCAGTGTTGAAATTAAGCATGATCTTGAAAAAAAGTTGCAGGAATTTGCATCATATAATGATAGCTTAGAGGAAATTTTTGAAAATCGCGAACAAATAGAAATTTCACGTTATTTTGAAAGATTACCCAAATCAACTCTCATTGCTACTCAAGAATACGAAGATCACGAAATCTACTTCCGGAATCCTGCAAAGGACAAGGATAAATTTGATAGCGATTTATGATACAAAGAACACAAACGGTTTATTTGTTTTTTGCCGCTGTATTAATGTTGGCAACAACGTTCTTTCCGGTCATGTGTTTCCTGCCCGGTGAGTCGTCTTTCTGTATGGTGGATTTGTTTTCTTTAGGCTTTTTATCAGGACTTGTTTGTACGGGGTTTGATTTAATTGCAGGCATCTTGGCTTTAATCGCGATTTTCCTTTACAAGAAACGCAAACTGCAAATAAAGTTTTGTTATGGAGTATTAGTTTCGATTGTTCTCTTGTATATATCAATATTTTTTTCCTATAATTCGATTGCATCCAAACTGAGTGAAAGTGCAACCTTCTTCCCCAAAATGGCACTTGGATTTCCTTTGATAGCTTTCGTATTAGTTGTCATGGCAATTTCCGGAATAAAAAATGACGAAAAAATCGTGAATTCTGCAGATAGAATCCGATAATACATTTGCTTAAATGTTAAAAATCCTGCTGATTGCAACAATTAGTGGGATTTTTTCATTTAACATTTTCCTTACCTTGTGTGTTAAAATTAAATGACATTGAGTGTGAACTTAAGTAATATTAACAAGAAAAGAATAGGCTTATTTGTTTTTTTACTTAAATTTGAACGCTATTATATTAATTTAATTCTTAAAAAGCCATGAAAAAAATCATTTCAACACTTATTGTTTTTGCTTTTTTAGCAAATCTATCTGCGCAGCTTAAAGTTAATTCTTCAGGAGAAATTAAAAACACCGCCAATGTTCCCATTACTTTCAAGGTAAACAACTCTTTAGCGGGATTTACGGGAAGTTCTGCAAATTCCAATGTGTCTTTCGGATACAGAGCTCTTAATCCATTAACGGGAGGTAGCAATGTGGCTATCGGTTTTGAAGCTCTTTTTTCCAATACAACTGGTTACCAAAATACCGCCATTGGTGGTAGTACGCTTCGCCTTAATACAACAGGTATCAATAATGTTGCCTGTGGAGATAATGCACTTTACTACAATATAGAGGGTAATTATAATACTGCCAGTGGTTGGGGTGCCCTCCGTTTTAATACGAATGGCGACTACAATGCCGCCACGGGTATGCTTGCACTTTATTCCAATACGACAGGTGGTCGTAATACTGCCAGTGGTCTTTCTGCACTTTTCAATAGCACGACGGGTAGCTTTAATACCGCCATCGGTTGTCATACGCTTTACACCAATACAGTGGGTAACAACAATACCGCTATAGGTAGTTTTGCTGATGTCAACGCTATCAATCTAACCAATGCTACAGCCATTGGCTATAATGCAAAAGCTCTCACAAGCGATCAGGTAGTAATCGGTAATACTAAAGTAATGAGTATTCTCGGATATAACAGCCTGACTATTATTTCTGATGGTCGGGCAAAGAAAAATATCCGGACAGAAGTGCCGGGACTTGCCTTTATCAATCATTTACAACCGATTACTTATAATCTTGATCTTGATGCTTTAGATGAATTACAGAAATCCGATGATCTGAGGATAAATGAATTAAGAGATTCTTTACTCATGGCACGTTCTCCCGAAGAAAAGGAAATTGATGCCAAAGCGAAAGCGAATAAAGAAAAACAAGTCTATTCCGGATTTATCGCACAGGATGTAGAAAAAGTCGCCCAAAGTGTTGGTTATGATTTCAGTGGAGTGGATGCACCCAAAAACGGCAAAGGTGCTTACGGATTGCGGTATGCAGAATTTGTAGTGCCATTAGTAAAAGCCGTGCAGGAACTCAGCGAGCAAAACGCCCGACTACAAGAACAGATAAATGAATTGAAAAAAGATGCCACTTTGCGTTCTGCAACTAACGAAACAGAAACAACCGGAATGGTCGATGCGGTAGTGGCTCAATGCAAATTATTTCAAAATGCACCCAATCCGTTTAATCAATCTACCGAGATAAAATATTATTTGCCGGAAGATGTAAAAACTGCTTATCTTTGTATTTACAATTTGCAAGGAACACAAATCAAACAAATTCGAATTATGTTGCGAGGAGAAGGTTCGCAAATCATTTCCGGTTCGGAATTAGCAGCCGGGATGTATTTGTATGCGCTGATTGTCGATGGAAGAGAAGTTGACACGAAACGAATGATATTAACAAAATAAAATGTAAAGTTATGAAAAAGATAATAATTTTAGCTTTGCTATTGTTTCCAACAATAGTTCAAGCTCATTCAATTGACGATGATTTGGAATCGGTAAGCAAAATTCACGAAATAGAATTAGTAAAAATCACTGCCGATAGCTTAGAATTTGTCGTACATTCTACGATTAGCGGTGGTTACGGTGTTCTTTTAGATGAAAATGGGAATCACGTTTATATGGTAGAAAAAGTTGAATATGTTGAAATTGAAGAAGATAATAGTATTAGAGTAACTATTTTGTATTCTCAGGGAGTGCCATTTGATTGTTATTGTCCTTTACACACAACTATTAAAATAAAGAGAGATGCCTACACAAAAGCTGTTATTGAAGTAATGTGTCGTAGAATAAATGGTGGGACATTGACAAATCCAGAATTTGGTAATTATTGGAGTGTGGATATTAAAGAAGTAGATTTGTCGAATATCAACGGTACTTATAATCCATTTATTTCCGGCAATATTACTATTTCCCCTAATCCAATACAAAACGTGTTTTATATAAACTTGGGAGAATACAAAACTGCTTATTTGGAAATATACAACTTGCAAGGACATTTACTATTGAGTAAGAATATAGTAACAGAAGCGGGGATAGATGTTTCTTTTTTA
The DNA here is from genome assembly GCA_031253625.1 of Dysgonamonadaceae bacterium. Lineage (GTDB taxonomy): Bacteria > Bacteroidota > Bacteroidia > Bacteroidales > Azobacteroidaceae > JAIRVZ01. The sequence continues at coordinate 36,927 of JAIRVZ010000089.1, forward strand.
TCTTCCGGATTGTATTCGGTTTTAATTGATAGAAAGTATATTGGTCGTATCATAAAAAAGTAGAATATTATGAGAAAAATATTCATATTATTACTGCTTGTCCCAAATGTTTGGCTATCGGCACAAAACAACGTATTAAATTTCAATACAAAAAATATTTCCGTAAAAGAAAAAATAGGCATTCCGGCACGAACAGTTTCTACTAATCAAAATTATATTGATTTGGAATATAATTTCGAAGAAGCAATTGCAGTAGATATTAAAAGAAATGATGAGAATTTTCAATTATTAAAAATTAAAGGTTTTGGTCTTATGGACAACATAGGGAAACCTGCACTTCCTGTTTATAATGATATTTTGGCAATTCCGAGTAAGAACGGATTATCTATTCAGATTATAGAATCCCAATATACAGATTTTGAAGATTTTTATATTCATCCGGCATTGGAACCCCAAACTGATTTAGTGGGAGATACTACAAAGCAGCAGTTTATATTGGATGAAACAATCTATTCTACC
>JAIRVZ010000096.1 GCA_031253625.1 Dysgonamonadaceae bacterium
CCCGCCTGCGTGAAGCCGCCCCCACGTTAACCACAAACAATTACAGACAATTCTACAAATCTTGAAAATCAATACATTCTAGCAAAATGGTTCTAAACTTGGGAAATAAAACCCTAAAAATATAATCTATATATGGCAAGAGCAACAACAAAAACTGATTTAATAATTGCAGCAAATGAGCAATTTGACAAGTTGTGGAAACTCATAGATTCTATGAGCGATGAACAACAAAACGCTGCTTTTGGCAATGAAATGGTAACGGCAGGCAAAGAAGCACATTGGGGCAGAGATAAAAATATACGTGATGTGCTTGTGCATTTATACGAATGGCATCAATTATTATTGAATTGGATTAATGACAACCGCAACAGCGAAACAAAACCATTTCTACCGGAGCCGTATAATTGGAAAACTTATCCCACAATGAATGTTGAGTTTTGGAAAAAACATCAAAACACATCATTGATTGACGCTAAAAAGATGCTCAAAGAAAGCCATAAAGATGTAATGGCATTGATTGAAACTTTTTCTAACGATGAATTATTTGCTAAAAAATATTTTGCATGGACAGGTACATCAACATTGGGTGCTTACTGCGTTTCTGCAACTTCAAGTCATTACGATTGGGCAATTAAAAAACTGAAAACGCACATCAAGATAAGTCGCTAATTATGGATAAAAAATCGTTAAGAATAGTATACATGGGAACTCCCGACTTCGCTGTCGAAAGTTTGAAAGCACTTGTCGAAGAAGGTTATAATGTAGTTGGAGTAATTACCATGCCGGATAAAGCTATCGGAAAAAGCCACAGCGAACTATCTTGTTCTCCTGTTAAAAAATATGCGTTATCTCAAAACCTGCCTTTATTACAACCGGAAAAACTAAAAGACCCCGATTTCTTAGAAAAACTAAAAGAATGGAACGCTGATTTACAGATTGTAGTTGCTTTCAGAATGTTGCCGGAAACCGTTTGGAATATGCCTCGATTAGGGACTTTCAATTTACATGCATCTTTATTACCACAATACAGAGGCGCCGCTCCTATAAACTGGGCAATTATCAACGGCGAAACCGAAACAGGAATCACCACTTTCTTTTTAACACATGAAATCGATACCGGAAAAATCATAGATCAAGTGAAAATTCCCATATCAGATACCGATAATGCCGAAATTATTCACGACAAACTAATGCACTTAGGAGCATCATTAGTTATTAAAACGGTAGATGATATTTTAAATAATTCCATACAACCGATTGCACAGGAAGATTTGATACATAGTATCAGAGAACTAAAACCTGCTCCGAAAATATTCAAAGAAACCTGCCAAATCGACTGGAACAAAGATGTAAAATCCGTTTACGATTTTATTCGTGGTCTATCCCCCTACCCTGCCGCATGGACAATACTCAAAACCTCACAAGGGACAGAGATAAATCTGAAAATATTTGAATCGGAAAAACATTTTGAGTCTCACAACCTACAACCCGGAACGATAAAAACAGATGGTAAAAGTTATTTGGATATTGCTGCAAAAGACGGCTTTATACGTTTACTATCCATTCAACAAGCTGGAAAAAAACGCATGTCTGCAATTGATTTCCTGCGAGGGAATGGGCATTCATTCGTATAGAAAATGAATTCATATAATTTCATCTTAAATTTTCACACTCAAAAGTTTGTACTTTGAATAAGAAAATTTATCTTTGCACTCGCTTTTAAGAGAAATAAGAAGCAGGTCCCATAGCTCAGTTGGTCAGAGCACCTGACTCATAATCAGGGAGTCCTTGGTTCAAGCCCAAGTGGGACCACAAAAAATAATTGCCTGTCTATCGAAAAGATAACAGACAATTGTTTTATGAGGATAGCACATACTTGTACCTGATGAAATCCGATATCATGAAGTTTGACCACCTAAAAAGAACACTGATTTTCATTGTTTTATTACTTCTTTCCCTCCCGCTACAAGCACAAATACAGGGAATTGTAATTGAAAAAGATACCCGCCTACCCATTCCTTTTGTTTCGATTAGCTATATGTTGGACGGACGAACCAAAGTAGTCATTGCCAATAAACAGGGAAAATTTACGATTGACGACAGCAATGTAGAAACTTTGCAGATTACCTGTTTGGGCTATACGCCAAAAACCATTGCACGACCCGCCCAACTGTCGCAACCGATTAGAGTCGAAATGGAAGAGCAGTTGATTACACTGGGAGAAGTATTGATTACACCTCAAAACAATCCTGCGCACCATATTATTCGTCAAGCAATTGCTAATAAATCTCAAAACGATTTTGAAAAATACAGCGAATACACTTATCGGAATTATTTAAAATCGGTGTATGAATTATCATTTATGACCGTTGACCAAACCGAGAATGATTCGATGGCTTACGTCTCCGAAACCATTGTGCAAGCCAGTAAACAAGGTGCTCGAAATGAAGAAAAAATCATTGCTAACCGCACGTCAGGATTAGAAACTCCTATTTTTGGCCAAGCTATGTACAGTTTGTTTCACAAAGCTATTTCGTTTTACAATGCCTCGATTCCTATTTTTGGTACCAATCAACCGACCGATCGCATGAGCAATGAATATCTGACACCTTTGAGTAACGGTAGTATCGGAATATATAATTTTACATTGGAAGGCGAGTATATGCATGAAAATGAAACAGATACAATATTTGAAATTAGCTATTATCCGAAAAAAAATACCAATATTCGGGGATTGAAGGGTACGCTATATATCAGTTCCGACGGGTATGCGCTGACCCGTGTTGTGGCGCAACCGCACGAAAAACAAGGAATGGATTTTTATTTCAAACAGGAATATCAAAAAGTAGATGGAAAATGGTTTCCTTGCGATTTGGAGCAAATAGTCAGGTTGGGTGAAATTCTTTTCCCTATAAAAAAAGGCATGACGGTTCGTCCGGTCTTTTCGCTGGTTTCCCATATCAGCGACGTAAAATATACGGTCGACCAAAAATTACCTAACCGGCTCGAACAACTCTATTTAGACGAAGACAGCATCGAATACAACCGCTTGCGTTTCGACTATTTACGCCCTGTACCGATGACACCGCGAGAAACAGCTTTCTATCAAGAAACCGACAGTGTGTTAACCGAAATGCGCCAATCCGGTATGAGTCTTGATTTTTTTCTTAACCTGATGACGAAATTGCCGGATTACAAAATACCGGTCGGTAAAATTGATATTGATTTAGGGCGAATAATCAGTCAAAATCGTTACGAAAATACGCGCATAGGTCTAGGGCTTTATACCAATGAACGTTGGTTGAAACATCTGTCGATAGGAGGTTATGTTGGTTATGGCACACGCGACAAAGAATGGAAATACGGTGGAGAAATAGAATGGACACTTCAAAAATCACACGACTTGAAATTGAAATACCTTTACCAAAATACGTTGAAGGAAGCGGGAAAAAACCTATCAAGCAATTCGTATGAATGGAATTCTAATTATTGGCGCAACTTGATAGCCTACCGTTTCGACCGGGTAGCCGAACATAAAATCGAAGGCAACTATCAGCCTTTCCGTTCATTGCAGTTGCAAGCATCCATTTCGTCGAAAAACATGACACCGCTATATGATTACACCTATCAAGGTAAGCCTCTGTCGGATTATGCAGCCGACGACCTGAGTTTCTCATTGCGTTATGCTGTAAAAGAAACATACAGCACACTGGGCAAGGAGCGCATGATGCTGGTAACCGGAAATCCGGTATTCAGCGTGAGCTATACACGAGGAATTGATTGGCTGCGAACAACAAGTCCGATTTACAATAAGTTAGAAACCACTGTTGATATTCAAGCCTATAACGGACGCATCGGACAGTCGAATTTACGATTGGCAGGCGGTTATATCGACCGCGATTTGCCTTATGGTTTGCTATTTACCGGTGAAGGCAGTCGCGATCGCCTGATTTCGTTGTTGATTCCGAATACGTTTCAAACCTTGCTGCCTTACGAATTTTTGTCCGACCGTTATGTTCATGCCTTTTATTCTCACAATTTTGGCACATTGTTGTTGAAAACCAGGCACTTCAGTCCCGAACTTGTAGTTGCCTACAATGCCGGTTGGGGAAAATTAAGCCATCCCGAAAATCACGTCATTGATTTCCAACAGGCCGACCGCATTTATTTAGAAGGTGGTTTGATTATCAAAAACATCGTGCGGATACCTTTACCTCTGTTCAATTTTGCTACTTTCAATTTAGGTTTCGGTGGTTTTTACCGTCATGGCTATTACCGTTTTCCCGATTGGAAAGACAATGTCGCCTTAAAAGTAGCATTTTCGGTAACATTTTGACTTAGGAAAATTTTGCGAGTAATAGAAAAAGAGAACTTTATCTAAAAAACCAATATTTCTGACAATAGAGTAAAATCTTAGCTGCTTTTAATTGGCACCACGGATTTGTACCATAAATAGGACTAACTCGGGTTATTAGTAGAACCCTCATAAACTAATTCTATTGTGATTATTTCTCCATTCTCTTTTCTTTCTGAAATAAGGTTGTCATTATCACTTGCACTAATTCTCCAAACATCTATATTAGGAATATTACTTGCTATTATAAAACTCAGTAAAGTGAATGGTTTAGGACCACATGGTGCAATAATGATTCGGAAGCGATTTTTTAACTCTTCACATAAATCTTGTAACAGCATCTTTGTATAAGTAACATCTGTTAAAGTATATGGGAAAATATGAGTTTCCTTAACACTCTCAATAACTTCTTTGTTCTTTTCTAAGACATATTCAGTAAATGAATTTTTATCTGTATAAAAAAGAAATAAGGCCTCTGCGTCAAAATATTCTCTTAAACCAAAAACTCGTTTCTTTTCATAACCTAAACCTGCAATTAATGCTGTAGGTTTAGTAGGCAAAGATAAATGACAAAATGAATTTATCGGATAAAAGTTAAAAGTTTCTGACTCTATTTGGGGAGGTGGAGTGAACTCTGAAACACTATAAGAGAAATAAATCCGAATTTTCTTATTTTCTATCTGTAAGTGACTTAAATAATATATTATTGCACCATACCATATTCTTGTCATGGAGGAATAATCAACCAGTATAGACAATTCTGAATATGGATGATCCAAGACTATTGATTTAAATAAAGATAAAATCTCATCGTCGTCAGATCCACTTATTTTTATAAATTCAAAATTGTATTTTTCAAATATTGAATCATTCAACATTCGATTAGGGTGATCTTTATTATCTTCAAAAGCTAAAACAATCTTTCTATTAGCTTTTATCTCTTGTTTTGCAAGAAAAGATGCTCTTATTTCATATCCTGTTGACGCAATAAATACATCATACTGATTACTCCTATTGATTATATTAATTTGATTAAATGAATATAATTCCATGGTTTCTAAAAATTTAAAGATAATTGTATGTCATCAGTCATTTCATCTTCTAACAAAGTGTCTAGTATTGCACTCAAGTCTTTAATAGCATATGTTCGTTGAGGAAGATTGTAATATGAGTACAATGAATATGATAACCGATATATTTTAGTTCCCTTCCTAACTCCTTTAATTTCATCTTCAACAATTAAAACACCTCCAGCTTCCAACCCTTTATTGAAAAGTTTTTCTATTTCTTTTGGGCACTTATTATCAAATCTAATAAGGCTATAAGGTTCTGGGCGAAAATCAGCTCCAATGTATTGCTCTCTAAAATATTCTCCAATTTTATTTATAATATTTTCAAGAGTAATAATTTTTTTCTTATTATAGAGAACAACACTTTCTGCATAATATGCTACGCGAGGATAAAAATATTTGACACAAAAATCATTAATAATAGTTGCCTGTCTATTTATAGGCATCATCTTAGCTTCTCCGCTATTGTTTAATGTGATTTCCGGCAAAAAGCTATTAATAAGATTAACAAAAGCTCTTGGATTACCATCTGCCATATCATAAATATAATCTTTACCATGATTGAAGGATACAACCTTCCTAGTTCGTTTTTGATTATCAATCTTTTTAAAATAATATCTGTATAAAACAATAGGTTTTATTTTTCTATGAACTTGGTCAATCTGCCCCTTCTTAGTTGGAATGGGATCTAAAGGATTTACACCCTTTCTCATCAGATATTCATAAAATGATTTATCAATCTGAGCTAGTTCCTTCATGACATACCACATAATACAGTCTTTATCAAACTCTGAATCTTCTTTAGTCTTAATGAATTTTGCAAAAACAGGAGGAGAAGAAGCTTTAAGTGCTTTGTTATAATTATGTTCTCCAAAAACAGATTTGGGAGATACATTTTTGTTAAATTTATTGTATAAAACTTTTTGTAAGTAGTTCTCACAAAAACTTCTCCAATTTGTTTGAGAACGGGAATCGTAAACCCACATTTTAACAATTTCGTAATCATCTAAGTTTCTAGAAGAAAACTGATCTGTTTCTTTTTCGCTGGAAACAGTTGGGATTGTTGTCAACTTAAACAAAATTTTCTGATTCCTACTTCTCAAATTTCCATTTATCAATTCGGAGAACAACCATTTAGGAGCAATTTCCAATTCATCAAAACATAGAGCCCATTTAAACGGTTTTTTATTAAAGAAATCAAATCCTTTAAAGCGTTCTTCGAAAGCATTTATTGCAATCCCTATTTTATCAACAAAGTCCCAATAGCAAAATTCATCTAATTTTTTATTGGCATCTGCTTTTTGAATAGTCACATTCAAATCATTAACATATAAATAAAATCGTTGAGTAATAGAATATAAATCTGGAGCTATAGGTTTAGGTATGTTCCATAGATCAATTAATTCTGTAGCTAAAGAAATTTCATGTTCTTTCAAATTATGATCAACTCCAATTTGTATTAATGATCTAAATGTATCACAGAGGGCTATTAGTACATTCAAATTAATTAATCCCTTTGAAACTGAGTTAACAAACCTTGTCTCATTTTTGAAATTTCCTTCAAAGACTTCAATTTGTTTACTCCATTGTTTATCTGCAGGAATATATACACCATAGAATGGGATCTCCTCAAATAAAGACTTGGAATTAAACATTTCCCAATCTCTTATTGCATCCGGATGAAGCATCTTAAGCAATGTCGTTTTTCCACAACCTCTTGATCCCATTAAAACAGTATGATTATTTGTTATGATTTTATCAAAATCATTTGTTTTAATAAAAGACTCAGCGACTTGTTTAAAAGTCATATATCGAGCATTAAAGGAGCCTGTGTTTGATGGTACTTTAGCCATAATATTATTCTATAATTTTAATTTAATAATATGTGTTGCCCCATTTTTTATATTAGGGCAAACTTCTAAGCCATATGTATCTCTGAAATATCTCATTAATTCATCTTGTTGCCTAGGGGTAATATGCTCAATGTCAGGAAAAAAATTCACAACTTCATTAAATGGCAAGATTTTATTTGGTTCTTCATTTTTATACCAATTGTTGAACTTGTCAATTATTTCATCGCAAATCTGTTTAACATTCCTATAAGAGCATCCAAAGCCAGTATATGCAGGGAATGAAAAATTTGGATCTTCACATTTATTCCATCCTGAATTATAATTGTAAACCCAAGTAGTAATCTTTCCTTTGCATAAATGATTATCAAGTTTCAATTCAATAATATGAAATGTATTCTTATTGTCAAACGGATTGATATTTTCCAAAGAAGAAAAACTACCAGAACAAAATATAGGTAGATCATCATCATATTTAATTCTGGCAATATGCTTATGCCCATGTAGCACTAAATGAAATCCATTATCCTTTACAATATTCAGTAATCTATCTGCTCCATCAATCAGATCATTTGAAGTATATTTATCATTAAAATCAGATTGTTGAACAGGGTGATGATGACATAGAACTAATTTAAACTTATTTATATTTTGATAATTATTTAATCTTGAATTTATATCATCAAGAATTATATCATTATTAAATGGAGGAGAACTGGCAAGATCATCTGTAGTTCTAATATGAAAACATGTATTTATTAGAAATAATACAATATCATCTTTTTCTATAATACAAAAATGATCATTCCAGTACGAAGATTTAGAGTCTGGATCTATTGCTGGCAAATCCAAAGATTTTAACATATGAAATGGGTCTGCATTCGCAACATCAATATCATGGTTTCCCGCAACGAGGAATAACTCTTTTGCATTTAATTGTAACTGAATTTCGTTTAAATATCCTATTCCATTACTCAAACCAGAAGGATCAGATTTATCAGCAACATCTCCTAAGCATAGCAAATAATCTGCTATTAATTTTTCGAAGATGATTCTTTCTTTTATTGATTCAATCGGATTTCTGGAAATTGGTTTTGGAAGTAATTCACCATGTAAGCGTGTTATTGTAGCAGTATCTTTTTTACTTGTACAATGGAGATCACTAATTATTGCAATTTTTATAGAAGTACTCATGATATTAATAATTAGTAATTACTATTTCAGAAACTTTCCCTCTTTTACTGGAGATACCACTCATCATGCGATTTGCTGTAATTAAATTCACGGAATAGTTTGCATAATATTTTTTAAGATATTCATCATTCAACGGAAATGAATTATTAAGCATAAATTTAACATTTTGCCTATTTAAAAGATTTAATTTTTCCATCAAACGATTATTGTCTTTTTCAGTAAATCCTAATTTATAGTAATCCGTAAAATTAGAGGTTTTACTTATAGGTCTATATGGTGGATCTAAATATACGAAAGAATTGTTTAGGACATTATCTAAAATAGAACTAAAGTCACTAGATTTAATTTCTACTCGATTTAACAATTTAGAAACCAATTCTATATTTTTTTGATCATAAATACTTGGATGATAATTTTTCCCAAAGGGGACATTAAATTCCCCTCTCATATTTTGACGATATAAGCCATTATAGCAAGTTTTATTTAAAAAAACCATTTGGGCAGCTCTCGAAATCCATAGTTCTGAGTATTTTTTATGGTTTATATTAAATCTTTGATTGTTATAAGAGAATCTCATATCATAATAAAATTTTTCTTTATCAATATCAGATAATTTTGAATATCTATTTTTGTATTGATCTAATAATTCCATTAATTCTGATACATCTCTTTGTACTACCTTGTAAACCAAAATTAACTCTTCGTTTATATCTGATAAAACAACATTGTCAAAAGAGACTTTTTTTGCAAGATTAAAAAAAACAGCACCACTCCCCAAAAAGGGCTCATAATAGTTCTTAAAGTCACCTTTAGTAATATTAAAGGGTAACCACTGTTCTAATTGACTGTATAACTTATCTTTTCCCCCAGCCCATTTAATGAATGGTTTAGGATCATTAAATTCTTCCATTCCTTTGATTTAAGAATGCAAATATAAATATTTATCTTTTACAGTCTTAAAAATTAGGCTTTTAAGTTAAAATTTTCTTATGCTAAAAAATGCTCCCTCTTCGCCAATCAAACAGTTTTATTGATTCCAGATCGTTCGATATTAAGATTAATATCGCTCAATATCAAACGATACTGTAACTAAAAAATTGAAATACAAACGGTAATTATTGAGGATAATTCTCCAACTCTGATAGATTTATGATTCGGCAAATATTCAAACAATAAATATTGTTTGAATATTAAAATGGTCATAAAGCGACTAACTCTCAGAAAATTAGTCGCTTATGTTTTTATATTAGATACGATTGATTAAACTATTTTGTCAGATGTTTATGCATTGCTGCCGCAGCTTTGCGTCCATCACCCATAGCCAAAATAACAGTTGCACCGCCTCTGACAATATCTCCTCCGGCATAAACATCGGAAATATCAGATTGCATGGTTTCTTCGTTCACAATAATTGTGCCCCATTTGCTCACTGATAATCCTTTGAAAGTGCTCGGTATTAATGGATTAGGAGAAACGCCGACACTTACGATAACTTGGTCGACATCAATAGTTTCTATAGCACCTTCGACCGGAACAGGTTTTCTTCTACCGGATGCATCCGGTTCGCCCAATTCCATCTTTTGGAGGCGCATTTGTTTTACGCGACCTTTTTCATCTCCGATATATTCAATCGGGTTGTGTAAAGTAAGGAACTCAACGCCTTCTTCCTTGGCATGTTTAACTTCTTCGACACGAGCGGGCATCTCTTCTTCCGAACGACGGTAAATAATCATTGCCCTTTCAGCACCCAATCTGCGAGCCGTGCGGACTGAGTCCATGGCTGTATTTCCACCACCGATAACAGCCACATTACGACCTTTAACTACCGGAGTATCAGAGAAATCTTGCGCTGCTGCCATCAGATTTACACGGGTTAAATATTCGTTTGAAGAAAGTACGCCAACCAAATTTTCGCCCGGGATATTCATAAAGTTAGGCAATCCTGCTCCGCTGGCAGCAAAAATTCCCTTAAAGCCTTCTTCGTGTAAGTCTTCATAACTGATGGTTTTTCCGATAATGCAATTGGTAATGAATTTGACGCCCATTTTTTGAAGAATATCAATTTCGACATCAACAATTTCATTGGGCAGACGGAATTCGGGAATACCGTATTTCAACACGCCACCGATTTCGTGCAAAGCCTCGAAAACAGTTACGTCATATCCGAATTTAGCCATATCTCCGGCAAAAGACAATCCGGCTGGACCTGAACCTACAACAGCTATTTTTATTCCGTTAGCCGGTGCTACCGCCGGAACCGACATTTGTCCGCTTTCACGTTCATAATCAGCAGCAAAACGTTCCAAATAACCGATTGCAACCGGTTCTTTCTTCATTTTCAGATGAATACATCTACATTCGCATTGCTTTTCTTGAGGACACACCCGTCCGCATACTGCCGGTAAGGCTGAAGTTTCTTTCAATACCTTGGCGGCCTCCAGAAATTCGCCTCTTTCTATGTTTTTGATGAACCCGGGTATATTTATTTCTACCGGACAGCCGGTTATACATGTCGGATCCGGGCAATCCAAACAACGTTTAGATTCGAGCAAAGCCTGCTCTTTGGTTAAGCCCAAATTTACTTCTTCGTAATTACGGCTACGAATTTCAGGATTAAGTTCGTTCATGTGAACGCGGGTAATATCCGCACGTTCTTTATTTTTCATTTGTTTACGCAATTCTTCCCGCCATGGCTGATTGCGTTGTGCTGTTAAATATTCTGTTGTTGCCATTGATAAACTTTTTATTCTACGTCTTTATATGCGCTAAGCCTCATCAACATTTCGTCGAAATCCACTTGGTGAGCATCGAATTCAGGACCGTCTACACAAACAAATTTGGTTTTTCCTCCGACTGTAATGCGGCAGGCTCCACACATTCCGGTTCCATCGACCATGATGGTATTGAGAGAGGCTACTGTCGGCACATTGTATTTAGCAGTGAGTAGCGATACGAATTTCATCATAATAGCCGGACCGATGGTTACACAAAGATCCACTTTTTCCCGTTGAATAACTTCTTCCACACCGTTAGTTACCAACCCTTTTTTTCCATATGAGCCGTCATCGGTCATGACAATCACTTCGTCGGAAAGCGCCCTCATTTCTTTCTCAAGAATAATCAACTCTTTGGTACGAGCGGCTAATACAGTAATCACTTTATTTCCAGCAGCTTTCATTGCCTCTACTATCGGCAACATGGGAGCAGTCCCTACGCCTCCGCAAGCACAAACGACCGTTCCGAAATTTTCGATATGGGTTGCTTTGCCTAACGGGCCAACCAAATCGGTAATATATTCACCCTCATTCAAAGCGCATATTTTCTTTGAAGATTTACCAACCACTTGAATAACCAAGGTAATTGTACCTTTTTCCTTATCAGCAGAGGCAATAGTGAGCGGAATACGTTCGCCATGTTTCCCTACTTTTACAATAACAAAATGGCCTGCTTTTCTCGATTTAGCAATCAAAGGAGCTTCAACTTCAAGCTTGACGACATTTTCGGAGAGATACTCTTTTTTTACAATTTTATTCATTTTTGTTATAACAATGTATTGTTTTTATTCCTTTTACAAAAACCGAATGACAAAGGTATGCAAATAAATAGAATAATCAAACGAGTTAAAAATGATTAATTTCGATAATCCAAGCCATGGTAATAAATAAAAAATCTTATAAATATTAAGTTCGCATATTAGATAAGAAAAAGGGAAAGAAATATTTTTACTTTTGCAACCGAATCTTAGTAACTATACGTCCAATTGTATAAAAATTACACATATTCGTTTTACAATCTGTTTAGTTAAAAATATTTAAATTTACGTATCTTGTATTGCATAGTATTAAGATAAACACATATCTTTGCATTGTCAGATATTAAGATTATTATGATAGTGGTGATGTTAGTTACCCAAACTTATTCTTTACAATTATAGATGTTTCAAAATGATAGATCTTAAAGGCGTTAATAAAACCTACTACGGAGGTGCTGCTTTACATGTATTGAAAGGCATCGATTTACATATCGCGCAAGGCGAGATGGTTTCAATTATGGGCGCCTCAGGTTCCGGAAAATCAACATTGCTCAACATTTTAGGCATATTAGATACCTACGATACGGGTGAGTATTACCTAAACAATTTGTTGATACGAAATTTGAGCGAAACAAAAGCTGCTGAATTAAGGAATAAGATGATAGGTTTTATTTTCCAATCATTCAACCTGATCAACTTCAAGAATGCAGTGGAAAACGTTGCCCTTCCTCTTTACTATCAAGGAATAAGTCGCAGAAAACGAAATAACATCGCATTAGAATACTTAGACCGGATGGGATTGAAAGATTGGGCTCATCACTTACCCAGTGAACTTTCGGGAGGTCAAAAGCAACGGGTGGCGATTGCACGCGCTTTGATAGCTAAACCTCAAATCATTTTGGCCGATGAACCTACGGGTGCGCTTGACAGTAAGACATCGGAAGAGGTAATACAAATCCTGCGGGAAGTCAATAAAGAAGGAATGACAATGATTATTGTTACACACGAACATAGTGTAGCAAATGCGACAGATAAAATTATCAGATTGAAAGACGGAGTAATTGAATCAATAGAAGTACAAGAAGGATGTTTGATATAGACAACTGGGCGGAAATATTCAGTACCATTAAGAAAAACAAGATGCGTACTTTTCTTACAGGATTTTCTATCTCGTGGGGAATATTTATGTTTTGTGTACTCCTTGCTGCGGGCAATGGTTTGAGAAACGGTATGCAGTCGGGATTCGGAGATCGTTCCGTCAATAGTGTGCAATATTGGGGACGCACAACATCTATGCCCTACAAAGGTTTTCCGGATAACAGACCGATAAGACTCGACAGCAAAGACTTGAAATTAATCGAGGGAAAAGTTCCGGAGGCGGATAAGCTTTCAGGCATGATATTTACCGATGTAAATGCGAACTACGGAACTCGCAATACGTCAAGTTCTTTTGTGGGAATCAACATAGATTATAAAGGCATTAGCGGACTTAAAATCAAAGATAATCAAGGTCGTTTTCTCAACGAAATGGACATCAAAGAAAAACGGAAAGTGGCTGTTATCAATCAAAGATTGAAAGAAATCCTTTTCGGTGATGAAAACCCTGTCGGTAAATTATTTATTGCCGGAAACTTAGGTTATCGTGTAATAGGCGTTTACGAAGAAAGTTCTTGGAGAGATGGGGCGCAGGCATATATTCCCGTTTCGACGGCTCAATTGTTGTATCGCGAAGGATATGGTTACGATAACATCGCATTTACGCTGAAAGGATTAACTTCAAAAGAAGAAAATAAAGCGTTTGAAGAATCGTTCAGAGGAAAACTTTCCGTCCTGCATTTTTTCGACCCTAAGGATGAAAGGCCTATCGGTATTTGGAACCAGCTGCAAAACTATCTTGAGTTTCTTGGTATTTTTAATGGGATAACAGCATTTATTTGGATCATTGGAGTTGGAACTTTGATTGCCGGAATCATTGGTGTCAGCAATATCATGTTGATTACCGTTCGTGAACGTACACGAGAATTTGGTATCCGCAAAGCATTGGGAGCCAAACCTTCCTCGATTTTGGGAAGTATTATCATGGAATCTGTTTTCATCACATCATTGTTTGGATATATCGGTATGTTTTTAGGCGTAGGATTGGGCGAATTAGTCAGTTCGGTTTTAGAATCGCCCGGAATGGAAGAGGCAACAAGGATGTTTAAGAATCCGACAATTGATGTAGGTGTTGCTATCAGTGCTATGCTTGTATTAATTCTTTCGGGTGTGCTTGCAGGATATTTTCCGGCCTTGAAGGCAGTGAGAGTTTCCGCAGTAGAGGCCATGAGAGCAGAATAACCCCTAAATCCCCTAAAGGGGACTTTAGTGAGTAATAAGCCTTAGTTTGAATGTAAATAAAAATAATACAACTGTGCCAAAAGTCCCCTTTAGGGGATTTAGGGGTAGTATAGAATAATATGTTTGATTTAGATCGTTTTCAAGAAATATGGGTAACCATTACCCGAAACAAGGTAAGAAGTTTTCTTACCGGTTTCGGTGTATTTTGGGGAATCTTCATGCTGGTTATCATGATGGGTGCCGGAACCGGACTCCAAAGAGGAATGATGAAGGGAATCAAAGGATTTTCTACTAACTCTTGTTTTATGGGAGCTGCTCCAACCGGAGAGGCATATAAAGGATTTAAGAAAGGACGAAACTGGAGTATGCGCAACAGGGATTTGGAAATTCTTCAGCGCTCGATACCCGAATTAGATGTATTATCGCCTGTTTTATGGGGTGGAAGATTCCCTAATAATGTGGTTTATGGAGACAATTCCGGAACTTATAGTGTGCGTGGATTGCATGCAAATTATCAGTTTATTGAAAATCCGTTTTTAACACAAGGCCGTTTTATCAATGAAATTGATATTGTACAACGTAGAAAGGTTTGCGTTATCGGAACAAAGGTGTATGAAGATTTATTCCCGACGAGAGGGAATCCTATAGGTAGGCAACTGAGAGTAAATGGCATTTATTTTCAGATTATCGGTGTGGCAGAAGGTGTACAAGGTATGCAGTTGGGTGCTCGAACTTCCGAATCCGTATCTATTCCTTTTACAACCATGCAGCAAATCAATAATCAAGGAGATGTCATCCACATGATTGCAGCCACCGCTAAACCCGGCCATTCGGTTAAGGCAATGGAGGAAAGAATGAAAGAAATTCTGAAAGCAAACAATGATATTTCTCCCACCGACACTCAGGCTATTTGGAGCTTTAATATGGAAGAACAATTCAATATGTTTTCCTATTTATTCTTGGGAATCATCATATTAATTTGGATTGTTGGCTCCGGAACTTTAATCGCAGGAATTGTTGGGGTCAGTAATATCATGTTGGTAACGGTAAAAGAGCGTACCAAAGAAATTGGCGTTCGACGTGCTTTAGGAGCCAAACCTAAAACAATTATCACACAAATCATGAGTGAAAGTTTAGTGTTGACTTCAATTGCCGGATTGTTAGGATTGAGTTTTGGGGTTTTGTGTTTGCATTTGGCCGATGTTTATTGGCTACAAAAAGCGGAAAATGTATTTTTAAGCGATCCGATGGTTTCATTTGGCACGGCCATTGGTTCTACCATTATATTATTGGGAAGCGGATTGCTTGCCGGTCTGTTGCCGGCAGCAAGAGCATTGAAAATCAAAGCAATAGATGCTATCAGGGAAGAATAAAAAATAAATATACAAAGTCATGAAGAAAGTTGGTAAAATTATTTTGTTTGTTATCCTCGGATTAATCGTTTTAATCACATTTAATTTTTTGTGGAAGAAATCGCGTCCGGAAATAACTGTTTACGAGATTGTTTCTCCTCATAAAGGAAATGTAGAAAACAAGACAATCGCTACCGGAAGGATCGAACCCCGGGACGAAATTTTAATTAAACCTCAGATTTCCGGAATCGTATCGGAAGTATGGAAAGAGGCCGGACAGATGGTAAAAGTGGGCGATATTATTGCCACTGTGAAAGTTATCCCCGAAATGGGACAATTGAATTCTGCCGAATCTCGTTTGCGAATTGCTGAAATCACTCTGGAACAAATAGAAAAGGCATTTGCTCGACAAAAGCAACTCTTTGAAAATAAAGTCATCGCTAAAGAGGAATTCGACCAATCGCAAGCAGATTACAATAGAGCGATTGAAGAAAAAACCAATGCGAAAGATGCCTTGGATATAGTCAGAAATGGGGTTACTAAAAGGTTTGCCAATCTAAGTAATACGCAAATCCGTTCTACAATTACAGGTATGATTTTGGATGTTCCCGTGAAAGCAGGTAATTCGGTTATTCAAGCAAACACTTTCAACGATGGAACTACCATTGCTTCTGTTGCCAATATGAACGACCTTATTTTCCGTGGAAATATAGATGAAACGGAAGTGGGAAGAGTGAAAGAAAAAATGCCAATGATTTTAACGATTGGAGCCATTCAAGGTAAAACATTTGATGCGATTTTGGAATATATTTCTCCCAAAGGAATCCAAGAAAGCGGTGCTGTACTTTTTGAAATAAAAGCAGCAGTGAATGCACCGGATTCGGTTTACATTCGTGCCGGTTATAGTGCCAATGCCGAAATTGTTTTGTCTAAAGCAGATAGCGTAATCGTAATTCCGGAAAGCACCGTAGAATTCAGCAACGATTCGGCTTTTGTTTACATCGTAACGGCAGAAAGACCGCAACAAACTTTCGATAAAACTCACATCGAAATCGGATTATCCGATGGAATCAATATCGAGGTAAAAAAAGGATTGACTTTAGAAGATAGAATAAGAGGAAATGCTATCGATCCGAGAGCGAAGAGATAACACTGTATCGAAAGCGAACGAAAAGTGTTCGAAAACGAACACTTTGAAAATCATCACTGTTTTTAACCCATTGAAAAACAAAGTTTTATATTTTTGGCACATACATTGTACATTTAGGTTGTGTTGAAGTAAAATTAAGAAATAAAAAAATAAGAATATGAAGAAGATATTTTTTATAGTATGTAGCTTGTTTTGTGTTGGAATGTATGCTCAAGACTCCCAAAAGTGGACATTGGAAGAATGTATTAATTATGCCATCGAACACAATATCGACATACGTCAGCGCGAACTGAACAAGCAAAATGCGGCTATAGATGTAAATACCGCGAAAATGAGCCGTTTACCCAATTTAAACGCAGGCGTTGGACAAAACTGGAACTTTGGACGTTCGAATAATACTCCTTCGGGAATATATGAAAACCAAACAATTTCAAACTCCAATTTATCCGTATCGAGCAATACGCCTCTTTTTACCGGATTCAGAATCAATAATGAAATTGCAAAAAGCAAATTGGATTTGGAGGCTGCCACACAAAATATGGCAAAAGCCAAAGACGATTTGGCACTCAATATTGCATCTTTGTTTTTGCAAGTCCTCTTTAATAGAGAACTCTTAAAGGTAAGCGAAGAACAATTATCCCTTTCTAAATTGCAGGTTGAGAGAACAGAACAACTCGTTGAAGTAGGTAAAGTGCCGGCATCTCAACTGTTCGACATCAAGGCGCAGGTAGCCAAAGATGAAGTAAGCGTCGTACAGGCACAAAATAACTTACAGCTTTCTTTATTAGATTTAGCTCAAAGTTTAGAACTCGAACGCCATACTTCATTCGATATAGCATCTCCCGAGTTGGGCGATGTTTTCGGAGATAATATTCGAAGCATTCTTCCTCCGGAAAGCATTTACGACAATGCCGTAGGTTTCAAACCGCAAGTAAAAGAACAGGAATTGCGAGCTGAAAGTGCAAAAAAGACCTTGAAAATCGCTCGATCGGGTTATATGCCGTCACTTAGTTTAGGCTTGGGTTACGGCAATAGTTATTTTTACGATTATACGAACGAAGGAAAAACTTTTACAACTCCCGATAATGTTTCTTATACTTTCCACAATACTTCTTTTCGAGATCAAATTAAAAACAACGGAGGAGAATACATCGGATTGAGTTTAAATATCCCGATATTTAACCGGTTTGCCGTAAGAAATCAAGTGAGAACAGCCAGACTAAATGTAGATAACCAACAGTTGATTTTGGAAAATGTAAAAAAGACTTTGTACAAAGAGATCCAAACCGCTTATCTAAATGCGATTGCCGCGCAAGAAACATATCGTTCTTCCATGAAATCAGTAGCCGCATCGCAAGAATCTTTCAGATATGCGGAAGAAAGATACCAAGTCGGCAAATCATCTGTTTTTGAATTCAATGAGGCAAGAACCCGATTCATTCAAAGCGTATCCGAACAAATCCAAGCCAAATACGATTTTATTTTTAGGAGCAAAATTCTTGATTTTTATAATGGATTACCAATAAAGTTATAAGGCCGATAAACATTTTTTTGTAAATTTGCGACTTCAATAAAGCAAAAGGATATTATGATTAACAAAATCAAAGAATTATCGGCAGAGATTGATTCTCTGAAGGCACAAACAAAAGACGAATTAGAGGCGTTGCGTATAAAATATTTAAGTAAAAAAGGAGAGATTTCTTCTTTAATGAACGATTTCCGCAACGTGGCAGCAGAAGAAAAGAAAGAAATCGGAATGAGGCTTAACGAACTCAAAAACAAAGTTCAAGACAAAATAAATGAACTGAAAGAGAGTTTTGAAAGCATCTCTGGAAACGATAATTCGATTGATTTAACCCGCACCTCCTATCCTTATCATGTCGGAGCCCGTCATCCTTTATCTATTGTTAAGAAAGAACTTTGTGACATATTCGGCCGTTTGGGATTCAGCATTGCAGAAGGTCCTGAAATTGAAGATGACTGGCATGTATTTACTTCATTGAATTTTGCAGAAGACCATCCTGCACGAGATATGCAGGACACGTTTTTCATACAACAAGGCATAGATGTTTTACTGCGCACGCATACTTCATCGGTTCAAACGCGGGTGATGGAAAAAACTCAACCGCCTATCCGTATTATTTGTCCGGGACGAGTATACCGGAATGAAGCTATTTCTTACCGCGCCCATTGTTTCTTTCATCAAGTGGAGGCTTTGTATGTAGATAAAAATGTTTCGTTTGCCGATTTGCGCCAAACCCTGATGTTTGTTGCCAAAGAATTATTCGGACAGGAAACTAAAATACGTTTGCGCCCGTCTTATTTCCCATTCACAGAACCAAGTGCCGAAATGGACATCAGTTGCAATCTCTGCGGAGGAAAAGGTTGTCCGTTCTGCAAACATACCGGATGGGTTGAAATTCTTGGTTGTGGCATGGTCGACCCCAACGTATTAGAAAATTGCGGAATCGACAGCAAAATTTATTCGGGATATGCACTCGGAATGGGTATCGAACGTATTACCAACCTGAAATATCGGGTAAAAGACCTGCGAATGTTCTCGGAAAATGATGTGAGGTTCTTAAAGCAGTTTGAATCAGCGTATTAATTTATGACAAAAAAAGAGCGATACAGCGGTGTTATTAATTGGTTTGAAAAGAACATGCCGGTTGCCGAAACCGAATTGCATTATATGACTCCTTTTCAACTGTTGATTGCTGTGATACTTTCCGCTCAATGTACTGATAAGAGAGTAAATATGATAACGCCTGCTCTTTTTGAAGCCTTTCCTACATCTGAAGTTATGGCTGCATCTAACCGAGATGTCGTTTATGGATACATCAAAAGTGTTTCTTATCCCAACAACAAAGCATCACATTTAGTTGGTATGGCAAAAATGTTGGTCAGTGATTTTGGCGGACAAGTTCCGTCGAATGTCGTTGATTTGATGAAACTTCCGGGAGTCGGAAAAAAAACGGCCAATGTGGTTGTTTCGGTTGCATTCGGAGTACCGGCCATGCCTGTAGACACGCATGTTTTCAGGGTTTCCAACCGGATTGGACTGACCAATAATTCAAAAACACCATTGGAAACAGAAAAAGAATTAGTCAAAAATATTCCTTCCGAACTATTATCTAAAGCGCATCATTGGTTGATTTTACATGGTCGCTATGTATGTACAGCAAGAAAACCGCACTGTGAGAAATGCGGTTTAACTTCTTATTGTAAATATTTTGGAAAGTTGTAGATTAAATTCTTTTTATTTGAGTACACTAACAAGAATACTTGCAACAGAAAGGAAAACACCTACAACAGTGATAGAGAGGGTTGTAGCTGTACCAATGCCCGAACTGTTTCCTCTCGCCTTGTTTGGCTCTACATAAACCACATCGTTTTGCTGCATATAAAAATAGGGAGAAAGGACTAAGTTTTTATCTTGTAGATTTAATCTGACAAATTCGTTACTCCCATCAGCGTTTGTCCTTTTCAATAAAACATTATCTCTTCTACCAAAGATAGTTAAATCTCCAGCCATAGCCAAAACATCAAATAAACTAACCATCTCAGAAGGAGATCCATATCGTCCCGGACGAGCAACTTCTCCCAAAACACTTACATTAAAATTCACATAACGAACCGTAACAATAGGTTCTTCCGTGATATATTGGGGAAATATTTTATTTTTGAGCAGGCCCTCCAATTCGCTTCTGGTATAACCGGCAATATGAATCCTTCCCAACACAGGAAAATTGATACATCCATCACTATCAACCTGATACGTTTGAACACCAACGGTGTTACTGATTCCTCCTACTCCATTGGTAGACGTCGGAGTGAGAGGCAAATTAAAAGGTAATGCAGCTCCCGGAGTAGTGGCATTGACATTAATAGTCAATAAATCTCCCTGCATAATTTTAGAAACATATAATCTATTCGCCGCCTCTAATTGTTCATGAGACAGGGTTTCAACGCCTTGCAAATACCCTATTTTTCTATACGAAGTGCAACTTGAAAGAAGTACTGCAACGAGAGTGATAGTGATGATTGATTTGAAGTTCATGTTTTAAAAATTTTGAGACAAAGTTATATAAAATCTACTTAAAATGAAACGGAGCAAATGTTGTTTTATTATATTTTATTTAGAAATCGTCTTTATTTTAGCTTTTTCCTCTTTTATCATTCGAGGTAAATTTTTAACAAATTTCCAATATCGTGGAATGTTTTTCTCAGGCTGTTCAAACGCCCTGTGCAACCATTCTAAACGGTGTTTCAGCATCCATTCGGGAGCACGTTTTACTCCTCCCACGCCTGCATTAAAATTGAGAATAGCTCCAAAACCAAACATGACGCCTCGATTCAAATAAGGTTGTAGCTTATTCATAAACATTTCTTGCTTCGGCGCACCTAAGGAAACCCAAATTATATCAGGATTGTCTTCATTGAGCATTTGTGCTATACTTTCATAATCAAACTCATCAACAGACCTAAATGGTAAAGTCTCAAATCGCATATCCTTTATCTCAGGGTCTATTTTCGATAGATTTTCTTTCAAGCCCATCAAAACTTCAAGCGTGTTTCCTAAGAAAAACTGGCGATATTTGCACTTATGGATATATTGTATGAATATGTCTGCCCCAATATATGAATCTAAATTCTTTTTGTGTATTTGACTTAAAATTTTAGCCAAAACAGAACCATCACAATTGTTAACTAAGGCTCCATTCAATATTTTCAGGAATTCGGGGTTAGTATTGGCAACAGTTAAATTATTACTTTCAACGGAGCAAACATAACCTGCTTTCCCGGTTTGAATAGCATCTTCAATTATTTGGTCAAATTTTTGTTTGTCAAACTCTAATCTAACATTAAAATAGGTTATTGCGTCGTTATTCATATCATAACTGGGATTCAATCCAATCGTATTGAGCTTTTAATCCTTCCTCTAATTTCACGGTTGGCTCCCAACCTAAAATAGCTTTTGCTTTTGAAAAGTCGGCACTTCTTGCTTTGTCGCCTTCCGGTTTGGTTGTGTCATAGAAAATGTCGATGTTTTTGCCGGATATTTTTACAATGATTTCTGCAATTTCTTTTATAGAGGTACATTCGGATGGTCCGATTTGAATCCAACCGTGCCCCCAACCTTTATCTAATGCCAAACACAGCGCATTAACCACATCATCTACATGAAGAAATGCTCTGCCTTGCAGTCCGCTGCCCCATACGTTGAACGGTTGATTAGGATGATCAATTGCCTTATAGATTAATGCCGGAATTACTTGACTTCGTTTTCCAAAATCACAAGGTGACCCATAAACATTATGAAACATTAATGTGCAACAGGGTATTTCGGTTTCTTTTTCCAAGAATTCAACTTCCAATTGCCCCATCAGTTTACTCCAACCATACGCAGATTCCGGCATGGCGGGAAATAATTCTTCTTCTTTTAAAGGGATGACATCTAAAGAGTTTTGTCGTGTTAATGGGAAACTGCATGCCGTACCTACATATATCAATCCTTTAATTTTATCTTTTCCTGCTTTTCGTACTGCACAAAATACATTGGTATTGATTAAATTGTTTTGACGGAATATATCTCCTTGATTTCCAAATACATAATCAATGCCAGCCACTATATCAGCCAAATGAATCACATATTCTATGCCTGAAGCAATAACTTCATCTGCTTTCCCCTGTTCTGCTAAATCAATATTAAAAAAGCGGGTACCTAAATCAATAATTGGTTTGCCTGTTTTTTCATCATTTAAATATTCTAATTTTCCACGCCATAAATTATCAATAACATATACATCGTTACCTTCTTTCACTAAGCGTTTTACAAGATTAGAACCAATCATTCCGGCTCCGCCTGTTATTAATATTTTTTTCATTTGTAATTTATTGTTTAATAATTGAATGCTTTATAATATAATTCAGCACTTTTTTTCCAGCTAAAACTTTCTGCAACCGCTTTCAACTGAACTTTAGAAATATATTTGGCACTGTTTATTTTTTCATTAACTATTTCTGCATTTTCAATCTCCGATTGATGTACTTTTATGTCTAATCCGCTTGATAATTCGTCATTTACTAAATTTTCAGTGTTAGTAATTACCGGACACTCCCGATAGAATGCTTCTAATAAAGGAAATCCAAATCCCTCAAATTCAGAAAAAAACAAAGTCGCGTATGCTTCTTTATACAAAATGTCCAATTCATTATCTTCAATGTAACCCAAATAATCAATGGAGTCAAACTGTTCAATGTAACGAAGGAATTCAAGCGCTTCTACTTTACAAAAATCATTATAAGTACCTACAATTTTCAAACGGAAATCGGGATGATATGTTTTATATGAATTGAAAATTTTTACGGATTCATATAACTTTTTTGCTTTAGGATCGATTCTTCCTACGATTAACAAATATGGAGTTCGCGATGCAGCTTGGGAAAGCAGTAAACTGTTCCGATCAAAATGAATTCCGTTATGGATCACTTGAATTTTATTCTCATTTTTTATTTCAGGGAAATAAGTTTCAATTTGCTGTTTTGTAAAATGAGATATTGCGATGATTTTTTTTGAGTTTTTCAACGTCCATTCGACTATTTTCTTACGGAATAAGGTTTTCAAAAAACCATATTTTCGCTCTATGGCAAACTCATTTAAGTCGTGAATAACAACAATTGCATTTCTCGAAAACGGTCCGACTACCGGATTAAAAGGGAAAAACAAGTATTTTGATTTTTTGATTACAGGCAAGAATGGCAAAATAAATAACAAATATAATTTGGAGTATAAAATTCTGTCAAGCCATTTGGTATGAATAATGTCAATTTGTGTATCTATTTTTATTTGCTCTTTAATTGTCTTATTGGTAATGAGATTGACATGATATCCGGAAGAAATCAAATGAGGCAAGAGGTATTCAAATAGATTTTCCATATATACACCCAGTCCCATTTTGTGGCCAAAATAGCAGGCGATAATTGTGATGGTTTTATTTTTTCTGTCAACATTTATCATTTGCCTGCAAAGGTAAGGTTTTTTCTTATTTCTTGACTAATAAATTTTTCAAAAGAGCAAAGATTTTATATTTGCTTTTTCATTTACAAGAGAAAATACTAACTTTGCAAAAAAATAGTTTTTTACATGAAAATAGCTCTTTTGTGGACAAATCCCTATTGTGATAATAGAGGGGTTGGGGCCTTGACATATTCATTACTTTATATCTTACATGAAATTTCGAAAGAAAATAATCTCTCTTTTGAATATTTTATAATTGGTACGGCATCGAAACCATTTAACAAAGATACAGTAAAAATAATGGACTTAGAAGTGCCGGTAACAAATGTTAGAAGATTTGGATCAACCGGGTGTAAAGAATTGATTAAAAAAATTGTTTTCAATAAACAATACAGATTGTATTCTCAATTTGATTATGTCTTAGATATTGGACTGGGTGATAGCTATACGGATATTTATGGTATAGATCGATTTAAAATGATAAATACTACGAGGCAATTATTTATAAATAAGAATATAAAACAATTGCTTTCGCCTCAAACAATCGGGCCTTTTAATAACTTAAGAATTAAACAAGAAGCCATAAAAACTATTAATAAATGTGCTGTTGTTTTAGCAAGAGATAAACAAAGTTATGATTTCTTAACAGAAAATACTGCACAAAAAAATATTGGCGAGATTATTGATATGGCATTTTATATGCCGTATTGTAAAAAAGGATTTTCAAAAGGATTTGTCCATGTGGGATTAAACATTTCGGCATTACTTTGGCATGGAGGATATACGAAAGACAACCAATTTGGGTTGGTTGTAGATTATAAAATTCTTATACGCAATATTATAGATTATTTTTTATCTGTTCCGAATGTAAAAATACATCTTGTTCCTCACGTTGTAAGTTCCGGTTATCATGATGAAAATGATTATGCAGTTTCTTATCATTTAGTTGAAAGTTACAATGATGAAAGAATAGTTCTGTCGCCATTATTTTTAACGCCTGTTTTAGCAAAGAATTATATTGCGGGACTTGATTTTTTTGCAGGTGCTCGTATGCACGCTACTATTGCTGCTTTTTCATCGGGAGTGCCAGTTTATCCGATGGCGTATAGCCGTAAGTTTAACGGGCTGTTTATGGATACGTTAGACTATCCGTATATGGGTGATATGAAAGTACAGACAAACGATGAAATTCTAAGTGGAATAAAAGATGCTTTTGAGAAAAAAGATGAGTTAAAGGCAATTATTCAGAATAGGATGAACGGGATAGTTGCTGAACGAAAAAAATTATTAAAAAAGCATCTGGTTGATTTTTTGAAATTGAAATAGTGACTCATGAAAAAAGCTAAAACAATTATAAAACTCTTATGGTGTTTCTTTTCTGATTTTTGTTTTTATGTCAAAAATTCTTTGGTTATTTCGTCTGGAAGAAAAGAGAAAAAAGAGGCAGTGATAATGCTTACAATGCATGCTTTAGAAAAAGGGCTTTCCTTTTCGCAAAAAAAAGAAGATTGGGGAAAAGAGAAAAGTAAAAGTTTAGTATTTATGGTAAACAATTATTTGAAGAAATATGGACAATGTGAAACCACCGTTGTTGCTATAAATATTCTTAAAGCATATTTAGAAGATTCTTTTTCTACGAAAGACCTTCAAGTGAGGCAACAAATAGAAGAACTGCTTGAAAAAAACAGGGACAGTATCAATAAAGTATATGGCGGCGCAAAAGAAGTAGAAATGCCTCAATTGCATACTTCTTTTGACGACATCTTATATTTTTATCAAAAAAGATGTAGTGTAAGAAAATTTTCTGAAACGCCAATTTCTCAAGGAGAGATAGAAAATGCCTTGAAAGTAGCAATAACAACACCTTCGGCATGTAATCGCCAATCGTCCCGACTGCATGTTTATTCTGAGAAAGAAATAATAAATAGATTAATTCAAAACCAGTTGGGAGATCAAGGTTGGTGTAATAATACGCAGGTTCTATTTGTAATAACATCTCATCAGTCTTACTTTGGAGATACTTATGAAAGGTATCAGGCATTAATAGATGGGGGAATGTTTGCAATGAATTTTTTGATGGGATTGCATGCACAAAATATAGCCTCCTGTTTTAAAATGTTCGTTCGTGAACCTGTTAGGGAAAAAGAATTTAAAAAAATTGGGAATATTGATAGCGCAGAAATACCTGTAGTTTTGATTCTTGCTGGGCATTATTCAAAAACGAAAGAATTCTCTCCTGTTTCGCATCGATTAAACCAATCTTTTTACTTTAAAGAAAAATGAGTGTATGTTTTTATATTTATACAAAAGAATCAAGAATAGAAAGATACGATCCCTCCTTCTTAGAGTGTTAGCTAAGAAAGAATCGGGTTTCGAATATTCACCGACAATCAGAAAGATATACGCCGAAGAACACCATATTACTATTGGATATGGTTCATATGGGGGCTGTTTTGATTTGTCAAATATGAGACCCAATATTACCATTGGAAATTATTGTTCCATTGCTCCCGGAGTTAAGATGCTTAGGGCAAATCATCCTTATGACAGGTTTACAACACATCCAATTACCTATCTTTCTTCATGGGGAGATAAATCTCTTGATGAAAACCAGATTGACTATTCTCAACTGATTATCGGAAACGATGTTTGGATTGGAGCCGATGCAATTATTTTACCGGGATGTAAATTTATTGAAAATGGTGCAATAATTGGTGCCGGAAGCATTGTTACAAAAGATGTTCCCGCATATTCTATTGTAGCAGGTAATCCGGCAAAAGTAATCAGAATGCGTTTTTCGGAAAGTGTAATACAAAAATTGGAAGCAACTCAATGGTGGTTATTGTCCAAAGAAGAATTGACAAAAAACAAAGAAAATTTAGAAAAAATTGTCCGTGGGGAATAAATCAACTGTTAAATATATAACCGGCTCATTTGCTTGGGGAACTGTTGCTAAGTTATTGGATGCCGGTATCAAGTTTTTAACCATACCCTTTCTTTTGAGTTATTTTGGAAAAGAAAATTATGGTTTGTTGACCTTAGCAATAGCAACAAATGCCTATATGGCACTGTTTGATATGGGAATCAATATAGGTGCTGTAAAATTCTTTTCGCAATGGATAGTTTCCGGCAAGTATGATTTACTTCACAGAGTAGCACAAACCAATATCACATTTTATTTAGTAATCAGTCTTCTTAACAGTATTGTTTTAGTCATATTAGGAACATGGGGAGAAGGTATTTTTCAGGTAACGTCGGAAGAATTTGTTACGTTTCGCTATTTATTGTATATTTTAGCCATTTTCAGTATAGTCCATTGGGTAACTTTTGTGTTTACCCAACTATTGATAGCTGATGAAAAAATAGACTTTACTCAACAAATAAATTCTATTCGCAGTATATTGGGATTAATTCTCGTTGGAGCGACAATTTGGTTTAAGTGGTCTTTGATACAGTATTTTCTTATATATGTTTCGATAGATATTTTTGTCACTATATCCTCTTTGATTTTATGTAAAAAAAGAAACTTGATCGTTTCTGTATTGCCGGCTTTTTATTGGAAAGATTTTTCGATTGTATTCAAATATGGATTAGCCATATTGGCAATGAGTTTGTTTCAATATACTGCCACACAATCCCGACCATTGATTCTGGGTGTGTTTTCGACTACAGGGATTGGGATACTGTCAGAATATCGTATAATAGAGGTATTTCCTCTTTTTATTATCTCGTTGAGTGGAATGTTAATCAGCATTTTCTTGCCTAAAACGGCTAGAGCGATTCAAGGTAATAACAGAGCTGCAATAGAAAAAATGGCATACGAAGGCACAAAATATACAAGCATTTTAGTTTCGGTTTTGTGTCTACCTGTCATGTTGAATGCACAGGAATTATTAACATTGTATGTAGGTTCTGAATATGTACACTTGGCATTATGGCTTTCCGTATGGGTTTTTACACTTATATTATATTTATATAATTCTCCCGTAGCAAGTTTAGTGCTTGCCACCGGAAGGACCAAGATGTTAGTATATAGCTCTGCGATAGCGTGTATTGTTTCTATTGTTATTAATATATTGTTTTGTAATACTTTCGGGGTAGGTTCGGCTGTTGTCGGTTATTTGGTTTACATAATCATTCAAATGTCATTCTATTATTTTTATTTTAACAATAAAATCTTAGGCTTAAATTCTTTCAAGGTTTTTAAATCATTTGTAGTACCAACCATTATTGGGCTTTTTACATTTCTGTGTGTGTTTATTTTCAAGCTAAAAATGGATTCTTTGCTTTTGCAAATTGTTTTAAATACGGGTATATGGTTTGTAGTTTATATTTCTTGTTTATTCTTATTTAGGGTAATTAGCAAAAAAGAATTATTTTTATTGAAATCAAGATAAATTTTGATAGAGATTTAATTGCTGAAACAAATTATCCCACTCTTTCATAATAATATCCGGAGAAAATCTTTTTACATTTTCTTTAGCTTTTATTCCCATTTTTTTTCTCAGGTCCTCATTCTCAATTAATAGCATAATTTTTTCTGCCATTTCCTGTATATTTCCATTTCCCACAAGAAATCCATCTTCATTGTCTGTGATAATTTCCAAAGGTCCGTCGGGGCAATTAAAAGCGACACAGGGCAATCCACATGACATATCTTCAAGCAATACCATCGGAAATCCTTCGTATCGCGAACTCATCACATAAATAGAACTGTTTAAATATTCTGATATTATGTTCTTGGTAGGGGTATTAATCATTATTACATGCTCTAATTTTTTAGAAGATATGAGTTGGCATAAAAAATCATAATCTTCTCCTTCTCCAAAAATATCCAATTTCCAATCCGGATAAATCTGATATACTTTCTCCCAAGCCTCAACCAACATATCATAGCCTTTTTGCAATGCCAAACGTCCTACGCTTATAACCCGCTTTGCATTTAAAAAAGCTGTTTCTTTGGGATAGAAAGGTAAAATATTGTAAATGAATTCAACATTTGGATATTTTTTCCAATTCTGTAAATCGGCCTTAGTTAGCACAATAAATTTATCATATTTCGAAATATACAAATATTTTCGTTGTTCTGCCAAGCGAGAGAATATTTTATTCAGCAACGGTTGTTCCTTATTTTTATTTTCAATCCGGTTATAATGTTTGGAGAAATGAATTTCTCCTATTTTTTTACTCCCGTCTTTAATGTCGGGTAATAATGTAAACTCATGGGAATAAGTAGAAATCACAATATTGGCTTTCAATTTTTGAAGAACATCGGATAATCTCCGAAAATGAATTTTTCGTTTCTGAATTTGCCTCCAAATTTTCTTGAAAAAGAAATATTGCTCCAACTCATAATAATTTATACCCAAATCAACGAATGTAATCTTATCGGAGAAATGATAAAAGTTCTTTTTATTACCTCTATCTGTTGTGATAATTGAAACATCATATCCTAATATATCCGCCAAATAATTTGCCTTACAGGAAATTATCCGTTCCATTCCGGCAGATCGAGAACAATCAATTATGCAGTAAACAAGTTTCATTTAGCGACATTTTTTTCTTCAAACAAAGCATACCACGTCTTTTTTAACTTATAAGACGGATAGCGAAGATATATCCATTTGTTACAAAGGTATTTAAAATATATTTTAGTATGTTTCAAAAGGACAGTTCCCCTTGACAAACTATCCGTATATCTTTTTACCTCAAATGTTCTTACATCAATGATTCGATTGATTATCTTTTGCAATTCAGGCTTAATTTTTCCCTTAAAATAATTCAAAACAGCTATTTGGCATAAAAGCATTTGTTCCAAATCATTACTAAAATTTGCTGCATGTTTGTTGATGACAAAAATTGGGGTTTTGATATAATTAAACCGGACATCAGGATACATCAAAAGCATATTAACGAAAGCAGCCCAATCATCACATCCTCTTAAATCATCGGATACGTCGATAAAATATGTTGGTATTTGAACTTTTGATTTGTTGATAATCATTAGTCCGGGTGTCCATAATATAAACTCTTGTTTCAGAACAGCTTTAACATCTAAATCCGGTTTTATAAAATATAATTTATAATAACGGTTGTTGTTGGTATAATGCCGGTAACCATTGTAAATGAGACAATGATATTGATCTGATAATTGGTTTTCAATAACGCTAAAATAGTTATAATTGACCAAATCATCTTGGTCGATATAAGTAATAAAATTAGATTGACTCAATTCAAGTCCTTTATTACGGGATGCAGCTACGCCTACATTTCGTTCATTAACAAAAACTTTTAAAAATACCGGATTATCATAGTAAGCGGCAATATCCATTTTATTATCAATATATTCCTCCGGGGAATCGACAATAACAATGATTTCGAGTACGATTTTCTTTTGCGATAAATTGTATGATTTTAAGATACTGTCGATACAGTTAAAAATAAAACCTTTACCGTTATAGTATGGAATAATGATGGAAAGATTATTCATTGTCTATTGATATAGTGTCTTGTTCGTTAATCTCATCCGGAAGAATCGCCTCATTCATTAATACAATCCTTTTTATACAGATGCCTAAAAAAAACATTGAAATATACCACGAAGTAAATAACGTACCTGTCGCAATGCTAAAACACAAAAAAGAGATAACAATTGCGATTCCAAGAGCCGCAATTTGCCTAATCTCCAAAGAATATTTTCTTTGTCTGAATAACCAATAAACAATTGAAGTGAAAAATACTAAACTCCCCAAGATACCTGCAATTCCCTGTTCTATAAGTAATTCGAAAAGATAACTTTCAAATCCCCATAATTCTGCATCTGCTTCATTTAAATCGTGATCTGCGCTGAAACCAATTGTATCAAAAATGTAATAAAATCCGTTACCCGTATAGATATTATGATCAAAAAAACTCAAAGCTCCTTCTAATTGTCCCATTCTCATTTCAATAGAACTACCATCAACTTTTTGGTTTGAGGAAAAGATATCTGTTAATTGTTCTAATGGATCTCGAACAGCCGGAATATTAATAGCAACTAAACCCACGATAAAAATTACAGCAACAGACTTAAAATTAACTTTTAGTCTTAAACTGGTTGAAAGCATAAGTAGACATACTATTCCTATCAAAAATGTCATATAAGCCGTTCGAGAATTGGATAAATACAGATTAACTAAAAGCAAGGAAGCAATTATGATAAAGGATTGTGTACTAATAAGTTTTTCCGGTTTTTTAAGATAATTATATAAAAACACAATAAAAACCAATCCAACTGAAAACCCATAATAAATAGGATTAGAAGCGAATGAGCTAATCCTTGGTCTATTCAAATTCAATTGATATCTGTTGGATATATCAACTTCATCAGTGAAACTATAAACAATATCATTAAAATGGTTGAACTTCACAAGATGATTAAAAAGCCCATAAGCACACACTATTATCATAGAGAGGAACAATACCCTTGAAATTTTCTCCCAACCTTCTTCATTTTTAAAACACAAAAAAGAAAGGTAACAAATGAAGAATGAGTAAACAAAGTAAGATACAGGTCTGTATATTTTTAAATAGAAAGGCAATCTGCCATCAAAAAAACCGACTAAAAGAAGGCAAATAAATGAAAAAATTAATGTCTTTTTCAAAGGGAAATGCCGCCATTCCGAAAAAGGTTCTTTAACAAGGCAAGCAAAGGTTAGCGCCCATGTTGAAATATTAAGAGGATTCAGCACTAACGGAGTCTCAGTAATAACTAATCCGCCACTACTCAAAAATAAAATAGCGATGAGATACCATGTCAATCGATCTGTGCTCTCGGCTCGAATTATTTTCCATGCCAGAAATAATGTTATTATTGTAAAAATTAATCTAACCATTTATTTCTTGTCATAAAATTTATGCCCATCCATACCCGCCGTTTTTCTCTCTCAAATAACTTCTGTTTCACAAGTTTGCTCTGATTCTTCTTTGGAATCGAGTCCGGTCTTCAACTGTTTTTTCAGATAGAAAAATGCAAATGGGCAAGCAAGACCTAAAATTATCATCAATCCTAAAACTGTTGTTTTTTTAGGCGCTATGGGTTCGATTCCCGGCATTGGCACATCAATCGTTTTTAATTTAGGGGTAGTAGACATCAAACCCATTGTTGTTTCTTCTCTTTTTTGCAATAAGAAAAGATATAATGCTTGCTTAACTTCCCTTTGTCGAGCAAACTCAATATATTCTCTTTCCTGGCGGGGGATATTCCTAACCCTGTTATTCATTTGCTGATCTTGACTCTTGAGATCTTGATACATCACGTTCAAACTACCTCTCACATTTCTTATGTTTGCAAGGATATTTTGGCGCATGGATACCAACTGAGTATTAAGTGTATGTAAAGTTGGGTTGTTGGCAGAAGATGTATTTTCTAATGTATTTCTTTCTATCAAAAGTTCGTTATATTTCAGTATGATAGCTTGCAAACCGGGGTCTGCCAATCCAACAGCAGGAATCATCTTGTCTTTATTCTTCTCATTTTGGATATAATCTTCTATATACTGAATCATATTTATTTGAATTTGAGTTTCAATACGTTTAGCCTCTGTTTCACCCATTTGCGCCAAAAATAATTTAGCCGCTGATCCGATATCTGTTAAATTATTTTCTTTCTTGAATCGTTCGATATCTTTTTCTACTGATTCTAATTCCTCAGTAATAAGAGCAAGACGTCCTTCTACAAAATTAGCAGTGAGGGCAATCTCCATTTTTTTATCATCTTCCGCCCCTTCATTATAAACAGCAATCAACGTACTCAATAAGTCTTGAGCTTTTCTGACATTACTAGTTTCCAATCCTAACCGTATTATAGTTGTTTTTTTTGTGGTTTCGACAGACAGTTTTTTGCCCAGTAAATAGGTCATCACATTGGGATTGAAAATGCTTATCCTTACCTGTTGGTTTTCTTTCAATTTGCAAGCCGGATTTTTGTCTATTTTGATATCAATAGAAGCCTCTTTTATAACTACCGGAAATTCTGAAACTACAGCTCTAAATTTTGTATCGCCCTGTTTTCCAGATATTTTGTATTGGTTGTTTTTTATTGGCCGTATTTTCAACTCAATCGTATTCCCGACAGTATCTACTTGTGCAGAATCGACTGTAATGAAATAAGGAACCTGTGGATACATATCTACCGTTCTCAAGCCTTTTTTGGTCCGGTATACAATGTTCAGTCCGAGTTCATTAATGGTTTCTTTCAACATCATACGGGTATTCAAAACGCCTGCTTCATTTTCGACATTGCTACTTCCTCCCATCATACTTCCCAAGTTACCCAGTCCGGGAAGACCAGAAAGCATCGACAAGGCGGCTGACGCTCCCGGTTTGTTATTATTTTCCTTCAATAAAACAGAGGAATTTACATAAAAAACAGGGTTTTTCTTTAAAATATACACCCCCCCCATAGAAACAAAAAGAAATACGCTTAATGCAAACCATTTCCAATTTTTAGTGAATAATGTGATGAGTTCTTTTAGATTTAAGTCGTCTTTTTTTTGAATAGTTTTTTGTGCTGTTTTTCCGTTATCCATAATGTAATACCTTAAATGCTATAAAAATATATAAAACAACGACTTACAAGAAATCGTCAACTGTCATTTTTTTGAAACTACAAAAGTAGTACTTTTTCCGTACTTACTACTATAGTAAACGTCAAAAAGCTGTTTTTATTGAAAAAAAGAGAATTATATTTTCCAATTTTTATCTTATATTTGTCGGCTGAAAATAAGTTATTAATATTTATAAAATAAAATCTATGTCAGAAAAAATTACAACCTCATTGAGAGAATCCGCAGCTGCTCGCTGGACTGCGTTGATATTG
Source organism: Dysgonamonadaceae bacterium (assembly GCA_031253625.1). Taxonomy (GTDB): domain Bacteria; phylum Bacteroidota; class Bacteroidia; order Bacteroidales; family Azobacteroidaceae; genus JAIRVZ01. Next base: position 33,720 of record JAIRVZ010000096.1, read on the forward strand.
TTAGCATTTGCCATGTTTTGTTCGTATATCTTCATGGATATACTTTCGCCGATTAAATCCCTATTAGAATCCACGCGTGGCTGGGACTCGGTTGCTTTCGGCACTTATGGAGGTTCGGAAACCTTTTTAAATGTTTTTATTTTCTTCCTGATTTTTGCGGGTATTATTTTGGATAAAATGGGTGTTCGTTTTACTGCCATTTTATCAGGTATCGTAATGCTTGTCGGAGCAGTTATAAATTGGCATGCAGTAACGGAAGCGTTTATCGGCTCAGGATTGGAAAAATGGTTTACAAACAACCTGAATTACATTCCTTTGTTCGATGAATTAGGTGTTTCACCCTTTTATCGGGGAATGCCGGCTTCTGCCAAACTTGCTGCGGTAGGTTTTATGATTTTTGGTTGCGGAGTAGAAATGGCAGGTATAACCGTTTCCCGCGGTATCGTAAAATGGTTTAGAGGCAAAGAAATGGCTCTTGCCATGGGTTCCGAAATGGCCTTGGCTCGTTTGGGTGTTGCTACCTGTATGATATTCTCGCCGGTATTTGCCAATATGTTCGGTAAACCTGATGTTTCTCGTTCGGTTGCTTTTGGAGTAATCTTACTGATGGTTGCTTTGATCATGTTTATCGTCTATTTCTTTATGGACAAAAAATTAGATGCACAAACAGGAGAAGCAGAAGAAAAAGACGACCCGTTTATGATTCGTGATATTGGTAAAATCCTTTCAAGCAGTGGTTTTTGGTTGGTGGCGATGCTTTGCGTGTTGTATTATTCGGCCATTTTCCCATTTCAAAAATATGCAGTAAATATGTTACAGTGCAATTTGGGGATTTCAGACAGTACAACAACTTCAATAGGTCAACAAGTAATGACATTCGGTATCATGCTAATAGTGGCAATTACAGCATTCGCAAGTAACTTTTCCAAAAAGAAAGCACTAAAAACTTCCTTGTTGTTGTGTTCGATTATATTTTTGCTAATCTATTGTTATTTAGTATACAAACAAAAATCTGCAGGAGCTATTTTCTCTGTTTTCCCATTATTAGCAGTCGGGATCACACCGATTTTGGGTAACTATATAGATAAGAAAGGAAAGGCCGCTACCATGCTAATTTTTGGATCGCTGCTGTTAATTATTTGTCATTTAACATTTGCTTTTCTTTTACCGATGTTTCGACCTGAAACAGGTGAAGTTGCCTCTGTCGGTGGATTTATTTTGGCTTTTGTTACCATACTTGTTCTTGGAGCATCTTTCTCGTTGGTTCCCGCATCGTTATGGCCAAGTGTGCCCAAATTGGTCGACAGCAAGGTAATCGGTTCGGCTTATGCTTTGATTTTCTGGATACAGAACATCGGTTTGTGGCTGTTCCCAATGTTGATTGGTAGAATTTTGAATGCCTCCAATCAGGACATAATCAATGATGAGAGTTTGACGGTTGCACAAAAATCGGTGATGTACGATTATACCAATCCGTTGTTGATGTTGGCATTACTTGGTGTTGCAGCCTTCATCTTGGGTCTTATTCTTAAAGTTGTAGATAAGAAAAATGGTATCGGATTAGAACTTCCGAACATCAAGGATTAAGACGAGATATTTTGATTACGGTGGCGGGACTCATTTTTTCTTAAAATGTTTGTCCCGCACGTCGTAAATACGTTCAATAATATCGACGACCTTTAAACCTTCCAATAAATTGGTAGAAATGGTTCCTTTATTTTGGATGGTTTCAACAGCATTTTCGATTACATAATGGTGGTTTTGAGCTGAACCTTTATATGCTCCGTAATCATTCGGAGGATTTGATGGGGCTAATTCCGGCATTATGTAATTTTTTACATGGCAGTAAACGACTTCGTTCATATATTGTCCGGCTACTTTTATGGTTCCTTTTTCTCCGATAATGGTGATACTGCTTTCAAGATTAGTGTCCCAAACGGCTGTGGAATAATTCAAGCATCCCATTCCTCCGTTGACAAAATCGAATGTTACGCAACCACTGTCCTCAAAGTCGGTAAGTTCCTGATGACAAAAATCGGCAAAATTTCCATTGATATTGGCAATGTCGCCAAAAAGCCAATACATAATATCGACGAAATGAGAGAATTGGGTAAAAAGCGTACCTCCGTCTAATCGAGCATCTCCATGCCAGTTTCCTTTTTTGTAATAACGTTCATCGCGATTCCAAAAGCAGTCTAATTTAACCGTGTATATCTTACCCAATACTTTGTTTGTGATAATATCTTTGAGCCACACAGAAGGCGGGGAGTATCTATTTTGCATTACACAAAACACATGGCAGGAAACTTCCAGCGATTTGAACAGGATTTTTTCGGCATCTGCTTTAGTCAATGCTACAGGTTTTTCAATGATTACATGTTTGCGTTTTTCCAACGCTTTTAAAGCTTGTTCGGCATGAAAACCATTGGGAGTACAAATATTGACTACGTCTATTTCTAATCCCGAATTCAGCAAATCGTCGATTGAATGAAAGAATGGCTCTTCAATGTCGGTTAAACCTAATTCCTCTTTGGGTAATATATCACAAACGGCAACTAATTCGGAATTCTCGTTTCTTCGCACCATTTCTGCATGGCGTTTTCCGATATGGCCTTGCCCTATTACAGCGAATTTGATTTTTTGAGTCATTTGGGCAACGCAACGTATTTATCATCAAATATATATGAAATATCGCCTATTTCGACAAGTTGCTTGAATTCATTTTGCATCATATAACTTTTATTTTTATACTTAAATACATGAACATTTGGAAGTGCGGGCACAGACATATCTATTTCCGCACTGCTTAAAGATACCGGATAGCGTAATCCATTAACTTTTGCAGTTACAACGCCTCGTCTTTTACCAAAATCAAACGAAACACTTGGCGACCATGCAGTCAGATTGGGCTCACTTAATTGTTGAGTATTAAAGTTGGTATTGTTGTAATACTGTTGAGAACTGGCAATACAAAACTTTTCATCACCGGCATCTCCCACACAACAAGCACCATAGTAGTTACCATTAACATAAATAATGGGGGCAAAAGCACGATTTACTTGCGCATTATCGGTAAACAGCGTTTCTCCTGTAACCATATTACACCTAAAGGATGAACGGTAAGTGTTGTTACGCTCTCCTCCAAAGTAATAATTGCCGTTTACCTTTTCGCTAAATGGATAAATCTGTAGATGCCTTAGTCCATAATCCGTATTTTGCCACAATTTTACAGCAGGTTTAGATAAGTTTTCATTATTTATCTGAAAACCATAAAGTCCTGTTGATTCATCGTTACCACTTTCGACTATAGCTACCGTAACATAATTTCCGTTCCATATACACTCTGCTCCATTATCCCCAGCTCTAGGTATAGTAAAAGTAGTATTGTACACCACACCATTACGAATTATGGCAAAACCTCGCAAGGTTGAGTAGCCATTGTATGGTTTATACGATATTATTAAATCTTTATTTGCATACTCGTTGAATATGTAACCAAGTCTAAAAGAATACTGATTATCTTGGACGAACTTATTTAATGCATCAACATTGCGATTACCAGTTGATTCATCATCTTCATCATTTCCGTTGTCATTATAACAATAGACTTGTACGCCATTGATAAAAATTACATTTACTTCGTTTTTCGAAATACCGTCTATTGTATATGATACATCGGAATAACATATACAATCTGCCTGATTTGGAGAGGATTTTTGGGTAATATTCAAAAATCCATTTACGAAAGTATGAGTTACATCTACATTAGAAAAATCGCATGTAACTTCAAAATTATAGTATGTTATTCGTACGCCTTCATTGGTAAATTCTACATCTACTTTTTTGTCCGAAGGCTCAGTACTTCTCAGTTTACTTTGCTGACATGGCGTAAAATTCACATTTGAAACTTGAGATACCAATTCTCTCTTTGTACATGAAACAGTAAGAAATACTGCTAAACTTAATAATATTGTTGCTTTTTTCATTTTTGTAAATTTTAATCAAATTTTCAGTAGAGTTTTCTTGCTACAAATATAAGATTTATTTAAATAAATAGCTTAATTATTTCATTTATTTTTATGTCTGTTATTTATAAATCAACAATTTAATTGTATTAAAAACTACGTTTGGCTTATACCATTCCAAACGTGCTGTAAAGATGGATAAAATTTTCCGAGTGGCAATACAACACACAATCCACCTGCTCCACAAGAATGCATCAAAGTCGTTTTGGTTGTATTTCTTTATTTTTTTATTTTGATGCGACAAAAATTCGAACCACTTTTTTTCTGCCAATAAATCGGTATTTGAAATACGTTTTTTTTCACCCAAGTGATACAAGCGAAATGAAAACGAGTGTAGGTCAAGCTCTTCTTTCGAAATTTCTCTACCAATAAAATTTTCGATATATGGTTTTAGCAATTCAAGTTTTTTCTCGATTTGAAATGTTTCGTTTTCGACTGAAATATTTGTACTGTGCCAGCGGTATTTGATTAAAAAATCGGGGATATTGGCAATTCTTAATCCGGCATTCATTATGCGCAACCATAATTCAAAGTCTTCGGTGTGCAATGCCTTGGGATTATATTTGAATTGTTGTAAAATATCAGTTCTCAACATCGTACTCGGATGAACAATAGGGCAAGAAAACAAAAGAGAAATTTTCAAGAGTTTACTTTTATCAATATATTTTATTCGCCCTGTTTTCTTTCCTTTTGAATCAATCAAATAAGCCCATGAGCCACATAAAGCGTAATCGGAATGTTTTTCCAAAAAATCAATCTGTTTTTCAAAGCGATTTGGTAGACAAATATCATCTGCGTCCATTCGGGCAATATATTTTCCACGGGCTAAATCAATGCCTTTATTGAGTGTGGCAATCAATTTCAGATTTGTTTCATTTTTTATATAGCGAATGCGTTTATCTTCAAAAGAAAGGATTATTTCTTCCGTCTTGTCTGTTGAACCATCATTGATAATAAGCAGTTCAAAATCGGTAAAAGTTTGATTAAGAACACTTTTAATTGCCTCTGAAATATATTCCTCGGCATTGTAGGCAGGCGCCAGAACAGTAATTACAGGAGGTATACACATAAAATTATCTTTTTTTTGCAACACATAAATAACCAAAACATCGTAAATTATCAGAATTTTCAGAAATTTTCGAGTATCTCTTTAATCGCAACATCAACAATCCCATCAAAATTTTATCCCACAAATTTATTTTCTTATCCGTATATTTCTCAACCGCTACTTTTATCATACCTACTTCAAGTGCTGTGTTTTCAAACCAATTACCATACGGTAGCAACTGTTCTATGTCAAATTTTTCAGCAAGTACACTTTCGTAAAAATACTTATTAAAACCTGAGCAAAAATGATAGGGAGATTGATGTGTAGAACTTGCAAAAGGAGCGGTCAATATCATTGTACCACCGTGTTTCAATACTCGGTCAAGTTCGTGAATAGCAGCAATAGGATTTGGCAAATGCTCTAATACTTCAGTGCAAATAACAGCATCAAAGCTTTCTGCAACAACTGGAATATTTGTGATGTCAGAAACAATGTCTATCCGCGAATGGTCGCGCAGTTTACCTTGTTGTAAGGAACAAGTATCTCCAATGCCATCATATTGACAAAAATCTTGCGCAACATATTCCAAATGATTGCAATAAGGTTTTAATCGACATTCTCCTGCTCCGGCATCTAATAATTTATATCCGTTTGGCAAGCTCTTTAGTTGTCGAATAGTCCATTCATTTCTTTCATCAGTTTCTTTCCAAAATTGTAGAAACTGAAACTGTTTAATTGATAAGCTCATTTTTAAATATTTTCTTTTAAATATTTTTTTGCAAAAAGTCGTTTCTCCTCGATTTTTTTTGAAATCAGTGTATAATCCATTTCTGTAGAAATATTCAATATTGGAGAATTTAGTTTTACTGCTCGATTTTCGGTTCCTACTTCTTGCATCAGACTGTATACTCGGTCGTCTAATGTTGTTTCATTGTCGATAAGGGAATAAAAAGGTTTCTCGAAATTCAATGCAAATGCCGTTCCATGAAACGATGAAGTTATAACCAACGAAGCATTTTGAAACAAATACAAAAAATCGCAAGGGCCGATTCCATCGTGAAGATGAGTTACATCTTTAGTTCCCAATCGAGGTTGCTCAATAACACTGTATAAGAGCAAAACCAAATGTAAGCCGGTTTCCTCATATACTTTTCGCACAAAATCATTGGCATAAGGATATGGATTGTATACATAGTTTAGCATATAAACCAATGCAAAAGGTTTGTCTATTTTCAATTTAGATTGCGATGCAAGTTTTTCCCATTCATTTTTATTCAGTAATAGCGTTGGGTCTATGCAAGTCGGAACATCTTTTTTTAGTAGATTTTTGATAATTTTTTGCGCATTTTTTTCGCGTACCGATATGGCTGAAAAATCCTTTAAGTCATTGACAGCTTGTTTCAAATAATCATCGTCAGCTGCTATTTTACCAAAACTCGATGCGTAAGAGATTTTTTTAGTTCCTTTGGGAGCAAAAGAGAGGAAAAATGTCCTATCGCATTTCGTATAACGTACATTCCAAACTTGGTCGCTACCCACAAGGTAAGTATTGTAAGCAGGAGGATTGGCTAAAATCTCCGCCGGACTATTGTAAGCATTCTTTGACAGTTTAAAATAATCTTTGTAGAAAGCATTGAACTGTTTTCCTTTCTTTTTGTGTGCAAAACCCGAGTATATTTCGAGTAAAAACGACTTCAATTTTGCCTTTATTGATTTCTTTTGCCCATGATAACCGTTAGGATAGATATAATCAATGATTTCGCACTGAACACCAAGCTTTTCCAACACATATTGTGTTGCGTACGCTTGCAATGCAGAACCATAATTTTTATGCTTGTGCATGGTTAATATGCCTACTTTTTTCATCGTTTTTCAAGATTTATGAGGATAGTTTTTTTCTTCTATAAACTACTAATTTTGGATAAATTACCAAAAGGATCGCGCGCAATTTTTCCCTAAATTTGATGGGAATAAATAATGAGAGATATGCTTTGGTTTTTATTGTGTGTAAATATTTTTTATGTATTTCCGGATATTTTTTATCAGATGAGGCAACAATCATCCAATGCCACATATCGTATGTAGTACGCCAACGAGCATATTCCCACGCGGTGTTGAGCCTCTTTGTTTTAATGACAAAGTCTTTCTTTATATTATCTATTGCATATAATGCCATATTACATTTGTCGATAGAAAATTTTGTCATAGCACTATCGGAATTATCCTTGCGATAAAAATAAACTTTTTTATGCCCAAAAACAACTTTATTAGCACGCTGAAATGCTGCGGTATTAAAATTAAACCCTTCTCCAATATATATTTCCGGAATAAATCGTATCTTATTGGCATTGAGGAAATCGCGCCTAAACATTTTGCAATATACTCCTATGGGCACTTTGCAATATAAAATTTCGGCAGTGGCTTCTTCGGGCGAATATATTTCGATTTTGTCTTCTTTTGTTTGATTTTTAGCGACATAAGTCATATACATTTCCGTAGTCAGAGAAATATCCGCATCGGCTTGAACAGCAATATTTAACAGGTATTCTACATAGTCAATCTCCAAATAATCATCAGCGTCCGAAAAGCATATATAATCTCCCGTAGATGCGTCTATTCCGGAATTTCTTGTTGTACTTACTCCGGAATTTTGTTGATGTATAACTTTTATTCTGTCATCTTTTTGAGCATATTCATCTGCAATTTTTCCGGAATTGTCGGAAGAACCATCATTAACTAAAATAATTTCAATATTATTATGGGTTTGATTAATGATAGAATCAATACACTCAAGCAAGTGCTTTTCTCCATTGTATATGGGTACAATCACAGAAACTAAAAATTCATTCAATTGTTTTTTCATGGTTTTTATCAATATTTTTATTTAAGCTGCATTTAATTTTCTTGTTTTTATGATTTGTATTATTTCTTTTATAAGTACAGAGCCGGATAACCATGCTATAAACAAGTAAGTTGCGACAATTATAAATACTTGAGAAAATAACAAAACCCATTGATTTTCAATAATAAAAACTAATAAATACCCCAATCCTACGGCTATAATTGCAATTACAAAGTAGGGGAAAATATCCTTTATAAGTTCCGTATACTTGTATTCAATCAGTTTCCGACAAACAGCGAATTGCAGGATGAAAGTAACAAAAAAAACAAATGATAATCCGCCAATCATGTATAGATAATTCGCTCTCATTAAAACACATAGGGTAATTATCGTCAAAATTAATATGTTCTTGATAATTTCAAATCTCAAGATTAGATTTGACATCCCTTTCACTTTGAATACATGTCCCATCACCAAACTCAGAGCGTAAAAGACACCACCTAAGCAGAGGATTTGCAAAATGGGTGCCGAACCCATCCATTTTTCACCTAATAGGCAAATAATAAAAGGTTTAGCAACCAATGCCAATAACAGAAATGATGGGAAAGTAATGAAGACTATTATACGAATTATTTTTCGGGTTATTTTTTTCAATCTGCTTTCACCTTCCACAAGCACAGGATATGTAACATTACTTATGCTACCTATCAAAACTTCGGAAGCCGAATTGAACCACCGATTGGCTTGCGTATAGTATCCAGTTTGTGAAATTGAATAATATTTTCCGACGATGCTCGGAATAATATTGTTTGTTATGGCATTCAAGATGCTACTCATCAGTATTTTTGAACTGAATGCAAACAATTCGAAAAGAGAGGCTTTGCTGAAAATAAGATTAGGTTTCCATTTGTTGAAAATCCACAGAAAAAGGGTTTTGAATCCGGAAGTCGCTACAAACAGCGTAGCAACAGCCCACGGTCCATATCCCGAATATGCTAAAAACAAAGCTAATCCGTAGGACAAAATCGTAGAAAAAAGATTGACTTTTGCCAGCGATTTATAATCAATTTTTTTTACAATTTGAGCATACTGAACCATTCCCAAAGCATTAAATACAAATGATAAGAAAATAAATCGAGAAAGGTTTTTCAAGACAGGCTCTTCATAAAAAGAAGAAAGAAATGATGCAGAAAAAAACAGAACGACATACAATACGACTGCAACAAAGATATTGGTGTAAAAAACAGTATTATAATCGGATTCATTTGCATTTTTTTTTCTGATTAAAGCAGATGTGAATCCTCCTTCTTGTAGTGCATTGGCCATGTATGTAAAAATAGAAAGCGTACCAATTAGTCCATAATCGTAGTCAAACAGTCTGCGAGCAAGAAGAATTCCACAGACAATAATAATGACCTGCTGAAGTGTTTTATCAAAACTACTCCATGCAAATCCTTTCAATGCTTTTTCTTTCAGGGATTTTTCGCTCATTATCATTTATATTCTTTTATCAACTAATACTCTCTCTCCAACCACCGCGACAAAAACACATCGTATACCTGATAGATTGTTTCGGTTTTTGTAACCGTTTCGAGCACAAGTTCCTTATCTATCAATGCTTTAGTAATTCTTCGCACATCAGCAGGCGAACCAATATTGTATTTTCCAACAAATTTTTTGGAAGTGATTTGCGTAACCTCATCTTCTTTGGCTATTGCTATCAAAACTTCCCATTGTGCCGGTGTGAGCAATTTTCTATATTGAAAAAATGCCGCCTCATTATTCTTCAAAAGTTCTGCGCAAGATTTTTTAATCACTTCCAAATCAACTTTTTTATTCACTCGCGAGAATGCCATATTGCAAACGCTTTGTGTGTAAAAAGTATATGTTTTTGTCCATTCCAAAATAAAATCAAGAGCATCTTGTTCAATTTCTACGTTGTTTTTCCTGAAAATTTTTGTAATAAAATCAGCGTAAATTTTCTTGTCGATTTTATCCAGCACAAGATATTGGGTAGAGGCGAAAAAAGGTCGTTTGGCAGACGAAAACATTTCGGTCATCATATCTTTCCGACTGCCGCAAAAAACAAATTGCACATTTCTAAGTCGCTGAATGTAAGTACGCAATAGTGCCTCGATGTTTTTTTCGGGGAAATAAGCTATTTGCTGAAATTCATCGATGGCAAGCACAATTTTTGTTTCTTGCGAGTCGAGGAAAGTGAGCAAACCCTGTAATGTTTGTTGTTTTTCTCCTTCTGTTTGGTAAACAATTTGCAGCTGTGGCTCACCCGAAATATTGTCATACGAAATGAGTGGACGCAAGCCTTTGATGATGTTAAAAAACTTTTGTCCTATGGTCGTTGTTTCGGGAAACTGTTTCAAAATGGCCTCCGAAAGCAGTTTGATAAAATCCGATAACGAACGGGCAGCATAAATATCAATATAAATCGACTTGAAATTTTTGTCTTTTTTCAAAAAATCGAAAAAACGAAATATCAAGCCTGTTTTGCCCATTCTGCGTGGTGAAATTAAGGTTGTATCAATACCGTTTTTTGCATTTTGATACAACTTTTCCACTTCGCTCTCACGATCACAGAATAACTCTGCCGACTCGTAACTCTTTATCAGAAACGGATTGTATTTTCCTTCCATTTTTTATGCCAATTTTTCGCAAAGATAATACTTTTTTTGATATTATCTATTTTAGATTATCTATTTTAGATTATCTATTTTAGATAATGTTTTTTGTTGGCAAATTTTTCCGGATTTTCAGTTCGCACAAATAAAAAAACCGGCTGTTTCCAACCGGTTTTTTTCTGTATATTCTTGAGATTCCTCTCTGCGTTCGGAACTACATTCCAAGACGAGATTTCAAACCGTCAAGTTCTGCTCTCAGCTCTTTTGGTAAATGAGAACCAAACATTGCATATTGTTCTTCAATCAAAGCAACTTCATCTTTCCATTCGTCTGTGCTGAATGCAAGAGCGTTTGCCATTTCCTCTGCCGTAATATTCAATCCTTCTACATTGATTGCTCCAGCAGCAGGAACTTTACCGATTGCAGTATCAACTGTTGCCCCTTCACCGTTGCAACGGTTGAAGATGTAAGCTAATACGCGGCTATTTTCGCCATATCCCGGCCACAACCATTTTCCGTCTTTTTTGCGGAACCAGTTTACAAAAAAGAATTTAGGCAATTTATCGGCAGATGATTTTTTGCCCATATCGATCCAGTGACCAAAATAATCGCCCATGTTGTATCCGCAGAACGGCAACATTGCGAATGGGTCGCGACGAACACCAGCTTTTAAGCCGATAGCAGCAGCCGTAACTTCCGAACCTACGATAGATCCCATGAATACACCATGGTTCCAGCTTGCAGCTTCATGGCACAAAGGCACAGTAGAAGGACGACGACCTCCGAACAAGATAGCCGAAATAGGAACACCTGCAGGATTTTCCCATTGAGAATCAATACAAGGACATTGTGATGCAGGAGCAGTGAAACGAGCATTAGCATGTGCGCAAGGTTCACCTGATGCAGGATCGTAAACATTTCCTTTCCAGTCAATTGTGCCTGCAGGACAGTCATAACCGATACCTTCCCACCACACGTCTCCGTCGGGTGTCAAACCTACGTTTGTGAAGATTGTATTTGCATCTGCCGAATGCATAGCATTTGGATTTGTTTCTAAAGAAGTCATCGGAGCAACACCGAAGAAACCTGCTTCAGGGTTGATAGCGTACAAACGACCGTCAGCACCATATTTCATCCAAGCGATGTCATCACCTACTGTTTCAACTTTCCATCCCGGAATAGTAGGAACAAGCATTGCTAAGTTTGTTTTTCCACAAGCCGATGGGAATGCAGCAGCGATATATTTCTTTTCTCCTTTCGGATTGGTGATACCTAAAATCAACATGTGCTCTGCCAACCAACCTTGGTCTTTACCCATTTTAGATGCGATACGAAGAGCCAAACATTTTTTGCCCAACAGCGCATTTCCACCGTAACCCGAACCATACGACCAAATTTCGTAAGTTTCCGGGAAGTGAACGATATATTTTTCTTCGATTGGAGCGCAAGGCCAAGTTTTATCAACTTCACCTGCTGCCAATGGTTTTCCTACCGAGTGAACACATGGAACAAAGAATCCGTTTTCTCCCAAAGCATCCAAAACCGGTTTGCCGATACGAGCCATAATGCGCATATTGACAACAACATAAGCCGAGTCGGTAATTTCAACTCCAATGTGTGCAATATTTGAGCCGATAGGTCCCATAGAGAATGGAATCACATACATTGTACGACCTTTCATACAGCCTTTATATTTTGCCAACATGGTAGCACGCATTTTTTCAGGATCTTCCCAGTTGTTTGTCGGGCCTGCCTCTTCTTGCGTTTTAGAGCAAATGAAGGTGCGGTTTTCTACGCGAGCCACGTCACTTGGGTCTGAACGGAAATAGTAAGAACCCGGACGTTTTTTCTCGTTTAATTTAACGGCAAGACCAGCGTTTACATAACCATCCAACAGGCGTTGGTTTTCTTCTTCAGAACCATCACACCATACTACATTGTCGGGCTGCATAACTTCTGCCCACTGGTTTACCCAGTTAATCAATTTTTGATTTTTAGTCATCATGAAAAATTGTTTTTAATTATTTGATTAATTTATCTATAACCGATGTAAGTGATTGAAACATAAGGGCTATTTCAAAGAAATGCCCTACCTATTAAAACAGCGCAAAGGTAGTAATTTTATTTTGAATAATATATACAAAAATAATAATTTTTATATAAAAAAAGAGGCTAAGCATTAATTAATGTTATAATATTTGACATTATGATTTCTTTTTGTTTCATTTTTAATGAATTACCTTTACATTTTGATTAGACGTTTCTTTTTACTTATTCACTCTGAATTTTTCGTTTCCGTTTTTTAAGAAATCGACAATTTGGTGTGCGGCTGCAATTCCGGCATTAATATTGGCCTCTGCCGTTTGAGCTCCCATTTTTTGAGGAGTAGAAAAATACCTTTTAGCATACGATTCCTTCAATTTCTCGTGATTACCGGGCATGACATCTGTTACATATTTGAAATCGAGTCGTTCTTCCATCGTCTTTTCCAAATCGGTTTCATTGATAACTTCCTTGCGAGCAGTATTGATTAACATCGCACCTTTAGGCATTTTACTTAATAAAGCATGATTAATGGACTGTTTTGTTTCAGCAGTTGCAGGAATGTGTAACGACACAAACTGACAGTTTTTGTATAACTCTTCGGCCGAATTTAATGCCTTAACACCGTCCTTTTCAATTACATCGGTTGGGCAAAAAGCGTCGTAAGCATACACTTCCATTCCAAAACCTTTGGCTATGCGAGCAACATTGCGTCCGACATTTCCATAAGCATGAATTCCTAATTTTTTACCTAACAATTCTGTTCCTGAAGAGCCATCATAAAAATTGCGAACTCCGGCAACCATCATTCCGAATGCTAATTCTGCAACGGCATTGGCATTTTGTCCGGGAGTATTCATCACACACACATTGTGAGCAGTAGCCGAATCCAAATCCACGTTGTCGTATCCGGCACCGGCACGAACCACTATTTTCAGATTTTTGGCAGCATCCAATACTTCCGCATCTATAATGTCACTCCGAATAATGATAGCGTTTGCATCTTTTACAGCATCCAACAATTGGGATTTTTCTGTATATTTTTCCAACAATGCCAGTTCAAATCCGGCTTTTTCAACTGCTTCTCTGATACCTTCAACAGCTTCTTTTGCAAAGGGTTTGTCTGTAGCTACTAATACTTTCATTGTTTTTTTAAGTTAGTAAGTTGATAAGTTAGTAAGTTGGTAATGAACGTTTTTTAACTCACGAACTTACTAACTTACTAACTTAAAAACTCATTTGTTTATATTGTTTTCAAAAATTCTTCGGCAGCTTGTAACTGTTTTTTTGTTAATTGAACCAATTGGTCTATTTTCTCATGCTCGGTGGAACCTTTTTCTAATTCGACAAGAACAGAAACCAGTTCTTCCGCAGAAATCATTCGCATCAATGGTAACATTCTATGAGCCGTTTTTTTGATAGACTCCCAATCATTTCCGGCCAAAGCGTCGGTAATGATTTGCATATTTTTGTTTGATTCGTCGATAAATGAGTGAATAATAGCTTTTCCGGCTTCAACGTCTTCAGGGGCAAATTCCAACAAGGCAGCAAAGCCTCTTTCTTTCTTTTCGGTAAGTGAAGGAGATTGATAGTCTTTTGCCCTGAAAAAATAGCGGACTGTTTCCAATATCGATTCTGACGTAAATGGTTTGGAAATAAATGCCGAAAAACCGGCTTCTTTGAATTTTTGCTCCGAAATATCGGAATTCCCGGATAATGCAACAACAGGAACGCTTTGAGCTCCGGCAAAAGTTCCCATTCTGATGCGTTCCACCAGTTCAAACCCATTCATGTCGGGCATTTGTATATCCGAAAATATCAAGTCAAACCGGTTGGTTTGTATGAGCGATAACGCATCCAACGAATTTTGACATATTGTGATTTGAAAACCTTCGTTTTTGAGTAATTCCGAATAAAGATTTAACAGAACAATATCATCATCAATAAATAATATTTTTTTCTCTTCGTTGTGAGTTATTTCATAGACAGGGGAAGATGCTGCAATGCTATCGTATTGTTTTTCTCCTGTTTTTTTCAATGGAATTTCAACCGTGAATTTACTTCCTTTGCCTAATTCGGAATCTACTGAAATTGTGCCGTTTAAGCGATTGACTATTTTTTTTGCAATAGGCAACCCTAATCCGGAGCCTTCTATTGTTGACTTACGAGAATCCAAACGAGTGAATTCATCGAATATGATCTCCTGATGTTCTTTCTCTATTCCCGGGCCTGTGTCTTTAATCGACAGGCGTATTAAATCAACATTTTCATCAATGGGGGCAAAAGAGGCTGAAAATACAACTTTCCCTTTGGAACCTGTGAATTTTATGGCATTCGATAACAAATTTTCAACGATTTGCCTTATCCGGAGCGGATCGCTTTCATAGCCTTGATCTTCTTTTAACTGACAATCATACAGTAAGTTTATTCCGGATTTCTGAGCCATCGGGACAAAACTCCGGTAAATATCTTTCAATAAAATAACAGGATAAAACGGCATATTTTGGATTTCCTGTTTATCCGATTCCAATGAATGATAATCGAGCAGATTTCTTACTAATTCTAAAATATGCTCGGCAGAATGCTGCATATTTTCTACATAGTACTCTTCTTTTTTCGATAGTTTATTTTTAGATAACAATTCCATATAACCGATAATGGAACTGATGGGCGCTTTAATATCGTGAGTAATTGAAAAAATCAATCGTTCACGAGCATCTAATAAATCTTCCGAATATTTTTTTGCATCCTCCAATTGCTCTCTGTAAAGTTGACTGTGGGTAATCGAGGTTAAAGACATTATCAGAAAAGCCAATACGGTAATAATTGCCAAAAATCCAATTATAGCAACAATTTTTGAAGAACGCTTAAGTGTAGTTTCTTTTTCTTTCAACAAACTCATAGATGTTTCCTGTTTTCTTTCTTCTAAAGAATGCAGCAAAATACTTATCTGTGACGAAAGGTCTCTATTTACTTCGTATATCAGGTTTTGCTTATTGGTAAGTTGTTGTGCCAGCTTCCAATGTCGTTCTTCATATTTCCATGAAAGTTCTTGTATATATTGCGTAAGGGTATCTATCAAAACAGGTACTAACAAAGAGTCTTTCCTATCCTCTCTTGATTTAGACACGACCAGAGAAGAATCGGTTTTTGGGACAAATACATTTCGTACACGATCTACGAAACGTTTTCTTTCTGTCATAACAAAAGTACTATCCTCTCTGACCATATTGGCGACTCTTTTGACCGATTGCTGCAAGATGTCTTCAAGATTGTCATAATCCCATCCCGAAATAACAGTTTTCTTTACAATTTCTTTAGGGGTCTCAACGTTAATCGAATCCAGCAACGAGGCCATTCGTTGAACATTTGCTTTTTTAAGATCCAACAAATGAGCAATGCTATCCAAGTGTACCATCACAACCGTATCGTTTGTAATGCTTTTCAACAATTCTATTTGCTCATGGGTTTCTCGCATCAATGAATCATATTCGATTTTAAAATTAGGAGATGCATTTGTCATGAGCAAGTTTCCGACACTTTCAACTTTGTATAGAGAAACTAAAAGGCTATTGGCTGTGACTAATTCTTTTCGCTCGGTAGATGTACCGTTGTATTTTGAAAAATTCAACAACTCGAAATATATCAACGCAATACCTAACATACACAGGGCTATCATAATGATAAACCCAATGATAACTATCCCTTTGGTATGTCGTTTCGCTTTCAAAATTCGATGTTATATTGTTTCATTTTAGTGTACAATGTTTTCCTGTCGATATCCAATAAGTCTGCTGCTTTCGATTTATTGTTTTTTGCTTGTCGTAAAGCCTCTTCGATACGCTCTTTTTCGTTAATATTTTTCAAACTCAAATTGCTTTTTTCAAGAACATTTTCCGTTGTTTGTTTAGAGGCAAATTCATTCAAAACATAAGGAGGCAGCAAGTCGGGTGTAATGTGACTTTCCTGCGCAATCAATACCATTCGGTTAATAATATTTCTCAATTCCCGAATATTGCCCGGCCATGAATAGTTCTTAAGCATATCCATAGTTTCAGGAGTAAAACCAATCACATTTTTATTCAAGTCGCGGTTAGAAATATTCAGAAAATGATGAGCAAACAATTCTATATCATCTTTGCATTCCTGCAAACTTGGCATTTGAATAGTGAATTCGTCGATTCGATGATATAAATCCAACCTGAAAGTTCCTCCATTTAAAGCACTGTCTAAATCTTCATTCGTGGCCGAAACGATTCTTACATCGACAGGAATTTCATTATTACTTCCCACCGGTTTAATTTTCTTTTCTTGCAATACGCGAAGAAGTTGTATTTGTATGTCGGTCGGAAGATTACCTATTTCATCCAAAAACAAGGTACCTCCGTTGGCCTCCAAAAAATGGCCTGTTTTATTGTTGATGGCTCCTGTGAATGAACCTTTTACATGTCCGAAGAATTCACTTGCCGCCAATTCTTTTGAAAGCACGCCACAGTCAACCGGGACAAATGGTCCTTTGGCTCGTTCGCTTTTTTCATGAATCAGTTGAGCGATATGTTCCTTTCCTGAACCACTTTCTCCCCGTATCAAAACGGCTAATTTGGTAGGCGCTACCAAATCTACATATTCGTATAAGCGTTTGTATTCGGGAGATTTTCCTACAATAAAATCGAAAGATTCTTCCTTTGTTTCTTTTGTTTTGGCTTTCTGTTGTTTGTCGTCTATTTGTTTTTTAGAAACTTGTTCTATTTTTTTCAGCAGTTCTTCGGGATTAAGCGGTTTGGCGATATAATCGAAAGCGCCAAGCTTGATTGATTCTACGGCAGTTTGTATTTCCGCATAACCGGTCATCATGATAAAAATGACATTCTCGTTGATTTCTTTGACCCATTTTAGAAAAGATATACCGCTATCATCGGGAAGTCTTAAGTCCGACAAAACCAAATCCGGCATGGCGGCAATTGCTTCCCGCTTTGCATCGGCTACATTCAACACGGTTCTTACTTCAAATCCTTTTTTCGTAAGCCATGTTTTTAGCATCAAACTAAGCGTAAGGTCATCTTCAACAATCAAGATATTCTTCATCTTTATACTACGACAAGCTGTATTATTATTTCACAGCAAAAGTAGTTATTTTTTGTGTATGTATAAAAAAAGGTGGGAAATTCGCGGTAATATATTATTTTTGTCGCTAAATAATTTAATTGATTTTTTCGCAATGAATAAATTTAAATCTCTTCTTAAAACAGCTTTGCCTCATTTAGGCGTGATTCTTTTTTTCTTTATCTTGGTGTTTATCTATTTTTTTCCTGCTTTCGACGGACAAGTATTGCCGCAAGGAGATGCCATCAAATATGATGGAATGGCACGAGAATTGGTAGAGCACGGAGAGCCTTCGGGTTGGTTGGGATCCATGTTTTCCGGAATGCCGTCTTATCAGGTAACCGGTTATTCGGAAGGAATTAATTTCATGGAAAAAATCAAAATCGGATTAGCCAACATATTGCATTTCAAAACATCCGGACCCATTTTTATCATGTTGATTTGCTCTTATATTTTGTTTTTGGTTATGGGGGCAAGCATTCCTTTGGCGATTTTCGGAGCAATCGGCATCACATTTCCATCGTATAATTTTATTATCATTGAGGCAGGCCATGTGGCTAAAATATGGGCATTGGCTTACTTACCATTGATATTGGCGGGCTTTACTGCAATAGTCAAAAAGTGGTATCTTCCCGGCTTTTTGCTTTTTGTGTTTGGCCTGTATTTGCAGGTGGCTATGAATCATTTTCAAATCACGTATTACACCGCTATTTTCTGTTTTATTCTATTTATTGCTTTTGTCATATACTGCATACGCACTAAAGATTTCAAACACTTGGGTATTTCTACCGGAATTATGGCGTTGGCGATGTTATTTGTTGTCGGAACAAACATCACCAATCTATACGAAACCAGTGAATTAGCCAAAGAAAGCACGCGTGGAAAAACCGAATTAACACCTCTCGAAAGTAATGAATCCACTTCCGCCTCAAAAGGTTTGGATAAGGATTATGTTTTTGCATGGAGTTATGGGAAAGCCGAAACTTTTACTTTTTTGATTCCTAATTTTATGGGAGGAGTATCTCGAAATTTCGGGGAAGATTCGGGAACTTATAAAATATTGGTTAATAAAGTCCAAACAGGACAAATCGACGGAAATACTGCCGGGCAATTCTTTTCTTTTGCTCGTGAATATTGGGGTTCAAAACCTTTTACTTCCGGTCCCGTCTACTTTGGAGCAATTGTTTGTTTATTATTCCTGTTTGCATTTTTTATCGTTCCCGGAAAGCAGAAATGGTGGTTGCTGATTGCGGCTATATTTTTTACTATGCTGGCTTGGGGAAATAACCTTGCTTGGTTCAACGATTTCATGTATTATTATTTTCCATATTACAGTCGTTTCCGCACGGTCGAAATGACGCTGGTTATTCCGGGAATTATTTTCCCGATTCTGTCGGTTATGGCGTTGAAAGAATTATTTACCGGAAATGTTTCGAAAGAAAAAATGAATAAAGCGCTTATTTATTCCGTAAGTATTGTTGGTGGAATTTGTCTGATTTTTTGGATAATGCCAGGCGTATTCTTGAGATTTTTGACGGTTGAGGAAATAAAAAGCGGCTTACCTATGTGGTTTTTAGATGCTTTGGCCGACGACAGGAAAGCTTTGCTGCAAGCAGATGCTTTACGTTCGCTAATATTCGTTTTACTTGCCGCCCTCCTACTTTATGTGTATATCAAAGCGAAAGATAAAAAGAAAATCGGTGTATTGGTCATTATTGGTCTGATTGTTTTGTGTTTGTTTGATTTATGGCAAGTAAATAAGCGTTACTTGAATCATGATCATTTTGTATCTCCTAAGAAACTCAAAGAACAAACATTCAAGAAGTCTGTTGCCGACGAAGCTATTTTAGCAGACACGGCTCTTTCTTTCCGCGTGTTGAATTTGAATAATCCATTCAATGAAACCTTCACTTCTTATTTCCATAAATCTATCGGAGGTTATCATGCAGCTAAATTACAACGTTATCAAGATTTAATCGACAGGCGATTGAACGGAGAAATCAGATCAATAATCAACACGTTGAGCAACAATCCGACAGAAGAAAGCATATTACAAACGTTAGAAAAAACTACTTCTTTGAATATGTTGAATACGAAGTACATTATTTATAATCCTTCTCAACTTCCTCTTTACAACCCATTTCATTATGGAAACGCTTGGTTTGTAGATACTTATCGTTTTGTAAGCAATGCAGATGAAGAAATCGAGGCTTTGAATACTTTGATGCCTTTAACAGAAGCTGTGTTGGATATAAGATTTGAATCCAACCTGAAAGATTTACAAATTGCTCCCGATTCTACTGCAAAAATTGAAATGACTCATTATGCTCCCGATAAACTTGAATATCAATCTTCTTCTCAAAAAGAAGGTTTGGTTGTGTTCTCTGAAATTTATTATCCTTATGGTTGGAAAGCATATATCGACGGGCAACAAGTGCCAATCAGTCGTGTCAACTGGACGCTCCGTGCTTTGGTGGTTCCTGCCGGAGAGCATAAGATAGAAATGGTATTCGATAATGACGCTATCAAGGTAGTCGGCATAATCACTACCGTTTTCTCTGCCATTTTGGTATTGTTATTATTAGGTTCTATTATCTATTTGTTGCGACGGCATTATCGTAATAGCTAATAATAAACTAAATGCATTATTTACGAGTTGTCGGCAAGTTTGGCGAACAACTCAGCGAAAAAATGGAGAGGCCGATAGCCGGAAGTAGAGGCAAAACTTTCAAAATAGAGAGAAATGGAAAATTTAAGACCAAATGAACAACGAGCCAAAAATGCAATCTTATTGATTTGGATTGTATTGGCATTAGAAATCGTAAATCTTACTTCAAGTTATATGCAGTATGATTTACTTCAAACTGTAGCCAATGGTGGTTTTACATCTGATGAGGCAGCAGAAGCAAATGACACAAGAGAAGGGCTTCTTGGCATGATTTATCTTATAGCCTATTTGATTTCTGCCGTTACTTTTATTATGTGGTTCAGACGAGCGTATTTTAACTTGCACCAAAAAGTTAATACTCTTCAATTTTCAGAAGGTTGGGCGGCAGGAAGTTGGTTTGTTCCAATAGTAAACTTATATAGACCATATCAAATAATGAAAGAAATATATGTCGAAACAAAAAGACTATTTACAAGAAAAGGACTTTCTGAAAAAATTGATTATTCTACAAGTTACTTAGGTTGGTGGTGGACACTTTGGATAATTTCAGCAATAATCGGACAATTTGTTTTTAGATTTTCCCTCAAAAGTGCTGATACCATAGACAATCTTATAATAACAACTGCTGCACAAATGATTTTGAGCATATTAGGAATTCCGCTTGCTCTTATAACGATTAAAATCATCAAGGATTACTCGAAAGTAGAACCACTATTGACTGAAATTAGCGATGAAGAACCAAAAGTAGATAGTGAAAATGATGCTGAAAACGTACTGTAAAAAGTCGACAAAAAGCATAGTCAAAAATTGAAAGTTAAATAATATAAATCACTTTATCATGGGAAGAGCAATTTTTAATCTTATTATTAGTATTATTTTTATTATTGGAGGTCTAAGCGGCGGTTTGGTGCTGAGAGGAACAAATAGTAGCGGAGCATTAGTTATAGTCGGGTTTGTTTTTCTTTCTATTAGTATTTACAGATTGGCAACCAACGGGCAAAATCAAACTGAGGAAGAAGAAGTGAATGTAAATATACCGAATTCAACACCGTCAGAACATATACAAAGAGCAACAGAGTTGATTGAACAAGGAATGGGAAGAGAAACAATATTTGAAACATTAAAATCTGACGGATTAGTAGGGAAAGAAATATCAGATGCTTACTATTATGCTTACAATATATACTTGAAAAAACAAGAACAAATCTGATAAACAGAATATTTTTGCTAAATAAATATATGAACATAAGAAAAGCAACATTAGACGATGTTTGTGCTATTTGCAACATTTACAATTATTACATTGAGAACACAACGATATCATTTGAAACAATGCCTGTCTCAGAAACCGAAATGAAACAACGGATGAATGAGACAATTAGTGCGGGGTATTCGTTTTATATCGGAGAGATTGACAGTAAAATTATTGGTTATTATTACACACATCGTTGGAATAATCGTTTTGCATACAAAAGTACAGTAGAAGAAAGTATTTATTTAGACAAAGATGAAATTGGTAAAGGGTATGGCACGCAACTGTTTGAGCATTTATTAAAACATATAGACAAAAAAACAACTCATGTATTGATTGCAGGTATTTGTATTCCGAATGAAAGCAGCGTTCGTCTGCACGAAAAATTCGGATTTAAGCAAATATCGCATATGAAAGAAATTGGATGGAAATTTGACCAATGGCGAGATGTTGGGCATTGGCAACTGATATTTAAACACTAACAACATACCCTACCCGCAATGGATAATCCGTTTAGATTTTCAGTCATCTTCTGTACTTACAATCGAGAGAAGTACATTTACAAAGCAATGGAAAGTATTGCCTTGCAAAATTATCCGCGTGATAAGTATGAAATTGTTTTGATAAATAATAATTCTACTGATTCGACAGAAGAATTATGTAATATCTTTAAGGAAAAATATCCCGATATTTCTTTTACTTATTGTGTTGAAAGTCAACAAGGATTATCATACGCCCGCAATCGAGGTATTCGAGAAAGCCGGGGAGAATTGCTCGTTTATGTGGATGACGACGCGACAGTTTTTCCGGATTATTTGAAAGCATACGATGATTTTTTCGAAAAATATCCGGCCGAATGGGTGGCGGGAGGTCCGATTATTCCTCATTACGAAACCGAACCTCCCCAATGGTTATCGTATTATACGGAAGTGTTATTAACCGCTTATTTATATAAGGGAGAAAAAACTATTCCGTTTAAGCATGGTCAGTTTCCCGGAGGAGGCAATGCTTGTTATCGTGCCGAAGTTTTTGAGAAATTCGGCTTGTTCAATGTCGAATTAGGAAGAAAAGGAAACGGTTTGATTGGTGCGGAAGAAAAAGACTTTTTTTCCCGCCTTTTTGCCGTCAAGAAAAAAGTGTGGTATGTTCCCAAAGCAGGAATTTATCATTATATACCTGCTCAAAAGCTAACAGAATCCCATTTTAAGAAACTTACTTATTCGATTGGAGTCAGTGAGCGCATCCGCACTTTATCTGTCTCCAACATGTTTTTTATCAAGCGATTAATTCAAGAAAAGATAAAATGGGCAGCCTCGATAGTTTTGTTTTGCTCGTTTTTAATAAAAGGGAAAATGAGCAAAGGAAAAAAATTATTGGAATTCAGATATTATGTAACCAAAGGATTGTTAGGCTTTTAGTTTTGCATATTATCTACTTGTTTCAAATAACTTCTTACCGAACTTTTCACAAACCAAATCACGCAAAAAACAAGAAGAATTAAGAAGGCAAGAGCAAACAACCAAATGCCAACGCTCACATTGCCAAATCCCATGATTACGCCCAGCAAAGAACCCAATGTTCCTGTCGCGATAGCACAAAGCGGTATGATAATGTTTTCTTTGTAAAGCAAACTGAATATCCGTTTTTCATCAAATCCTAATGAGCGGTATAGCATTACTTCTTTTCTGCGGGCGATGATGTTTTTTCGAACAACAATGATGAAACTGAAAATTCCGAGCAGCAAGCCCAATCCTCCCAAAGTCAGAAAAATAGTGAGGTAAGTATCAGTAACGCTGTAAAACAGTTGCAAGCGTTCTCCGGTAGTCATTACCCGTACTCCGTAATTATTCAATGCTTGCGAAATTAGCATTTTTGTTTCACTGATTTTGTCATCGGGTACTTTAATCAACATAATTTCGCTGCCTGAAATTTCGCTCCAGATTTCCGAAAACAAGGCTTTATCAATCAATATAGAGCCTTGAAAAATGGAATTTGGAAGTGTTCCGGCTAAAACGATGGGAATGGTGTCGCCTTTTTCTCCCGTGTAGAAAATGGTGTCGCCTAATTTTTTGCTCAGACTCCACTGCAAAACGGTTTCGTCAACTAATGCGGGATATACGGAATTTTCGGCAGTTTTGAATTCAATGTTTTTCAATTCGGCCATATCTATACCCAACACATTCGGAGTTACGACTTTATTCAAATTAAGACAACTCGCATCATCGGCACTGTATTTCAAAAGCTGTATGACCTGCGCATCTTTGGGTAAATCGGTCAATGCTAATTTAGCACGTCCTTCTTCGGTTTGGAGATTGTGATAAACCGGCACGGCAGTTTCGACCCAAAGAGAAAAACCACCTGTGGCTATGCGGATTTGAGAACTGTCGGCAAAACTGCGACGATTGAGTCCTACCGAAAAGACAATCAACACGCCACAAGTCAATGTGATGAACGACAGCAATGCCTGTCTTTTGTTATAAAATATCGAAGCCCATGTCAGTCTCCGTTTTTTGAACGCAGATGACGCGGATAACGCGGATTGTCGCGGATTTTTTAAATTATTATCTGCGTAAATCTGCGTTATCCGCGTCATCTGCGTTCTTTTTAACGCCCGAATAATCCAAATATACAACAACGACATAGAGAGAGCGATGCCGACAGATATCCCTATGGCGATGGTTGTTAAATCGGGATATACACGAAAACCATCGGTGTGTGTGGCACCTTTCCAAACCGTGCCGAGAAGATATAAAACCAAATAAGTATAAAGTAGTCCGGCAATCACGCCTGCTATGGCAGAAACGAAAACAATCGGTGTA
>JAIRVZ010000115.1 GCA_031253625.1 Dysgonamonadaceae bacterium
ATCGTTGTATTCTTATAATGTCCCTGAATTTATCAGTTCTCCTATCAAACTCGATGCCAACCGTGTTGCTAAGAAAATGCTCTCACCGGAACGAGAAAAACTAAAGTTCGTGAAGTAATTTGAAGATTAAGAAAAACAATATATAAATTTAAATCTAAACCAGCCATGTTAAAAAGATGTTTTGCAGTCAGCTTGACCGCTTTAATGGTCGCTGCAATATTCTCCGGTTGTTCTCCGGAAAAAGAGGGTGCTTACTCCCTACAATTAAAAGAATGGAAGATTGCTCCTGTTACATCTGCTGTAACGCAAAGCTTAAATGCCATAGCAATTACAGATACCGACGACGTAGTAGCGCAAGCAAATTTCTCCACATCCGATTGGTTAAAAGTAAAAGTCCCCGGTACCGTTTTAGGAAACTTAGTCGATAACGGAGTTTACAACGACCTTTTTGAACCAGATAACGACGGCAAGATAAATGAATACTTTAACGACAATTTATCGAGAATCCCAACAGAAGATTTTGAACATGAATGGTGGTACAGTACCGATTTTACTATTCCTCTCAAAGAAGTAGGTAAAAGAATAACGCTCACTTTTAAAGGTATAAGCTATACCGGAGACATCTATGTAAACGGAACAAAAGTCAGTAACAAATACATCAACATCACTGATGAAAATTATCTTAAAAACGGTCCTACCCTGCTGCATCCCAATGCCGAGATAACGGATTTCTTCTCTGAAGGTGCCGGCACTTTAAAAGGCGTTACGAATTTTGAGGAATATAAATCACAGTTCATCGGCACTATGCGTACTTACGACATAGATATTACCGGCTTAGTAACAACAGGTAAAGGCAAGAACAATATCAAAGTCAAAGTTACCAAACCGATGTATTATCAAGACTTAACTTACTACTGGGTGGATTGGAATCCGCAGCCTGCCGATGCCATGATGGGACTTACGGGCGAAGTTTTTGTACACACTTCCGGGAATGCCCGTTTAGCCAATCCGGCTGTGGCATCCAAAGTGGAAGTTGACCATACAGCAGCGCATTTGAACTTCTTTGTAGATGTAAGCAACTTTACAACAGACGCTGTCGTTAACGGAATACTTACGGCAATAATCAAAGGCCCCAAAGGAAATATCATCGCCACCGTAACAAAAGAAAATATCAATGTTCCTGCCGATGCGTATAATCAAGAGATTGTATTGAGAGCGGCCGATTATCCACAATTAAATCTTGAAAATCCACAACTTTGGTGGCCGTATCTTTCGGGAGAACAACCTCTTTACACGGTCGATTATGAATTTAGCATAAACGGAACAACAAGTGACAAACTGCATCATCGCTTCGGCATTCGCGAAATAAGCGAAGAAGTAAACGTGTCGCCTTATGCCAATGGATATGCAGATTCAATAAGTACGACGCATTTAGCGAATATGTTGCAAATATATGTGAATCACAGACCTGTATTGCTCAAAGGCGGTGGTTACTGCGCTACGGATCTTTTCTTGCGCCACGACCGGAAAACCAACGAGGCAGTCGTGGAATACGTCAAATACATGGGGATGAATATGATTCGCGACGAAGGTAAATTCTTCGATAATCATTTATTAGAACTGATGGATGAAAACGGCATTTTGCTAATGACAGGCTGGTGCTGTTGCGACCGCTGGCAGGAACCGGGTTCATTCTCCAAAGCCGAGCGTTTTGTAGCTTTTGAATCCCTGTATGCACAGTTGCGCAATGCCCGGCGTTTCGCCTGCATGCTGCTCTGGTTTAACGGCAGTGACGATCCCCCAAGCATAGCACATCAAGGCCTCAACGGACAGAATGTCGAACAAAAATATTTTGAAATCGAGGCAGATCTCCGGTGGTTGGAAATGGGAGCGAACTGCAGCAATGGTTCTGCTAAACTTGCCACGCTAACAGGAGTAGTAGGCGGTATGCACATGGATGCTACTTACGATAGCCAAACACCTACTTGGTATTACTACGAACCCAAAGGTATTTACGGCTTTGTTTCCGAAGGTGGCGGAGGCGGCAGTATTCCGGTTCAGGAAACCATGAGAAGAATATTACCCGAAGCGAATATGTGGCCATACAATTCGGCAGAAAATTACAACATATGGAATTATCATGTTTGTAGAGGTAGTTTCAACAACTTGGGTCAGCATGTGATGTTTATCGATGGTATGTATGGTGCCTCCACGACTTTCGATGAATTTATTACTCGTGCGCAACTTTTCCAATACGAACTGCAAAGAGCGCAGTATGAGGCATTGAGTTTTAATCGCTATAAAAATACTGCCGGTCTTGTAAACTGGATGCTAAACAATGCTTGGCCAATCATGTTTTGGAATCAGTTCGATTATTACTTGAATCCCAACGGGACAACTTACGGTGCAAGAAAAGCCAACGAACCGGTTCACATCATGTACAATATGTATAATAAGTGCATAAATGTTATCAATAATACGTTCGATGAATATCCGGGAGCCATTGCAACAATGTCTATATACGACATTAACGGAAATCTAATCAGTACACCTTTGGGAAAAACCATTGATATCAAATCCGACGGTGCACCCACAGCTGTAGAATATGCCACAGCAGGAAACAATCGTTTAAGCCCGCAAACCATAGGCTTAGTAAAGAACGATGCCGGAGATTACGAACCCTATCAAATCAATTATTACGGAAAAATAACTGATGCCTACGGAGTAATCGACCTTTGGAATTACGACGATATTCAGGCATCACTAACAAGTCCGACTTCAGATGTATACTTTATTCGTTTGGAACTGAAAGATGCTAACGGAAAAACACTCAGTCTCAATTCGTATGCAGAACCGATGAGAAACGACGTAGCTGGTGCCAGTCACGCATGGAACCGATCCGGAACTTATCAGACAGGCGATTTAACGCAACTGAATCAACTTCCGGCAGTAGATCTTAAATTGTCGAAAGTATCAAGTAAAAAGGTTGGCAATAAAAATGTGCTGACTTACAAAATTTCCAATCCTACCGACAAGATTGCATACGCCATTGAATTGAAAGCATATACAGGGAAAGACAAGAGAACATTAGTAGCTCCTGTCCTTTACGAAGACAATTTGTTCACTCTGTTTCCGGGCGAAAGTCGCGACATATCGATTTCATATAACCGGTCGGATTTATCGAGCAACGCTTTTGTAACCGTAAATTGTTATAACAACATCATTAGCGGTAGCGATGCCCGCGATGCCACAAACATTTACAAATCCATACCTATAGGCGGATCGAACAACCTTGCACGAGCAAAATCCGTTACCGATGGAACCAACCCAGAAAACATTACTGCCATCGCAGAAAGCGGACAAATCAATGCTAATAACGGCAAGACATTTATCGACTCAAACATTTACACTTATGCTACACTCACACCCGAAGACGGTGCATTCGTAGTAGATTTAGGCAGTATTCAGGCTTTCGATAGAATCATGCTTCGCTGGAACAGTGTGATTACTTATCAAAATCCTCACAACCTGCGAGGCAGACCGAATTGTATCAAAATTGAAGTCAGCGATGACAAGGTATCGTATACTACCATCGTAGAAAAATACGACAATCGCATGGGTTCGGTTATGACCAACATAATATTGCCCGCTCAAGCCAAAGGACAGTATGTGAGAATTACGCCCACCGGGTTATTGGGAGTATCTCCGGCAGTAGGAATGAATTCTGTGTTGAGTTCCGGAGGCGTTTCCGGACAAAGTATCAGCGGTATCGCAGAAGCGGCAGCTTCTACGGCATTTAATCTTTCGGCTATTGAGATATACACTTTTGATTGAATAAAAAAACGATTTGCTTATTTTCGTTTGATTTTTTGTACCTTTGTCGACCGTAATCTAAATATTTCACTAATACAGTTCTCTAAACGAAATGAGTCTTAATCACAAAGTGCTAACATACAACAATATACGGGTAGAAATCTCCGGTTTTGAAACAGAAGGAGGAGTAACCGAATATCATGCCATGCTGCATATTGTCAAAACGAATAAGTCATTTTTGGAACAATTGGAAAGTATTCATTGTGCTTATTCTCATTTATTATCCGAATTAGGAGAGAATATAAAACCTGTATTCAAACGTTATTTTTTAACCGATGCGGCCAATCAATCGAAATTGTTGGAGTCTTTTTTAACGGATTGTCCGCAGTGTGCTGTTTCGGTGGTTCAACAGTCTCCGTTGGATGGCAGCAAGATAGCATTGTGGGTTTATTTTTTATCAGATGTTAAAATAAAAAATTATAACAAAAGTACGATTGTCGAGCACAACGGTTATCGTCATATCTGGACTGCCGGACGGCAAATTTCGCAACCGGATTCATACGCTCAAACCGAATTGTTGTTGCAAGAGTACGTCGATGATTTGAAAAAAGAAGGATGTACGCTTGAAAATGATTGCGTGCGCACTTGGTTTTTCGTTCAAAACATCGATACAAACTATGCCGGATTGGTGCAAGCCCGCAGGAAAATTTTTAAAGAACATGGTTTGAACAAACACTCTCATTTTATTGCAAGCACAGGAATCGAAGGACGCGATGCAGCCTCCGACATATATGTTTTGTTCGACGCTTATGCAATAAAAGGATTGCAACAGGGACAACAAAAATTTCTTTATGCACCCACTCATCTTAATCCGACTCACGAATACGGCGTTACCTTTGAACGTGGCGTGTGCATAAAATACGGAGACCGCAACCATACCATTATTTCCGGAACGGCAAGTATCGATAACCGGGGAGAAATTGTCGCTTCGGGAGATATTATCGGACAAACACACCGCATGATAGAGAACGTTGAAACCTTGCTGGCCGAAGCAGGTGCAACTTTTGAAGACGTTATGCACCTGATTATTTATTTGCGCGACATTGCCGATTACTCAACGGTAAACGCTCTTTTCAAAGAACGATTCGAAACAATTCCTCAAGTGGTTGTTTTAGCTCCGGTTTGTCGCCCGGGTTGGTTGATAGAGTTGGAATGTATGGCGGTTACAAAAAACCAGAATCCGCAATTCGACGTTTTATGAAAGACCGGTTATTTATCCCAAATCTTAAGGGTCTATTGTGCCTATTTATTTGCTTTATTTCCACAACAACTATTTACGGACAAAACGACGATTTTCAGCACAAAAAAGATTCACTGCTAAAAGTAATCGCATCAACAAAAGGCGAAGAAAAATTAAAAGCATACAGAGAATTGACATTCCTACGATTTCCAGACGAAGAAACTGATTTAGAATTACAATATATAACCGACTTTATCCGCGAGGCGCGCAAACAACAAAACAAAGAATATGAAAACAGGGCTTGTAAAATGGAACTTATTCATTTAAATAATCACGCAAGATATGATGAATTTGAGCGGAAAGCAAAAGAATATCTACCTGTCTTTAAGAAAAATGGTTCTTATAGAGACTACTATGAAAGCTATTCATTTCTGCTGCAATCAGATGGGAAAGAATGGAATGTCAAACGTAAAATAGAAGGGATTGATCAAATGTATGCTGAAGCCAAACAAGATAATTATTTGTATGGGATAGTTCAAGCTACCTATCTGATGGCAGAGATATATTCAAGCGAAGATCGTTACGAAGATTCTGAAAAATACTTTCAAGAAACAATAAAAAATGCGTTAAAACTGATTAAAGAAGAACCCGACCAAGCTACTAATTATTACTTAGTGTCGAACGCATATCACGGATTGGCATGTATTTTGATTGATCAAGAGAAGTTAGACAAGTGTGTCTCTCTATTGTCTGTTTGGAAAAAACACACGATGACCTTTGAAAAAACTTTCGGTTATCCCGATGGATATTTGTCACATTACTACCAAATCTGTGCTCATACTTGCCTTAAAAAAGAAAAATATGACGAAGCTGAGTTATACTGTGATTCCATGATGCCAAGATTATTCCCTATGCATGAGTATAAGGTGTGGGATATCAAAGCCACTATTTGTGAAAAACGTGGCGAGTATGATAATGCTATTGATTATACCAACAAAACCATTGACCTAATGGCTAATTACGAAATTGTATCATATTACACGATTTCTTTACTTAAAAATAAAGCAAGCATATTAAACAAAATGGGGCGCACAGAAGAAGCATATTTGGTTTCTGAAATGGCATTTCAGCAAAACGACTCTATCCGTATGTTGGAAAACGGTGTCCAACTTGATAAAGCCCGCGCCCAATATGAAATAGACAAACACATTGTAGAAAAAAAACACCTTCGCAACTATCTTCTCTTTGCTATCGGCTGCTGCATTTTGTTGGCAATTGCCCTCGGAATATGGATTTATCTTAACCGGAAAATCACTCAAAGGAACCGTATTTTAGTGCAGCAAATCAATGAATTAATCTCCCAACAAAAAGAGCAAATCAATGAAATACTTGACCAAACCTCCGACAACGACTTATATATCGAAAGTCGCATGGATAAATTGAGTACTACTCTCCGCGACCTCCTGCTCAAAGATAAGATTTACCGCAATCCTGCTCTTACTCAAGAACTTGTGATTAAAATTTTAGGCACAAACAAAGGTGTATTTCCCAAAGCCTTTAAATACTGTTTCGAAATGCCATTCAAAGACTACATCAATTCCCTTCGCCTGAAAGATGCCGTACAACTGCTTGAACAATCCGACCTGTCGATAGAAGAAATTTCCGACATAGCAGGTTTCGGAACTGTGCGTACTTTTTACAATCAATTTAATGCCAAATACAACATGGCTCCCCAAAATTACCGATTGTCATTTCGAACGCAGTGAGAAACCTAACCTCAAAATAAGAAATCTATTATCTATAACTTGCTATTTTTTTAGGAAAATGGACTTTTTTTCCGATTTTTGAGACGTTTTTTCAGGTCGCTTTTTAGCATCTATCCTACTTTTGTACTCGTAAGATTATAAAATTATCAATCAACATCACTCACAAATATGAAAATCAGATTTTATAAGAAATTGGTAGCCATAGTAGTTGCCCTATTGAGTTTAGCAGGAGGTCTGCAAGCACAGCCGATAGCACAGAGAGAAAAACCTCAATTCGCAAACGATCGTGTGCTTGTGAAATTAGCCAACACACCCGCAATGCGTTCGACAACAGCAGTACCCGGAGTGGCTTATTCAGCACCGAATCTTGGAGTTACTTATTCCGGAATACGTCTGCTCAACCCATCCAAAGGAAACGCAATCCGAAACAGTTTCTCAACCATGAACGCCAACGACAAGCAAAACAACGTGTATGTTCTAATGTTGGAAGAAGAGGGAGAACAAACAGTTAAAAGAGCATTAGAAATATTGAGCGCAAACCCCGCAATAGAAATTGCTGAACCTGCTTTTTACTACCAGCTCTATGCAACACCCAACGACCCGATGTTTTCGCAACAATACGCATTACAAAAAATAAACGCACCGGCAGCGTGGAATATTACCACCGGCAGTAAAAACGTGGTTGTCGGGATAATTGATTCTGGAATCGACGGCACACATCCCGACTTAGCAGGTAATCTTTGGGTAAATCCGAATCCAAATCAAGACGGCTTTGTAAATGACATTAACGGTTATGATTTCGTAAATGCTAAAGGAGGAATCCCAACAGATGCAGGAAACCACGGAACCCACGTTTCAGGCATTGTCGGCGCAAAAGGCAATAACGGAATAGGTGTTTCCGGCATCAACTGGAATGTAAGTTTGGCATGGTTAGGTGCCGGTCTTGATGGAGGTCAATACATATCTATCGAAGCTGTCATTGAGGCATTGAACTATGCAAACAACCATAATATTCAAATAACAAACAACAGTTATGGTGGCCCCGGTTACTCTGCAATATTTGAAGATGCCATCCGTAATTATAAAGGTTTGTTTGTAGCATCCGCAGGCAATGAAATGAGCAATAACGACCTATCTCCCAAATATCCGGCATGTTATAATCTTCCAAATGTTATTTCAGTGGCTTCTACAGATCAATACGATAACTTGTCTTGGTTTTCAAATTACGGGGCAAATAGTGTACACATCGCTGCTCCGGGCAGTGATATTTTGAGTACCGTACCAAACGGTCGATATGAAGCATTTAGCGGCACATCAATGGCATCGCCGTATGTGGCCGGAGCTGCAGCTCTGCTTTTATCTACAAATTCAAGCCTCACTCCCGCTCAGCTAAAAAACGTATTGATAGATAGTGCCGATCCTATCACAATCTCTACACCCATTGGGTGGCAAAGTGCGGTTAGATTAAATGCTCATAAAGCCTTAAATCAAGCAGAATTACAACCTTTAAATTTAACACATACAGCATCCGGACAAAATGTAACTTTAAACTGGCAGGCACCCCTCAATACAATGGGTTTGCAAGGATATAGAATATATAGAGATGGCACTCTTCTTACACCATCTGCTATATCTGCCCTAACCTATACTGATGTTAATGCACCAAATGGAATTTACACATATACAGTTACATCAGTATATTCAAACGGAGGAACAGCCTCCGTATCAACAAGCGTAACAGCCGGCTATGTTATCAGTATTACTGCTCATCCTGCAGTAGGCATTCATGTTATAGAAGGTAATATCTCCGGCAATTTGTCTGTGGCAGCCAAGGTTTCACAAGACATACCTTTGAGTTATCAGTGGTATAGTAACACAACATACAGCAACGTTGGTGGTTCTCCAATTAGCGATGCTACAAGTTCAACTTTTAACATACCAACCACTCTCTCAGCGGGGCTGTATTACTATTTCTGCGAAGTGAATGCTACAGGTGCAGCTTCGGTCTGTTCAAATGTAACAACCGTAGGAGTGGCAGGTATTGGAGATATATCCTTTCTTGATGAAAACGGCAATATTCAAAACGTAAGTGCAACTACTCTGACCGGAACAGAAACCTCATTGACCACCGGATGGTATTTTGTGCCCAATAATATTACATATCCGGGAAGACTTACAATATCAACTCCGGACCATGGAGGAGTGGTTATTATACTTGGAGATAATACACACATGAATGCAAGTAAGGGAGGAATCAACGTCGGGGAAGGTCATAGTTTGAGAATATATGCACAGTCTAATGGTGCTAATATGGGGAGGCTGACCGCAACTGGTGGAGATAACCAAGCAGGTATTGGTGGAGATGTTGCAAGTACCGGTGGCATCATAAATATTGTTGGCGGAAATATAACCGCAACTGGTGGTGGTACACCTGCCGGTGGTGCAGCACATGGAGGAGCAGGCATCGGTGGCGGTGGAGCAAATGAGTTCCCAAGCAGTGGCGGAGGTGGTAATATTAGTATATCAGGCGGAATAATAACAGCAACAGGTGACTGGGGAGGCTCCGGTATTGGCTGTGGTGGCGGTGCATGGTATGATAGAAATGGGACTATAACAATCAAAGGCGGAACAATAACTGCAACCGGCGGTACTTTTGATGGCTATGGCATTGCAGGTGGAATTATCAATACTATCAGCGGTAACGCTGTTCTGATTTCTTCAAGTATAAACCAAGAAAATTCAATTCTACCTGCTCTTCCTGCAACGGAAAACATAGGGCCGGCTATCATATACAACAACGGAATGGGAACTATGTATGGCAATGTGACACTTGCGCGAAACGTTACTATACCACAGAATAGCAATCTATTTATCAATTGCAATCAAACCTTGACAATTCAGAGTGGCTATTCCCTAACAAATAATGGGACAATCATTGTTGAAGAATGTGGAACAATTACCGGAACGGTTACGGGTAATCAACCAACAGCACCTGTTTTTACAATTTCCGGAGGCAGTGATTATACTTATACTAAAGGCGTTTTGACTATCACCGGAGATGGAACTTACTCAATCGGAATGAGACCCGGAATAACTGAGACTACTGCAGAGAGAATAGTAGTGGAACAATCAGTAAACGCAGATATTACCTTATCAAATGTAAACATAAATATGAGTAACAATATTGGGTTAAGTTCTTTAAATATGACAAAAGCGACGGTAAACCTTACCCTAATTGGTGCAAATAGACTCATAGCAGGAAGAAACAGAGCGGGGTTAGAAGCTCCTTTTGGCTCAACACTTGTTGTCACAAAGGCAAGCATCGGTTCTCTTTTGGCAACCGGCGGAGCTTATGCTGCAGGCATTGGAGGTCGTGGAGCCGGATGGACACCCGGCATAGCCACATGCGGAAATATAAGCATAGCAGGAGGAACGATAACTGCAACCGGCGGTTTCGCCGGAGCTGGTATTGGTAATGGTCAAGGTGGTATAAACAGTACAATAATAAATATTTCAGGAGGAACAATTATAGCAACCGGTAGTGAAGATGCTGCAGGCATAGGTGGCGGTCAAGCTGACATTTCCGATATAACCATCAATATATCAGGAGGTATGGTAACTGCGACAGGTAGTTCTTATGCTGCAGGTATTGGAGGTACATCGGGTCTGGGCTGGTATGGAGAATTGGTGGTTCAGGGAGCTACAGTTAACATCACAGGAGGTATAGTCAACGCCAAACGTGGTTCTTATGGAGGTGCTTATGATATTGGTTCCGGAGGTGATACAAGTGAAGAATTTATTATTTCAGACACAAATATCTCCATTACCGGAGGCTCGGTCTTTGCAGCAAACAAACTCATAACAAACAGATGGTCTGATGGAATAACACGTTATCCTGTTAAGGCTACGGTTCTCAATTCGAATAACAATAAAACCAACAACGCTATGGTTACGCACAACGATTATACGAACCCTGCAATAACAGGCGGCAATTATACAGGTGCAAGTTTTACCACCTTCGACCAAGGCGTTGCTTGGCTTTGGCTTCCTGCAGGAGTTCAATCAATAAGCGCGAGCAATGGCACTCATAGCGGGAGCAATACGGTTAATGTATCAGTGTCAGGCGGCAACAATGATGTAACTATAGCCCTTACAACTACAGGCATTGATGATGTTGTTGCCAATCGATTACAAATTTTCCCCAATCCTGCGAAAGAGGATATCTTTATTAAATCGGAATTGCCGGTAGAAAAAGTTGAAATTTACTCATTAACAGGAAATTTACTGTCATCAGAAAACAACTTCAAAGAAAAAATATCCGTGTCTGACTTATCGCGAGGGGTCTATTTGCTTAAAGTTTACACAGACAAGGGAATAATAATCAGTAAAATTATAAAAAATTAAAAACAAAAAATTATGATTAGAAACAAATTAAAAACACTCGGATTAACGACTATCCTCTTGGTTTTGTCGTTATTTTCCGTACAGGCTGATGATGCTCTGATCGTTTACATCAACGATTTGGGGCCCGTAAATTCGAAGTTAGACAATGTACAACGCATTACATTTTCGGACGACCAGTTATCTATCAAGCTTTTTGATAGCAATGCTACCAATTATTCTATCGACAACATCACTAAAATTACTTTTGGCGATGTGGATTTTACAGGAATTAGCAATTTGCCGAAGGCGGATAATAATCTTGATGTTCTTATTTATTCAACATCGGCAGGAGAAATTGTTGTTGAAAGTTCTTCAAGCATACAATCGTTGACTTTGTTCTCGATTGACGGAAAAATGCTGCAAGCCGTAAAACCTCATGCTACGTCTCTGCACGAAACAATCAACGTGTCTTCTTTTATGTCAGGAGTTTATCTTGTTCAAGTTAAAACACAACAAGGTGTTATTGTAAAAAAAGTAATCATTAAAAAATAAAAAACATGAAATCAAAAGTATTAATTTTATTGGCTGCATTATCTTTTGCAGCAGTAGTGGCTGCCCAAGGAACAAAAACGATGTACATTATGAAAAAAGGCGGAATCGCTTACCAATCTGCTGTTTCCAGCATAGACAGCATTATTTTCTACAATCCCTATCCTGATATTACTGAAACCCTCCTCCTTCTTACCGGTGGCTCAGAAAAGACATGGACATGGGATGGTGGAAAAAATGAGGTATTTGGCAATGGTGCCTATCTTTCCGATACACAGCCAAGTTGGTGGGGATGTTCAGCGACTGATATTTCTACACAAACAGAAACTGATGGCATAGGTGCTAGTATGACGTTCTCTGCCACAGGTGCAATGGTTAAAACTTGGCAAGATAATGACACCAAAGTATTCGGTACTTTTAGCATCGATATGACCAAAACAAAAATGAATGCCGAAGATACAGATATTTGGTCTATCGGCAAATTTTACACTGATAATGTAACCGTTCTCATGGGAAAAAAGATGAACCGAGGAGAAGGACCCATTTACGAGTACGATATTATAAAATTGAATGCAACGGAGTTGGTTCTTGCTTGGCCGGAAGATGGTGATTCTACGGGCGCATGGGGGGCCTGCTGGTTTTGGATGTTTAAAGCCAAATGAGGATTATTTTACAGTTTCGCAAATGATAAAAAACTGCCGATTATTAAAAAGAATTCGGCAGTTTTTTAGTTGTAATCCTTTGATTTTCAATACCTATTCAAAAAATAACTTTTTTTGCACAGATTTTTGGTGTTGTTTCTTAATCTCTTGTTTATTTTTGTACTCATAAAAATTATCAATTATGCAAATGAAAAACAGATTTTGTAAGAAACTAGCGGCCATAGTCGTTATCCTATTGAGTTTAGCAGGAAGCTTGCACGCACAAACAGCGATGCAGAACGAAAAAATTCAATTTGCAAGTGATCGTGTGATCGTGAAGTTAGCCAACACGTCCGCAATGCGTTCGACAACAACAGTACCCAGCGTGGCTCCTTCGGCTCCCAACCTTGGAGTAACTTATTCCGGAATACGACTGCTCAATCCTTCCAAAGGAAACGCAATCCGAAACAATTTTTCAACTATGGAGGTCAACGATAAGCAAAACAACGTGTACGTTTTAATGTTGGAAGAAGAAGGCGAGCAAGCAGTTAGAAGAGCATTAGAAATATTAAACGCAAACCCCGCGGTCGAAATTGCCGAACCTGATTTTTATTATCAACTCTTCGCAACACCCAACGACCCGATGTTTTCGCAACAATACGCCCTACAAAGAATGAATGCACCGGCAGCATGGGATATTACCACCGGTAGCGAAAACGTGATTGTAGGGATAATCGACACCGGTATTGATGGTACACATCCCGACTTGGCCGGAAATCTTTGGGTAAATCCAAACCCAAATCAAAACGGCTATGTAAACGACATAAACGGTTATGACTTCGTAAAGCATAAAGGTGGTATTCCGACAGATGCAGGAAGCCACGGAACCCATGTCTCAGGTATTGTCGGAGCAAAAGGTAATAATAGTATAGGCGTTTCCGGCATCAACTGGAATGTAAGTTTGGCATGGTTGGGTGTCGGTCTTGAGGGCGGACAAAATATATCTGTCGGAGCTGTCATTGAAGCCTTGAATTATGCAAACAATCATAATATTCAGATAACAAACAATAGTTACGGTGGCCCCGGTTACTCCGCAATATTTGAAAATGCCATCCGTAATTATAACGGTTTGTTTGTGGCTGCCGCGGGAAATGAAAAAAGAGACAACGACCTATACTCCTCTTATCCGGCAAATTATAATCTTCCGAATGTTGTTTCGGTAGCCTCGACAGATAAAAACGATAACTTATCGAGTTTTTCAAATTACGGAGTAAATAGTGTGCATATCGCTGCTCCAGGCAGTAATATTTTGAGCACCGTACCAAATGGTCGATATGAAGAAAAAAGCGGCACATCAATGGCATCACCGTATGTGGCAGGAGTTGCAGCACTGATTAAATCAACTAAGTCGGGTCTATCTCCTGCACAAATAAAGGAAATTTTAATAACGACGGCACGGTATTCAAATTCGTTAAACGGTTTTGGGATTTTGGATGCTTATACTGCGCTAACAGTAGACCTAGATAACGCAAGTACAAGAATAGATTTAAGTGAAAGTAATCCATCATCTTCCGGTTTACGTTGGACATTCAGCGATGATGTTTATACAATCAGTGATGGTGCAAATGTAAGCATTACGGGAAACAACGAAGGAAGCGAAAGGCGTGTTGAGGTAATGGCAGGCGCGGCAGCATATATCACACTCGATAACGCAAACATTGCAGGTCTTGCCGCCAATCAATCTCCTCTTTTGATCAATAGTGGTGCAAACGTGACACTTAAGATAGTGGGGACCAATACACTTACAGCAGGAGATAATAGAGCAGGTATACAAGCCTCCAGTGCGAAACTCACGATAAACGGCACAGGAAGTTTGACTACAA
This sequence comes from Dysgonamonadaceae bacterium, assembly GCA_031253625.1. Taxonomy (GTDB): domain Bacteria; phylum Bacteroidota; class Bacteroidia; order Bacteroidales; family Azobacteroidaceae; genus JAIRVZ01. The sequence continues at coordinate 14,276 of JAIRVZ010000115.1, forward strand.
CCGGTGGCAATAACGGTGCAGGAATTGGCGGTGGCAGCAATGGTGCAGGTGGCAACATTACCATTAGTGGTGAAATAGTTATTACAGCAACCGGTGGCTTGAATGCTCAAGGAATTGGTAGAGGCAGCGGTAGCAGTGCAGCAGGAACGTTTGCAATAAACGGAAACGTTATTGTCATAGCAAATAGCGTGGGTGATACAAACACGAACAATAGAACCGGTGGGATTCTATTCGACGGTAACACCGGCATATCCTACGGCACAAGAATTACCATGAGTTCAGATGTAACCATCCCTGCAAACCTGACCATTCCCGAAAGCTGTACTCTGATCGTCCCCACAGGTGTAACTTTGATCATTCCTGTAGGTGTAACACTAACAAATAACGGCAGGATTGCAAATTATGGTGTCATTAATATCAAAGGTGCGCTGATGAATAACAACATAATTGTTAACTTGGGAATCATCTATGGTACGATTGCCGGAAATCCGGAAATCTCTGATTTTCCATACATTGATTTGAATGACAGCAATCCTTTTCCACAAGGAGTTGGATGGACTTTTTCGGGTAATGTCTATACTGTTTCGGATGGAGCAAATGTAACTTTTACAGGGACAAGTACAAGCCGGTGCATTGAAGTTGTAACCAACGCTACAGCAAACATTACGCTGAAAGGTGTAACTATTCAAGGACTTTCCGCAAATCAATCCCCGCTTATGCTCAACTATGGTGCAAACGTGACACTTACACTTGAAGAAACAAATAGGCTTAAAGCCGCAGATTATTTTGCAGGCATAGAAGTTCCGCAGGGTACAACACTTACGATAGATGGCACAGGCAGTGTAACGGCAATTGCGGGCAGGCAGAGTGCAGGAATTGGAGGAAGCTTAAAAACCAACAAATGTGGCAATGTTATTATCAATGGTGGAATTATTACAACGACTGGCATAAGCGGCAATTTGATAGGCTTTGGTGGCGCAGGAATTGGCGGTAGTGGCAGCAGAGATGGCGATGGAGGTAATATTACCATCAACGGTGGAGTTATTACGGCAACCGGCAATGGAAAAGGTGAGGGAATTGGCAATGGCGGTGGCACCTCAGCAGGGACACTTACAATGAACGGGAATGCCATCGTATTTGCAAATAAAGCGGGAGATATGGACACAGATAGGAAAACAGGCGGCATACTTGTTGTGGACAATGTTACTTATTGGTATGGTAACAATAATTTTTCCTTAAACTACAATGTGATTGTTCCGTCTAACAATGTTTTGACCATTGACGAAAATAAAACATTAATGATACCGAGTGATATGACATTGACGAATAATAACATGATTATAAATAAAGGTAAAATCACCAATAATGGTACAATTATCAACAACGGTACAGTTAGCAACAAAGGCATAGTTAAAGATAACGGCACCATTGATATAATTGGCACTTTCACCGGAAATAAAATACAGTTTGACAACATAGGAGGAAATAACAATACCGCAGCATACAGCGAGATGCCGATAGACGTTACTCCTTTATTTACGATTCATTCAAAAGCAGGAACACCCACATATACAGTAGAAACAGGCAGTACAGGTGAGGGAACATTTGAGGATGCAAATCTGACCGTCACAAAAAGCGGTAAATTTATCATCGGACTTCAAACGGCAGAAACCCAATATTATGCTGTAGGCGAAAAGGTTATTTCAACGCTAACGGTAAATGGAACTACCCACGACATGAGTACCGGTTCGTCTCAATTATCAATCTTCCCCAACCCGATTAAAGACGATATTTTCATCCGGTCGGATTTGCCGGTAGAAAAAGTTAAAATTTACTCATTAACAGGTAATTTACTGTTGCAGGAAAACAACTTCAAAGAAAAAATATCCGTATCAGACTTGTTTAAAGGGGTCTATTTACTTAAAGTTTACACAGATAAAGGAATAACAATCAGTAAGATTATAAAGGATTAAAATTCAGCAAACAATAAAAAAACTGCCGATTGCTAAAAAAAATTTGGTAGTTTTTCTACTGTAACTTATTGACTTTCAATACCCATGAAAAAATTTCATAACTTTTGTACAGTTTTTTCACAGCCTTTTTTAATCTTTTGTTTACTTTCACGCTCGTAAAAATTATCAATCAACATTACTCACAAATATGAAAAACAGATTTTGTAAGAAATTGGCGACCATAGTCGTTGCCCTATTAAGTTTGGCAGGAGGTCTGCAAGCACAGCCAATATCGCAGAAAGCACAGACGACACCCCAGAGTGAAAAACCCCAATTCGCAAACGATCGTGTGCTCGTAAAGTTAGCTAATACGCCCGCAATGCGTTCGACAACAGCAGTACCCGGAGTAGCTTATTCGGCACCGAATCTTGGAGTAGCCTATTCCGAAGTGCGACTGCTCAACCCATCCAAGGGAAATGCAAATCTTAGAAGTTTTTCAACCATGAGAGCCAATGACACGCAAAACAACGTGTACGTTCTGATGTTGGAGGAACAGGGAGAGCAAGCAGTTAGAAGAGCATTAGAAATATTGAACACAAACCCCGCAGTCGAAATTGCCGAACCTGCTTTTTACTATCAGCTCTACGCAACACCCAACGACCCAATGTTTTCGCAACAATACGCATTGCAAAAAATAAATGCACCGGCAGCATGGAATATTACCACCGGCAGTAAAAACGTGGTTGTCGGGATAATTGACTCCGGCATTGATGGTACACACCCCGATTTGAAAGACAATCTTTGGGTAAATCCAAATCCAAATAGAGACGGCTTTGTAAACGACATTAACGGTTATGACTTCGTAAATGCTAAAGGAGGAATCCCGACAGATACAGGAGAGCACGGAACCCACGTCTCAGGTATTGTCGGCGCAAAAGGCAATAACGGAACAGGCGTTTCAGGCATTAACTGGAATGTAAGTTTGGCATGGTTAGGTGTCGGTCTTGCCGGTGGACAATATATATCTCTCGGAGCTGTCATTGAAGCATTGAATTACGCAAACAACCATAATATTCAAATAACAAACAATAGTTACGGTGGCCCCAATTACTCTGCAATATTTGAAGATGCCATCCGTAATTATAATGGTTTATTTGTGGCTGCCGCGGGAAACTCAAGGAGCAATAACGACATCAATCCTTCTTATCCGGCAAGTTATAATCTTCCGAATGTTGTTTCGGTAGCCTCGACAGACCAATACGATAATTTATCGTATTTTTCAAATTACGGAGCAAACAGTGTGCATATTGCCGCTCCGGGCAGTGATATTTTGAGTACCGTACCAAACGGTCGATATGAGGCATTTAGCGGCACATCAATGGCATCACCGTATGTGGCAGGAGTTGCAGCATTAATTAAATCAGTTAAACCGGATTTGTCTCCTGCACAACTAAAGGAAATTTTAATAGCGACGGCACGACATTCAAACTCGTTAGACGGATTTGGAATTGTGGATGCTTATGCTGTATTGACAGCAGTTTCGAATGATCATTTGAGTTCCAAAATAGATTTAAGTCAAAGTGATCCTGCGCCTGCCGGTTTAGGTTGGGTATTCAGCGAAGACGTTTATATTATCAGCGGCGGAACACATATAAGCATTACAGGAAACAATAGCGATAGTGAAAGGCGCGTTGAAGTGTTGGCAGGAGCAACCGTATCCATTACACTTGATAATGCAAGCATTACCGGCCTTGTCGCCAATCAATCTCCTCTTTTGCTCAATAATGATGCAAATGTAAAGCTTACGCTTATAGGAACAAATACGCTTACGGCAGGAAGTGGCAGTGCAGGCATACAGGCTCCTCAAGGCACAACGCTCAAAATAGGCGGTATTGGCAGCTTAACAGCAACCGGAGCCACTAACGGTGCAGGAATTGGAGGCGGAAATAATGGTGCCGGCGGCAACATTACCATTGGTGATGGAGCAGTTGTTACTGTAACCGGCGGCTTGAACGCTCAGGGAATTGGCAGAGGCAGCGGTAGCGGCACAACAGGAACGTTTGCAATAAACGGAAACGCTGTTGTCATGGCAAATAGCGTGGGCGATACAAACGAGAGTAGTAGAGCCGGTGGAATTCTATTTGACGGTAACACCGGCACATTCTATGGCAAAAGCGTTACTATAAGTTCAGATGTAACAATACCTGCAAATCTGACTATTCCCGAAAACTATATACTGACTATCCCCGAAGGCACAATTTTGACCATCCCCGAAGGCATAATGCTAACGAATAACGGTACGATTATAAATGACGGTGTCATTAATATCGACGGTACGTTGATGAATAACAACATGATCGTTAACTTGGGAACCATCAATGGTATGGTTACCGGAAATCCGACACTCCCTGATTTTCCATATAGCGACATTGATTTGAGCAACAACAATCCTTTCCCACGAGGAGTCGGATGGATTTTTTCGGGTAATATCTATACGGTTTTGGATGGTGCAAATGTAACCATCAAAGGAACAAGTGCAAACAACAGGCGCATTGAAGTTGAAGTTAACGCCACGGCAAGCATTACGCTGAAAGGGGTTACTATTCGAATTGGCGGCATATCTCAATCTTCGCTTCTACTCAATAACGGTGCAAATTTGACGCTTACACTTGAGGAAACAAACATACTTAAAGGAGCTGATGTTGCGGGTATAGAAGTTCCGCATGGCACAACACTTATGATAGACGGCACAGGCAGTTTAGAGGCAATCGGCGGAGGGGGGTGTGCAGGGATTGGGAGTGCCAAATGTGGTGATATTACTATCAATGGAGGAATTATTACGGCAACCGGTAACTTCGCTGCCGGAATTGGCAGTGGTTTTGATTGGTATGCTGAGGGCGGCAATATCACCATCAACGGTGGAATTGTTACAGCAACCGGTGACGACTACGGTGACGGAATTGGTAGTGGATTTAGGGGTTCAGCAGGAACATTTACAATGAGTGGAAATGCCATCGTATTTGCAAATAAAGTGGGAGATATGGACACAGATAGGAAAACAGGCGGCATACTTGTTGTGGGCAATAGTACTTACTGGTATGGTGACAATAATTTTTCCTTAAGCCACAATGTGACTGTTCCTTCCAACAATGTTTTGACCATTGGCAAAGATAAAACGTTAACGATACCAAGCGGCACAATATTGACGAATAAGGGTATGATTATAAATTATGCCGAGATTACAATCAACGGTACGCTAATGAATACCGGCAAAATTATAGACTTTGGAACAATCAACGGTATAGTCACCGGCAATAATCCTACCACGGTTATTCCTCGTGACAACAATATTAATTTGGGTGCTGGCACCCCCGTTGTTCCGGTGGGAGACGGCTGGATATATGCGAACAGTATCTATACTATTTTGGATGGTGCTGATGTGACCATTACAGGAAGAAACGCAAGTCAAAGGCGCATTGAAATTACGGCAGGCGCCACAGCAAACATTACATTAAATAGCGTTTCCATCACGGGGCTTGGGGAATATAAATCTCCACTACTGCTTAATACCGGAGCGGTAGCAAACTTAACAATTGAAGGACAAAACACCCTTAAGGCAGGAGAAGGCTGTGCAGGCATACAAACAACCAATGCAACGATTATTATAGACGGAACAGGCAGTTTGACAGCAACCGGTGGAAACCGTTACGGTGCAGGTATAGGCGGTGGACGATTCAGGTCGGGTGGTAAAATAACCATCAATGGCGGAACAATAACTGCCACTGCTGTCAACAGTAGTACTCTCGGAATTGTCACTACTTCCTCCGGCATTGGTGATGGCGATTTTGGAGAAGAAGATTCAGGCAATGACATTACCATTAATGGTGGAGTTGTTACTGCAATTGGTGCTACCTTCTATGATTGGGATTGCTGGGAAGGAGGTGCAGGTATAGGTGGTTACTATGATAATTGCAAGTTAACTATGGATGGTAATGCCATAGTATTCGCCTCGTCACTGAGAGTTACTTGCCCATTTTATGGTGTTTTGGAAACAAACATCAATGGCGTTGTGCGCGGCATTCTATTTGACGGCAACAGCGGCAAATTCTACGGCAACAACGTTACGATAGACCAAAACGTAACAATCCCTGCAGAACGTATATTGACCGTACCTGCAAGCGCAACTTTGACAATCCCTGCAGGACTAACACTTACTAACAAGGGTACAGTTTATAAAGCCGGCACTATAAATCATGGCGGCGAATATGGTGTGTGGGCAGGTAATCCATACATTGTGCAAGGAACATCATTACCGAACATATCGTTGAATGAAACTATTGTATTCATGAAAGGCGGCGACTTATTTGTTGATAGTCCGGTTTCGGAAACCATCAGTATTTATTCCGCTAATGGAATACTGATTGATTCGAAAACCAAGCAAAAAGGAGCAATAACGTTCTCAACAGAATATATTCCCAATCAAGTGTTGATTATCAAGGGTAGTTCCGGTTGGGTAAGGAAAATAGCGAAATAATTTGAGATAGTCAGTAAATGATAAAAACTGCCGATTGATAAAACTTTCGGCAGTTTTTTTGCTTATGCGTTCTTATTTGAGTTCCTTATTAATCTTGTCGTCGAATCCGTAAACATCGTCGGCAAAATACAATTTCCGTTCTTCGGGAAGAGAGTAAACGGTAAAATAATCAATAAAAAGGGGAATTTTTTCTGCTAAATTCACGATATCCGGCAATTTCGTTAATGCTCCTTGTTTCGCTAATTGTTTCCCTTTTTGAGTTAAAAGAGGTTGGTCTATACTATATCTCAAACGGTCGAAATAAAGGGAATCTTTTTTTGCAAGACAAAAGAATGCAAAATCCATTGGTTTTTGAATTCTCACACAACCGTGACTAACGCCTCTCCTCGTATAAGTAAATGCTCTTTTAGCCGGTGTATCATGCAAATAAACAGCAAAAGGATTATTAAACATAAATTTAATGCGGCCTAACGAATTGGCATCTCCGGAATCCTGCTCTACAGAAAAAGGAAACGTTTTAGGGTTCTTAAATTGACTCCAATCAATAGTATCAGGATCTACAACTTCGCCATTGCGAGTAACTTGCATTCTGTTTTTCTTAAAATATTCGGGGTCTTTTTTTATCAGAAAAAATATTTCTTTTTCAACAATGCTGCGTGGCACTTTCCATGTCGGATTCAAATTTATATAAATAATGGCGCTTTCCAACAGGGGAGTTTGGTTTTTAAACGGTATACCGGCACAAACATTCATCTTTAACGTTTCGCTTCCCGGTTCTACTGCAATCAAATGATATGCGGCAACATTGACTTCCACATATTTATCAGACAATGCAGTTTGGCGTTTCCATCGGTAACGTTCGAGATTAGCAGTAATTTTATCCACATAATAAGACATCGGACGGTTAAGCGCATCAATCGTTATTTTCCCAACTTCCTCATCTTCAGGATAAGAGTTATTCCGCCTGAAAGTATTGATTGCTCTCATCAATTCGGGAGTAAGGGTTTTATACATAACTTCAGCATCTTCAGTTTGAGGCAATTCGCGGGTCATCATTAATCTTTGGGCAATCAACGGCATCACTTGGGAGGCCGAATCGCGAAGTTTATATCCTTTTGCATCTTTGGCAAAAGGAATCTCGCTGAATGTCGTGTCCGAAATACTCCGGTAATATTGTAACGCCTTTTGCATTTGAAGATAAATCGAATCTTGGGGCTGAACTTCCGACAATAAATAAACCAAGCGTGGCCCTATATTTGCAAACACAAATTGACGAAAAGCCGAATCGGGTTCTTGCAACGGAATAAAATAATCGTTTGGAAATGTCTTTTTCACATTAACAAAACCATATCTCATTCCTGAGGCATAATGATAAACCGATTTCGTAGCCTGTTTTTCCAATCGAGCCAAAGCCGAATACAGAGCAAGCGGCGAGTCGGAAAACGAGCCGGCTACGATAGAATCTCTTAATTCCTTGATTGTTTTTACTGCAAATAAATCGGGATTAAGTCCATGATTTACAGCATTGTCCAGATAAAAGAGTAGGGTATCGATTTTTACTATATCTAAAGTGTCTTTTACCCAAACAGATTCATAATTGTTATCCTTGTAAAATTTATCTATCAGGTCTGTACCTGAAAAATAATTTTGCAAAGAAAGCTTCAATTCTTCTCTATTAAAATCAGGATACAATTTTTCAAATTGTGATTTGTAAAAAATATCCGAAATCGAATGAATATCGCTCATGCCCTTCGATCCGCAAGATACCAACAAGAAAGAAAGCAAAAGCAAAAAATAATTAGCGGTTTTCATTTAGAATAAAGTTCAATATTAGTTAGTGCATTTTCATTTTGCAGTACAAAGATAATCTTTTTATTTTGAAATAAAAAGATTTCTCACTTCGTTCGGAATCTCTACCTTACAACCACTCGCTCTCCTGCCGTATGTGATACAAATTCAGGCGCATACATGGATTGAATTGTTGTGATGCCGTTGGAATATTCACCCGTTCTTGTTACAAACAATGGATATTCAAAGACATACGTTCCTCTCGGTAAATTATGGAAAAAGAAGTTCATTGAAGCATCTCTCGTGCTTTGATAATAAACAACTCTTTCTCTCCAGCGGGTTCCGGAAATTTGTTCGACAGGTTCGAAACAAGAACCGCGCATATCTCTCAGCATTACAAATTCCATATCGCGGTCGCTACGCACTGTTAGGCGAACAATGGCTCTGTCTCCGACTTTAAACGGATTATCAGCAGAAACAGGCCCTAATGTTCTTCCTGCAGAAGTAACTTTTTCGACAAATAGGCCTTTTTCGACATTCAAGCCGGTTTTTGCTTGCGTAATTTTATCCAAATCTTCGAAATATTGCCAAAATAATGCGCCATAAGCCGGACCTTCGTCTTTTTTCGTAATCGTTACTTTACTCATATCCGGGGTAATTTCCAGTGCTCCGAAAACTCGTCTGATATAACCGGTTCCGGCCTCGGCATTTCTCATGTCAATAGATATATTTCCGAGCTGAATATCTACTTTACCTTCGTTTTCCAACCAGTTATTGCCGGTTTTCAGTAAAATGTAAACTGCATTTACCGTGGTAGGCGTACTTTCCCAAAGTTGAGTTTGTTTTTGTTTCAACAACCACAATTTCATATCGTCCATTTCTTGTGGAGTAGCTCCAACTTCGTTGAAAGCCTCCATGATAAATGTATGCGTGGCGGTTGCACTTTGGAACATAAATGCGCTTGCATTGTTATTCGCCCAAAACATTCCCATATCTTTTTTGTTGGAGGCATGTTCGCGTAACGATTTTAAGATATTTTTGGCAACAGCCCCTTTTCCGGTTCTTTGCATTAAAGTAGCCGTGATAGCGCGAGCATACAAATTGTTGGTTCTTGCCCAATGTTTTTCCGCTATTCCGGAATAGAATTGAGCCGCCTCTTCAGCTGCTCCAAAAGGAATATCTTTGTAGAAACTTCTTACAAAAAGATATTCCAATTGAGAAGTCGAAATGGAAGTCGTTTTCTCCCAACCTTTGTTATTTTTTTTCAGGTTGTCGAAATTTTCTTTGAATTTGGCATCGATGAAATCAATCGCCTGACGTTGCATTTGCTTAACATCGTCGTTGTAGGTTACAGCGTTGAGTTGCGATAATTGTCCCATGCCGTAAAGCATCCATTGAGTAATGGAAACGCTTGAGCCCATGCCTTTGAACCACGACCAACCTCCGTCGGGCAGTTGTAATGATTTCATTTTGTCGATAGCCATTGCACTCAAATTGTTCGAACGGTTGATGTCGAACAACAAAGCCAAGCGTTGTTTTTGTTCGGTTTCATCTCTGGCCTCGAGTACCCAAGGTGTTTCTTCGAGCAATATGGCTTTCAATTCCTGATTTCTTTCCAAGTTGGAAAGCAGAGTTTCTTTGGTTCCGCCTTGCGCCGTCCAAACGTTGATGATTTGTTTGATTTTGGGTGTACTGTTGGCGATATGCGTTGCCAATGAGTTGGCGTAATAGGCAGCAAACCAAGAAATTACGTTTTCATTATCGGGAGTAGTCATAGCCGGTAATGCTTGTACAGCATACCACGTCGGATTAGATGCAAACTCCAATGTCAAGCGGTAATTTTCGAGCGTTTTCGAATTGTTTTGCACCATTCTATCGAAAGAAAACAAGCGGGTTTGTTTTCCTGAAATGTTCAAAGGCAGACTTTCGGTTACCATCATTCGGTTTGGTAAAACAGGCAACAGATGTTGTTCTCCATCGCTGAAATTAGTTGATTGCGCCACTATTTTGCAAGCAGTCATGTCGATGTTTGTGGGAACATCGAAAGTCCATGTAACGGTTGTTGTTCTGCTTGGTTCTACCGAAAAATCTTGAGAATCATTAAGGATGTTAAGGATATTAGGGATGTTAGTGTTGGGGGCGAAGAATTCGATAGTTATTTTTCCGCTGATAGCTTCATCCGAAAGATTGGAGATATTCGACGAAATCGACATTTTATCTCCATGGCGAATAAATCTCGGCATATTAGGTGTTACCATCAATTTTTTCTGACTGATGGCCTCTTTGATGATTTGTCCGTATTTCAAATCTTTGGTATGGGCAATGCTCATAAATTTCCAAGTCGTATTGCTTTCGGGAACGGTAAATGAAATAAGCGTTTCTCCGGCCTCATTGGTTTTCAATTGAGGATAGAAGAATGCTGTTTCGTTGAAATTTTCACGGATTTGAACGGCAGGTTGTTCTTCTCCAAGATATTCAGCATCTGCCTTAACAACGGAAGCGGAAAATTTCATGGTTGCTGCTTCATTTTGAGAAAAATCAACATCGGCTACAGACATTGATTCCATAAGCACAGGAGCTTCTTCCATACGCATAGCATTGCTGCCATATATTGCCCCTCCGGCAGCACTTCGTCGTAATGATGGCATCGCAACAGAATTCCACAAATTCAATCCAAACCAGTTGAAAGAATCAAAACTGAATTGCGGTGTTTCGAGAAATCTAGACTCTATGCGAATAGAGGTATTTGAATTATTAAATTCCGAACCTTGTTGGAAAAAAGGCGACCATAAACCGACGCGAAAAACAGGATTGAAATTCCAAGAGTGAGCGAAAATTCTATCCAAAGAGGCATCATACATTCCGGCAAGGATTTCTGCTGAAACCGGTTTTTGATTCGCATCGCGCACGGAAATTTTCCATTCTTCGCTTTGTCCGGGGAGCAATCTGTCGCGGAAGACTTCCATGTTTAAAGTCAAATTTCTATCGGGTTGCTTGCGACGAATTTCGATGTTTTGATTGAAAACCATGTTGTCTTTCACAAAAGTAAGGCTTACAACTACACCGGTTCCGTAAGATTCCAAGAAAGGAATTTCCAGTTTTTTATTTTCGTTGTTCAATTCAAAGCGAGTACCCGACAATCTTTTTCCGTCTTTGAAAATCTCATACAATACAAATACATTTTTGGCCGATGAACCATAAATAATTTCAGCTTTTTCTCCTACTTGAACGGTTGTTTTCGGAGTTAATAGCCATTCGTAAGTCACAATTGCAGGTCGTTTGTCTTTGGTTGAATAAAGAATAAAATCCTGTTCGGCTGTTACTTCCCTGCCTTTGTTGTCGTTTGCTTTAAGAGCAATCCGGTATTTTCCCGATTCGATAGTTTTCAAAATATTCAAATCAAGCGGTTTTCCGGAGGAGAAATTTCCTGAGGCAACTTTTTTGTCTTGTTTCCAATTGCCTTCTTCTCTTCCTGAAATCAATTTACCATCTCCTATTAAACAGTATATTTCGTAGGTTCCTTCCGTTGTGATAGGATTTCCCGATAAGTTCAGAGCGTTAACGGTAATTTTGGGTAAGTCGTCTTTATCTACGTTCATTTCTAATCCGTTAACTGTTAAATACATCGACCGGTCTCCGATAGAGATAGTTGTTCTTGAAGTTTGCGTTTCACCATTCGTATTCGTTACGGTTGCCTCTATTTCGTAAGTGTAATAAACATTTGTCCGGTTTCTGTCGCTAAATAATTTTTCGGCATCGAAAGAAATTTCAAAACTGCCATCATCTTTTGTTTGTACGAAACCTTCTGCTATTTGAGTCGGATTACTTCTCATAAAAGAGAAAAACCAGTGTGGACGTTGCACAACACGATATTGCACCCTGACATCTTGCAGATTAACACCCGAAAATGTTTTTGCCTCACCTCTTACGGTTACTTTATCGCCAAAACTGTAGGTGCTTTCGTTGGGCAAAAATCGAATATCGAAAGTCGGGCGTTTATATTCTTCTACCTTGAAAGAACAAGAACAGCCTCCTTGATCTGACTGAATAGTAAACAATCCGTTCAATGAATTTTGAGGCAAAACAAATTCTCCGGCAAAAGAACCAAATTCATTGGTTGTAAAAGCTTGGGTGGTAACCTCTTTGAAATTGGCATCACGAAGTGTTAGTCTATACGTTTTATTCGTTAGTACTTTTTGCTCGCTTTCTCCTATCCGGCCGGCAATACCTTTGAAATAAACGGTTTGACCGGGGCGATAAATACTTCTATCGGTAAATAAATCCAACTGTTCGATAAATTCGTTAGGTTGGCGGAAAGTAGAACTCCAAGGGATGGGAGACAAAAGCAAGGCGGTGTCGTTTCCTAAAGTTACGTTATAGAAAGCGATGTTGTTATCGGAAATCCCCTTTGCCAATCCCGACTTGTCGGTAACGGCCGAAGATGTGAAATGCGCTTCGTTCCTTATTCGCCTGTAAAAATTCACTTTAGCACCTGCAAGCGGTTTTCCTGAAATACGGTCGACGACTAAAAATTCACGTCCTGAAGCCAACGTTCTTGAGATGGCAGCCAAGCGGCTTACCGAAAAATGTTGGTTCGCGATGGCATTTTTATCTTTATCGGTATAAACCACATATTCGTAAGAACCAAGCGATTTCATTGGGATTTTCACAATCGTATCTTGGTCTTGAAAAGGTCTTTCATTGATTAAACCGATTGTTTTTTTCTCTATTAAAACACCTGATGTTCTAAATAATCCGTTTCTTGACCAGCGATTGCTGTTTTGATATGCTACTACCGGTACATTGATTTTATAAATTTCAATCGTAAGCTTGTTTACGTTTTTATATCTGACGGTCAACTCCAAGTCTTTTTCGGGATAAACCACATTGGGTGCTTGTATGTTAGCAAAACTTGAAGTGATTTGATTAAACAGATTTTTCAGCAGACTAATTCTTTCATAATTGGGATAACGCTCGATACCATCTATACAAATTTCGTATGCTTTTCCCCTATCTTCATCATTTACGCCTTGATTAAAATAATAATCTACTTTTTTATAAAGAATTTCTACGCAAATTTCGTTGCCCGCATACTGTTTTTCGAGTTGGCTAAGCGCATTTATATAAGCATCTCCTGCCTCTTCCGATTCGGTATTGTTAAAAAGGAATTCTAATCTGTCCAAATCTGCAATTAACAATGCCAACGGATTATTTTCTTTCAACCGGAAAGTCAATAATTGCTGATAAAGTTTCAATGTCAATGGTATAAAATCAAAATCATTCGCCTCAATTGAAAAATTTACAAACTCTTCTGCCGGTGCGAAATAACGTGTATCTTGGATTCTTGTTTGAGGAAAAAAGTTAGCTGTTTGGCGATTCGCGACAAATTGGCTGAACAATTCAATTGCCTGATTGACCAAAAAGTCATACATGGTAGGCCGCAGCTTTTGTGAAGATTGCCCTTGATTCAAAATATCGGCATATTCCGAAACATTTGTCGCTTGCAATTCTTCTTTTCGCTTGATAGAAAGCAGGGCATGTTCGGTTATTTTTTCGATGAAAATATTTCCCGTCCATTCGCGAATATCTGCCGGAGCAGCACCCATAACAGCCGTGCGCTGATTAATAGTAAAGCTATTGGATTGATAATATTGAGTATACAAATTCGCCAAAATGGAATGAAGTACGCTTTTTTCTACCACATTCGTGTTTTCCTTGTTATAAGTTTCAATTTCTTCAATTAATTGCGGGAATCTGTCCCTGTCGATTGCCAATTCCATTCCCATTCTATGGATTAGCGATTTGATTAATTGCGGACTGTTTTTTTCTTTCAACGCTTTCATATAAATCTCATTAATCGTTTCTAATGCCGATTGCGGCAATGATGCTCTTTCGTTTTGTTCTACCGTATTCCAAAGATAAGTATACGTTTGCGGAGTTACACTCGGAGTTTTTGTGCTTTGAGCAAAGAAAACACTTCCGGCAGTTACCAATACAAGGCAAAAAGTAAGGAGAAACAATTTTGTTTTCATATAGGTGTTTTTTTTATTTTTATAGTAGATACAATTTTTGTAAAAATTCCATAAATCAGGCGGCTAAGGTAAAGGTTCAATTTTCCAATGCCCTCCTTTATCAGAGCCAACACGAATAATTACGCGCTCGTTTTTCAATTTTTCTATGTGTTTTTGAACAGCCGAAGGATTGATTTGCAGCGTTTCAGACAATTTTTTTCTTGTGATTTTCGGGTTGTTTCGTATCAGTTCAAATACTTTAGCAAGATTTTCTGACCACTTTTTCTGACCGCCTAAATTATCTTTCTGACCACTTTTTCTGACCACCATTTTCTGACCACCATTTTCAGTTGGCACAAAATGGATATGTAATTCTCTATTTTTCAGAGCATTATTTTCGCCAAGCAAAAGATTTTCCAAAAATCGCACTACATATTTATCGGTAGCATACACACCGTTTTTCAGGTTTTTGTAATTAGCCCGCACAAGTGCATTCCGGAAATACCACGAATGTTGGGCAAATAAATCGTTATTTACGTCATTAAAGCCAAGTTTGCGCAGGTATTTTATGAGAAAAACTGCCATTGTTCGTGTATTCCCCTCGCCAAAAATATGAATCTGCCACAAATAGGAAATAAAGTGGGCAATGTGTTCAATAATTTGTTGCGTGTTCAGTCCTTTGTAATCGAATTTTTTTTCCTGCTCAAAATCGTATTCGAGCGTTGCACGCAAATTATCGGCATCGGCATAAAGAACAGTTTCGCCGTCTAGAACCCACTCGGATTTGGTAATATTATAGTCGCGGATTTTCCCTGCGAATTTGTAAATTCCGCTAAAAAGTCGCCTGTGAATATTTAGATAAGAAACAGGCGAAAATGAAAAAGTTTTTTCAGACAGTATTTCGGCTATGCGTGCAGAAACTTTGTCTGCCTCTTCAGTGCGGTCATCATCATCGCCTTGTTTGTTTACCTGCGTTTTGTAATAAGCATCAATGCGATTTTTGACCTCTTCAAAAGTGATGTCGCCTTCAATATTTTTTATGGCGGTCTCGATAAGATAGGCAGAAGGCTTCAATCCATCAACTTGCTGCAAACCGATTGCAGTTTGCCAAATAATGCCCTTTTCTTTTTTGTCGGGTTCACCTTGTCTTATGTATTCATCAAAATTGTTCACTATTATTATTACTTGTTTAAGTATTCACAAAAATAGAATAAATTTTACTCTTTCTTGTTAATTAGGCATTTTTTATTTTATTTTGCGGATTAAATAAAATAATTATGAAACCTGACGAAAACAACAGTATTTTTGAATTAGCGACCGGCTTTATCAATGAAACTTCCGAACACATTTTTCTTACGGGAAAAGCAGGAACCGGAAAAACTACTTTCCTGCGACATATCCGGAATAATACGCACAAACGAACTGTCGTTGCTGCTCCTACGGGTGTAGCTGCAATCAATGCCGGAGGAATTACTTTGCATTCTCTTTTTCAGTTGCCTTTCGAGCCTTACGTTCCCGGATTTTCTCCAAATTCATCGCAAAAAAATCGTTTCCGTTTTTCTAAAGCCAAATTGGATTTATTGCGCCAACTAGAATTGCTGATTATTGACGAAGTCAGTATGTTGCGTGCCGATACACTCGATGCGATTGACGATACTTTGCGAGGCATCCGTCGGAATCCCAAACCATTTGGAGGTATTCAAATTTTGTATATCGGAGATATGTTTCAATTGCCTCCGGTTGCTAAAAATGATGAATGGAAACTCTTGAAAGATTATTATGCAAGTACGTTTTTCTTTCATTCCAAAGCATTTGAAAAAACAAATCCTGTTTATTTGGAGTTGAAAAAAGTATACCGGCAAAGCGACCAGCGTTTTGTTGATTTACTGAATAACGTTAGAAACAATTGCCTCACTACTTCTGATTTGGATGTATTAAACAGTCGATTTTATCCCAATTTTTCACCACCGAAAGAGGAAAATTATATTACGCTCACTACTCACAATTATAAAGCCGACCAAATTAACAACAATCAATTAGCCGATTTGCAGGGAAAAGGATATGTTTATCAAGGAGAAGTAACAGGCGAGTTTCCCGATTATGCTTTGCCAACGGATATGCAATTGCGCTTGAAAGAAAATGCGCAAATTATGTTTATCAAAAACGACCCGTATGGAAATTATTATAACGGAAGAATTGCCACTATCAGCCGGATTTTAGAAAGTGAAAACCAAATTTATGTGTATTTACCGGAAAAGAACACCGAAATCTTGGTACAAAAAGAAACTTGGAAGAATATAAAATATACTCTCGACAAAGAAACCGGTCAGGTTCTGGAAGAAGAATTAGGGTCATTTATACAATATCCTCTGACATTGGCTTGGGCTGTAACCATTCATAAAAGTCAAGGATTGACTTTCGACAGGGCGATTATCGACATCGGTTCTTCCTTTGCCGCAGGTCAGGCGTATGTGGCTTTAAGCCGGTGCACCTCGTTAGAGGGAATTATTCTTGATTCTGAAATCCGTCCGAATTGTGTTTTAACCGACGAATATGCTCTTAGCTTTAGTAAAACAGAAAAAGACGAATCCGAACTTCAACGTCTTTTCACAGATGGAAAACAAAAGTTTTGGGCTGAACGGCTTTTGATGTATTTTGAATGGAAAGATATATATATAATTCTGCGAGAATTTGAGAAATTGCTGGATGATAAAACTTCCGACGAATTTCATGCTGCTCAAACCATTTTGAGAAATGCAAAAAGTAAGGTTCGAGAATTGGAAGATACATCGCTCAAATTTCAACAACAGCTTTCTCGCCTAATAGGGCAAGAACATCAAACGCACGACATCATACCTTTAAAAGAACGTTCGCAAAAAGCTGTAATCTATTTTCATGAAAATATTGTTGAGCATATTTTAAAACCGTTACAACATTATATTCAATATTTCCCTAATCCGAAAAAAGCAAAAACGTTTTACAAAAACATCATTTCCATCGAAGAAGACATCAAGTTGTTTATGGAAAACATGAAACGGGTTCGCTATAACAACATTCCTTTGGCCAACGATTTGGGGTTGATAATTCCCGAAAGAAAAGATGTTTTCTCTGCCGCAACTTCGACAAATTCTTCAAAGAAAGAAAAAGTCGAAAAAGAAAAGAAATCGCCCAAAGAAAAAACTCCCCGTCCCGAAAAAGGAGCCTCTCAACAAATGACATTAACATTATTCAAAGAAGGCAAATCGATAGAAGAAATTGCAGCGATGCGAACATTAGCAACTTCAACCATAGAAAGTCACTTGGCCTCTTTTATCGGTATGGAATTATCTATTGAACAATTTCTGAAAAAAGAAGATTTAGATGCGATTATGCCGGTTCTTCAACCCTTTTTGAATGAGAAAAATCCTCCGTTCAAATTAATATTCGATAGATTAGGAAGAAAATACAGCTTTGGAAAGCTACACATGGCATTCAGCCATTATGTGGCATCAAAATAGATACAAATGGTAAAAGAACGTTATTTGTTGTAAAGAGTAAAGAATGGAATATCAACCAATAAAGATAAATTCAAACGGAGAACATTTTCATTTTTAGGAACCATCTTTGCATTTTCGCCTGTACCAACAGTATATTCAACTGTCTTGAAATTAGGAACAAAGCTTCCGTGAACACCGATCGTAATTGGACATTTAGGCAGGTTGTAAAAAAATCCGATTCCGGGTGTGAAAAAATGCTCAAGACGCAAGTCGGCATATTCAGTGTGATTATTTATAAGTCGCTGATTTACAATAGAACCAACATCTATTATACTACCAAAAATCGTAAAATTAGATTTTTTTGAATTAGACCATGTTAATGACAATCCGACGGGAGCAGACAAGCCATAATTAAGCCATTCCGATTCGTTCATTTTGTCAAATCGAGTCCAGCCACCTGTCAAACCTACATAACCATTTACTGAAAGATTCACACTGCTTTTGCGTTTTACCGACGAACTGCCAATTGGTAAAGCGTATGCTTTCAACAGATTTTCCATTTCTCCTGAAGTTTGCACGGTTGCTAATTGCGAAAGAAATGTCAGAGTTCGTATAAGCGTAAAATTTTCTTTTTTATCGTTATTCTCTGTTTTTTCGTCTAAAAACTCAACCAATACATTTGAAATAGCTTTTTGATAATTCCCTTGGAATGTATATTCCATTACGGATAAATAATCTGTCGACTTGTTAAATGTGGCATTATCGATTATGTTGGGAATTTTTTTATTAAATGTTGTAGCAAAGTTGTTAATTGTTTGATTGAAAGACTTAACGTAAGAAATAAAATCTTCGGCAGTCCTCAATTCGTGGTTTTTGTGTCTCACAAAATCATTCAAATTGTTTAGCCTAATGGTAAATACGGATAATTCCTGTAAATCTTCTGCTATAGAGATTGGATCATCGTTTTTGCTTTCAAAATACGCCTTAAACCAATTGTTATCAATTAGCTGTTGATACAGCAGTCCGTAAAAGTATCTAACTTCAGGTTTTTTAAAATCAGTTGGTAATTCATTCAAAGGATTAACCCAACCTGAATCTGCCAACAAAGCTTGCGAAAATAAATCGGCAATTTGTAATACATTTCTTATTGTATCTGAGAAGCTTTCTTTTGAAATAGCAGTTAATAAATGATTTACAGGATAGCCATTTTGACTGTAATCAACAATGTAACGTACTAAACGTACCATATCTTTGGTCGTTTTGGGCTTGCTCTGAAAAAGAGTATCGTAATGTATTCCAATATTGGTTGGCAAATTTTCAATGTCAATTTGTGCTGTTTGACGAAGCAACTCCAAGTCGGCAGCATAATATGCAGAATAGTCGTTCTTTTTAAACTTATCAACCAATTCGTATGTTTTTGGGAAAATAAATTCAATCCTCCCTTTCTTTCCCTTTTTATTAACTTCATTAAATATCTGGCTGGTAGTCATTTGTATCACTTCCTGTTTGAAACGGCTTGCCATAAAATTTGCTACTCCGTTTACAGCTGCTGCCTGCCAAGAAGAAGTAACGGCACGACCTACCACTGGTTTTGTGTTATTGTCTTTAGTATGAGGATTCATCCTTGAATCAATTATTCCTAATTCAGTGCTATATCTCGAATTACTTAATCGCAACTCTTTTACTTTTGACAACATTTCTTTGATCACACTCTCAAGTTCCATCTTTTCTTTTCCTGAAATTTCCAACGATCCTATTATTTCGTTTCGTTTCTCTTCTAATTGCTTTAACAAGTTATTTTGAGAATTAAGAACCTCTTGATTCTTAACGATCAATGCGGAAATAGCAAATGTATCCTTTTGATTTTCCACTATTCTTAACAAACTGTCATTTAATTCTTCTATTTTATCTTCTTTTGAGGTTGTTTCTATCAATGATTTTAATCCAGATAAATATTTATTGTGTCCTTTGATAGAATCACTAAGTGCATTATAACTTGAATCCAATCTCATAAGAATTTCACCCAATTCTCTTTGTTTTTTTTCATTTTCCTCTTTAGTTTTAGCAAAACTCGATTTTGAAGGGTCTAAAAAGCCGGACATTATAGGATTTTTTCTTGCCGGATCATATTTATAATCCCGAAGCACTCTATTGAAATTTGCAGTATCTCCGGTTGAATAATAAATAGATAGATTTTTAGCATCAATGTATGTGTTTCGTTTATTATAGGTTTGCCCAAACACCCCTGTCGACAAACTTGTTATAATAGCTAAAACTAAAATTTTTGATTTCATATCTTATCTTTCTAAGCAATTAAAGAATTTCTTCTTTGGAATATTATACCAAAATTGTCGTAAAAATATAAAAAAATTAAGAAATATTAAAGATTATGACAAAAAACATCAATATTATCAGGCCTGTCGATTTGGCAGAAAAATCTGTCATTCATTTTTTGGCATATCATTTGATAAAATCTTGACGTAAAAAGAATTTAAACTAAAAATAAATACAATTAAATCATGGGAAAAATTATTGGAATTGACTTAGGAACCACAAACTCTTGTGTTTCCGTAATGGAGGGTAACAAACCTGTTGTTATCCCCAACAGCGAAGGAAAAATGACAACTCCTTCAATTGTTGCTTTTGTTGATGGCGGCGAACGTAAAGTCGGCGATCCTGCTAAACGTCAGGCTATTACCAATCCTACAAAAACCATTTTCTCTATCAAGAGATTTATGGGCGAAACTTATGATCAAGTTCAGAAAGAAGTTTCACGTGTGCCTTATAAAGTAGTAAGAGGCGATAACAATACTCCGCGCGTGGATATCGACGGACGTTTGTATACTCCGCAAGAAATTTCTGCCATGACGTTGCAAAAAATGAAGAAAACTGCCGAAGATTATTTGGGTCAAGAAGTAACGGAAGCGGTAATCACTGTTCCTGCTTATTTCAGTGACTCTCAACGTCAGGCTACCAAAGAAGCCGGGGAAATCGCAGGCTTGCAAGTAAAACGCATCATCAACGAACCGACTGCCGCTGCTTTGGCTTATGGTTTGGACAAGGCTAACAAAGATATGAAAATCGCTGTATTCGACCTTGGTGGCGGTACGTTCGATATTTCTATCCTTGAATTGGGCGATGGCGTGTTTGAAGTAAAATCAACCAATGGAGATACTCACTTGGGTGGAGACGATTTCGACCACGTAATTATCGACTGGTTAGCTGAAGAATTCTTGAAAGAAGAAGGCTTGGATTTACGTAAAGATCCAATGGCTCTGCAACGTTTAAAAGAAGCTGCCGAAAAAGCTAAAATCGAACTTTCAAGTTCAACTTCAACCGAAATCAATCTGCCGTATATCATGCCGGTCGACGGTATGCCGAAACATTTGGTAAAAACGTTAAGTCGCGCGAAATTCGAACAATTGGCCGACAAATTGATTAACGCTTGTGTCGCTCCTTGCGAAAAAGCGATGAAAGATGCCGGATTAAAAGCTTCCGAAATCGACGAAGTGATTTTGGTAGGAGGCTCGACTCGTATACCTGCCATTCAAGAATTGGTAGAAAAAACATTCGGCAAAGCGCCTTCTAAAGGTGTGAATCCCGACGAAGTTGTTGCCATCGGTGCTGCTATTCAGGGTGCCGTTTTAGCCGGAGATGTAAAAGATGTATTGTTACTCGACGTAACTCCGCTTTCTTTGGGTATCGAAACCATGGGTAGTGTGATGACCAAATTGATTGAGGCGAATACAACTATTCCGACTAAAAAGTCCGAAACATTTACAACCGCTGTAGACAATCAACCTTCGGTAGAAATTCATGTATTGCAAGGCGAACGTCCTTTGGCGAGAGATAATAAAACAATTGGCCGTTTCCATTTGGATGGTCTTATGCCTGCTCAACGTGGAGTTCCTCAAATTGAAGTTACTTTCGATATCGATGCTAACGGTATTCTACACGTTTCTGCAAAAGACAAAGGAACCGGAAAAGAGCAAAGTATTCGTATCGAAGCTTCCAGCGGTTTGAGCGATGCTGAAATCAAACGTATGAAAGACGAGGCTGCTGCCAATGCTGAAGCAGATGCCAAAGAAAAAGAAAGAATCGACAAGTTGAACCAGGCTGACAGTATGATTTTCCAAACAGAAAAACAACTGAAAGACCTTGGAGATAAACTTCCTGCCGACAAAAAAGCAATGATTGAAAACGGATTAAGCAAATTGAAAGATGCTCACAAAGCGCAAGATATTGCCGGAATCGATGCTGCAATGGCAGAAATCAACAATGCTTTCCAAGCTGCAAGCCAGGATATTTATAATGCACAGCAACAAGCCGGAGGAGCACAACAACCTACAGACCCTTTCAGCGGTTTCAATAATGCAAATCCGGGAGGCAATGCAGGTGGAGATCAAGGCGGCAATGATGGCGGTGTTACAGATGTTGATTTTGAGGAAGTGAAGTAATTAAATATTAATTTGGACAAATTTCTGCTTTCTTTTTGGAGAGCAGGAATTTGTTTTTTAATAATATTGAGTATGACATTTGTATACATAGGAATCATTATTGTTGTTAATATTCTCACAATCGTTCTTGTTTCTTATTTTAAGAAAAAAGGTGAAAATATAGCAACAAAAGAAGATATAGCAGAAATAACTCGAAAAATTGAGTCCGTAAAAAATGAGATAAGTTTTGTAAAACTGCGAGAAAATGAGTTTTTAAATGAGAGGAAATTTCATATTATTTCTCTATTAGAAATAGCGTACTCATTTCAAACTTTGACAACAAGAGTACATTTGGCTTTTAATAATCTAGTTAATAATAACTGTATTTGTGAACTACAAAGAGATGTTATAGAGAAGGGAGAGACTTTAAATCGTGAATATGTAATGGTTATCATTTATGGAGTAGATGAAAAATTTGATGAGATATCAAAATTATATCACATTGTTGTTGATTTACATAACTATCTGCTTAGAACGGTAATTCAACTTGATTATTTATCAGGGAATAGATGCTACTATTTTGAAAAATTAGAAAAAAGCCCAAAACTTATAGACAAAATTGAAGAAATAGATAAAGAAGTAAAAAAAATGTGCAGAAATTTTGAAAAAGAAATAAAACACCATAAAACAAAATTATCAGACGAAATCTCATCTTATATTGCATTAATTAACGTTTTATATAAACTTAATTTCCATCAAAAAATAAAGTTTATGAATACGCAAAGTTAAAACCCTTATTTGACTCCGTTGATTGTTTCGCAATTTCAAAAGCAACCTTAGTAGCACGAGAATATCCTCACCTCTAACCTTATTCCCTTATTTTTTCATACATTTGCAGGGATTTGTTTAATCAATAATTCAAATTATGGAAATTTTATACAATAAACTTTACACCCATTTTGTTTTCATAACACAAGACAGATTCCCTTGTATCGCAGAAATTCATCGTGAACGTATTGAAAAATACATCACAGGTATCGTAAATAACCATCAATGTAAAATGTATGCTATATACGCAAATCCGGAACATCTTCATTTCTTGGTTTCACGCAACCCTGCAATGAGTGAAAAAGAATTAGCCGATTTGATAGCTAAAGCTTCCGAAATATTTATCAATAACAACAAGTTGTGTAAAGGCAAATTTTATTGGCAGACATCTTGTTCTGCATTTTCAGTTTCAAAAAAAGATATTGACAAAGTTTGTAAATACATTCTTAATCAGCCGGAACATCACAAAAAACAAACATTTGCAGAGGAATATGATAAATTTCTGAAATTTTATCAACATACTTTATCTCTAAAATAAGGGAATAAGGGAGGGGAAGATATGTATTCTTGAGCTACTAAGGTTGCTTTTAGAAATAAGGTTTTAAATTGGTGAAATATGACGGATTTGACAGAGTTGATTTAATGGAAAATAACGAATATGGTTATTGTTCATTGGTTAAAGCCACCAAACAAGTATTAGATAAAATGGAGGTAGAAAATAAAACATTAGCAAAAATTACCTCTAAAGAACGTGAAGAAAAAAGATTATGGAATCCGGTTGCTTTGCGCGAAGCTGTGATTAACGCCATTGTTCATAACGATTATACTTCGGAAGTGCCACCAAAATTTGAATTCTTTGATGACAGAATAGAAATCACGTCTTTTGGAAGTTTACCGCAAGGCATGACAGAAAGTGAGTTTTTTGAAGGTTATTCTGTTCCTCGCAATAAAGAATTAATGCGTACATTTAGAGATTTAGATTTGGTGGAGCATTTAGGTTCCGGTGTTCCTCGCATTCTAAGAAGTTATGGAAAAGAATGTTTTAAATTTACAGAGAACTTTCTACGAATGACTTTTCCTGCTACCGAACAAGTTACCCCGCAAGTGGAAGAACTTATAAAAATATTAGATAAAGAAGAAAATCGTCAGGAAATCCAAGAAAAACTAAATCTTGCTGACAGAGAGCATTTCCGGTTGAATTATTTAAAACCTGCATTAGAACAAGGATTTATAGAAATGACTATACCCGACAAGCCTAACAGCAGTTTGCAAAAATATAGGCTGTCAATACTGGGGAAACAATTGAAGGAAAGCATGACAAACCGGAAGTTTGATAATAACAAATAATCATTTTAAATAAAGAAACCGCAGTAAGTAATTGATTTACTGTGGTTTATTTATTGTCATTTTTTATCAATTAAATTATTCTTTCACTATCTTGCTGACTGTCACTCCTCTATCTGTATAAATTTTAAGCAAATAAAGGCCTTTCAATAAGTCTGATACAAATATTTTTTCTTTGAAGTTGTTTTCCTGCAACAGTAAATTTCCTGTTAATGAATAAATTTCAACTTTTTCTATCGGCAAATCCGACTTTATGAAAATTCCGTCTTTAGCAGGATTTGGGAAAATTGACAACTGATTGGTAAGGACTTCGTTTATTCCGGTTGGAGTTTCTACCGTTACTTGTACGTCAAGAATTGTTCTGTCAAATTGTTGTGTATCCATATCAAACGGATCATTGTTTATATCTTGTATCATATTACAAGTATAAATATCAGGAGGTAAAGTGATAACTCCGGAAATACTTATTGTCTTCGTTTCATTTACGGCAATAGAAACTATACCACCTTCTATCCATTGGTTCGGATAATCAGTATTAAGTTTTTCAAGATAAACCCACAGTCGAGAATTGTAAGCAGCATTTCCGTTGTTTTTCAGTGTTGCAGTAAAACTTCCTGTTTGGTCTTGATACAAAGTTTCATTTGCTTCCAGTGATAAAAGTTGTAAATCAGGGTTTGTTGTCCATTGAGCATATAAGATTATGTTTGCAGTCGGTGTATATATATCTCCGCCATCCCCTATTTTTGTTCCGTCCTTTGGTGCTGTGTACCAACCTGCAAATGTATATCCCGTTCTTGCTGGTGTAGGTAAAGTTACAGAGCCGCTGTTCCATTGGGCATACAGATTTACTATTTCTCCATTTGTTGAACTTAAATTCATTACACTTTGACCGTCTGTATATGTCGGACTTTCTCCGCTTGACGTACTGCTCCAATTGTTAAATGTATATGTTGCCATTGCCTTTGTATTTGCGGCACCACTTCCATTATGATTATATGTTACTGTATAAACTCTTGTAAAACCATTACTTGTCAAAGCTTTTTCTACATCGTAGAGATGAATGCTTGATGCCGTCTTTCCTCCTGTATGTCCATTTCCATCATAAGATACCATATATGTAATTGGACAAGTAAGTGAAATATTAAAAGTTCCACCAGTATCACTATAATCAGTTATTCTGATACGGTAAGTTGTTCCTTCGGTACAGGTATAGGTTATTGTTTCGGTTGGCTCATCACTTGTAGAAGATGCTAATGCATCTGTGTCACTGCAACTTGAATACAAAAATAAGTCTTTATTTCCTGAAAAATCATCAAGAGTAATCGTATAATTTCCTGAACCGGCAGACGTAAAATAATAAAAAACATTATTTTTATCACTTTGATCGGAATATGAAATACTTGTAGTAGGAGTAGCATCTGTCAAATCCCCTGTGACTGTTGTTCCGCAAGATAAAGATCTTGCATTGTCGCATTCGATGTTGTCAGATGTATCAGATGGCAGTTTCCAACCTAAATCCAACAATATGCCTATTTTTCTTTTGTTAAATGTATGTAAAGGATATTGATACGCATACTGCATAAAATTGGCAAAACCGGGATTATTATTCCAGTGACAAACACTTGAACCGCCTGAATAAGTACTCGGTGCATACATTCTTACACGGGTGCCTTCATTGGCTTCCAATAAATTTGAACCCGGACGTCCGGCATATAAATTATTGCTAATTACCAATGCAGCGCGTTGACTCTGTGTAAGATCAGTTAAACAAGCACCGGTAGTACCTTGATATAATTGACGGTCGAAAATTCCGGGATAATTTGTATAATTCCCATAGCCGTTCCCAAGCGAATAAAGATAGCGTCCATCGCTTTGGCACAATCCAGCAAAACCCAATCCGTGTGTTACTTCGTGCAACATAATGGTAACATAGTCGTATTGAGGGAGGAGAGTATTGCCATCCAATCCAAAATAAAAATTAAAATTCGAACTCATCGTTATTTGAATATCTTTCAATGAAGTAGCATCATAACCTACCAATTGGTTCCATAAAGAGGAAGGATACCAGGTATTAGGACAATCTGTATATGTTCCGTTGTCAAAAAACTCTTGCATTATGCGAGAACTGCCAAGA
This sequence comes from Dysgonamonadaceae bacterium, assembly GCA_031253625.1. GTDB lineage: Bacteria > Bacteroidota > Bacteroidia > Bacteroidales > Azobacteroidaceae > JAIRVZ01. The sequence continues at coordinate 40,779 of JAIRVZ010000115.1, forward strand.
ACTCCGGAACCCAATGAAGCAAATGAAACTTGTATATCCACAGGCACTGTGCCTGCCAATTGTTGACTCCATAGTCCTAAGGCATATTCTGTTGCTGTACGTTGCTGTGCCGTTAATGTACCACTTAAATCAAATACAAGGTTATCCCCCACGCTACTTTTGTTTTCTTTTACATCAGGATTAAAATGCTCATCATAAGTACATAAGGTGCCATCAGGTAATTTGAACATATAAATATAGTAACTCATCTCTTCTTCCAATTGCGCTACATAGCGTAGATTTTCGGGATCATCAGGAAAAGCAGGAATAAATTGTGGTTTTTGTTTGAAAACACCAATAATTTGCCTGTCTCGTGGTAACGCTTCTTGAACATTTTCTTTTTTTCCATAAAAATAACGAGGAATATATACATCTCCCTGTGATGTAGAAACAGAGGTAATATTCGTTACTGAAAAATTAGAAGTCGATTCCACTATCAAATAACTACTTGCATCTCCCAACACGCCTTGTTTTAATTCTTCAATGAAGAAAGGCGATAATTGAAATTCGGTAAGCGATTTTTCTACCGGAGTTATCACTACATGATTCCCTGTTTGTTCATTCAATATAATGAGTTTTGTATCTTCAACAGATGAAAAAGGCATAGAAAATACATCCTTGTTTTCTTTATTTCTCATTAATGACAACGTGGGAATTTTAACATTTTCCGCTTGTGTTTTAATCTGTGTTACTTTTTCAGCCTTTAATTCATTATGACTCAAAGAGAAAAGTTGTTGTGCCCGAAGCGGAAATGCGATTAATAAGGAGCCAAATATCAAAATGGAAATGAATAAAAATTTGGCAGCCGCGCCTGTTTTTGTAAATCTCTGTAACATAATAATTTATTTTAGTATGTTGTTAATTTGTAATTTTTCACGATATATCTTATGATTGCAAAGCTTGCAATTAATTTACTAATACAAAAGTAGTGTTTTTTCCACACAAATAAAAAAATACACCCAACTTATTGGCTGTAAATCACGCCGAAATGTTGGGTGTAAATCAATGATGAAAGTAAATCATTTCGCTATCACTACTTTTGCTTGTTCAACGCTACCGCTGCTCTGCGCCCGCACAGCATAAAATCCGTTCGGAAGTTTTCCTTGATCGAACGAGTGAGAATAGTTTTTGCCTGCAACAGTTTGCAGTTTTGCGGATGCGATAAGATTACCATTCAGACTGTAAAGCCTGAGGTCGGTTTCACTACCTGTGGCCATGAAATTTACATTCAAAGCGGAATTCGGCAGAACATTTACGAACAGGTTAGAAGTTCTTTTAGAGATTTCATCAATTCCGGTTATTCCAAGGTAGATAAGACTCGCATTCTTTAAGTAAACAGTTGGTGCCGCATTATTACCTTGTTGCCCTAAGCCGGTATTAAACGATAGCTGAATACCGGGATCGCTTGGATGTGTCATTTCGAATTCATATACAAAATGCTGCTCTGAAGTTGTCAAATTAAAGGTTTTCTCGGAATAAGAGGTCCAAGGATTGCTACCCATTTGGAAAACTACATTGAATGTTCTGTTTGATGCAGCCCAAGCATCTATCTCAAAGCGATATTTATATCCGTTTACAAGAGGTATGCCGTGTTGAACAAGCTGTGGCGAATAAACATTAGCACCTTGAGCTGTGACGGTCAATGTAGCTTGGTTGTTTGATACGCTAAAAACACCTTGTCCACCTCCGTAACTCGATCCTACATTATATTGCCAGTTTGTTACATCAACGAAAGTTCCGTTTTTAATTAAATTATCACTCGGTTGTGTAGGTAGAAAATTTGCAGTAACGTTTTTATGTGTATTCATTGTTACGGTAACAGGATTTTGAGTGCCTGTAATATCTCCACTCCATTCGGAAAATGCCCAACCGTTTGCAGGTTCGGCAGTTAATGTAACAACTGTTCCTTCATCGTAACCTTGGCCTACAGGAGGTGCAGGGTTAGCATTTACAGAACCGCTCCCGGCCGGTAAAACTGAGGTTGCAAGTGAAAAACCGATTGCCGGTGTGAGATCTACATGTTTAAGCATTTCTTCACCATATCGTGTGCCGAGTAATTCTAAGCCTTCCGAACCGAAATGAGTATTGTCACTGTTTGGGCATAATCTGGCAGCGCATCCGGATGAACTTACGATATAAGCTTTAGGGATAAAAGCCTGTATGGCAGCATTATTCGCCAAAGCACCATTTGTTAGACCTGAGCCTCCATTATAGGTTTGCCCACACAGAATAGGTATAGAATTTGCCTCCAATCCTAAATCGGCAAGCATATCGTTGTATATCTCTTTTAACATATTGCCCCAAGTTAAGTCGGTAAGACCACGTCCGCTTTCGCCTTGATGAAGAATAATACCTTTTACCTCACCACCTTGACTTTGAGCAAGTTTTACGTTGGTAATAATAGCATCGTATAAACTTGCATAACCGGCACCGGTATATCTTGTCCAACCCTGCCGTTCGGTATCACTGGGTCGGCCACTTTCTCTGCCTGTTCCACCTTGGCCCGGAGCGAAATAATCCGCACCTTTTGTTTTACGATATGCGGCAAGAGCAAGGTCACCATTGGCAACAGCTATTATTCCCACTTTCACATTTTCCGGAGTTTGTGCTACCACAGTCCGTCCGAAATAATCCGCAGGGGAAAGTCCGATGGTACAGTTACCTGAGTAATGCTGTAAGCTGCCGGAAATAATAAGTGGTGGTACGGCTTTATACCATTGACCTTTATTCCGAGTTTGCCCATCATACTGACCGGCAACTACATTCAGTATTTGTAAACGGTCGGGTATGCCTGTTTTATCCTGCGGCCTGATTGCGCCCGGCCCCTGCATATTCGACTGACCAAAAGCAATGTAAATGTGAGTTGTTCCTTGTCCCAATGCCGTTGTCGCAAAGACAAGCATTAGAATACCGAGTAAGTAATTGATTTTTTTCATTATTTTGAAATTTATAATCATGAGATATTATTTTATTCGAGTGTTTGATAAACGGTATTGAGAAATTTCTCCCAAACATATGTATCAGGAAGACGATTCGTGTAAAGTAGGATAATCATATCTTCTTTCGGGTCGATGATGTAATCCGTGTTTGCCATTCCTCCCCAGCTGAGTGCTCCCGGTGATACCATTGGCGAAAAGTTGTTGATTGTTTCTCATGCTGTGCCTTCTCCGGGGTAGATTTGGAATCCCAAACCAAAACGGAAGTTAGCATCGCGTCCTTCGGCAGAAAGAAGTTGATCTTTAGACATGATTTCGATGGTACGACGTCCAAGGATGCGTTGATTGTTGAAAATTCCACCGTTGAGTATCATTTGACAGAAACGAGCATAACCTTCGATAGTTCCGTTCAAGCCTGTTCCTCCTTGTGCAAATTGCCGGTTTTCTCCAAAAGGATACCGTCCGCTCCAAATTTCGATTGGCTCCAGTTTTCCCGTACTGTCGGCATGGTAAATGGAAACAAATCTGTCTTTATATTCTTCATCGTAGTAATAAGCCATTTCTTTGATGCCGAGCGGTTCGAAGATAGTTTCTTGAAAATACTCCTGTAAAGATTTTCCGGAAAAATACTCAACAAGATATGCCGCTACGTCTGATGCCGGATGATAATTCCATTTCGTTCCCGGATCGAAAAGCAGAGGTGCTTGAACGAGATTTTTGACATATTCTTCAAGTGTATTGTACTCTTTTGGCGGCATTGAGGGTTGTGGTCTTGTGCCTGTGATTCCTGATGTGTGAGAAAGCAAGTGACGAATCAATACAGGCGATGCTGCTTTTCGCGTTTGTAATTTTGCCGGATTACTACCGGGAATGATTACCTGATCGGTCATTTCAGGTATATATTTCGACACCGGATCGTCGAGTTGAAATTTCCCTTGCTCGAAAAGCGTCATCAAAGCAACTGTGGTAATGGCTTTTGTTTGTGAATACATACGGAAGATATCGTCTTTTTGCAGTGGGATTTGCTTTTCAACATCTCTCCATCCAAAAGCTTTATTGTGTATCACTTGTCCGTTTTTAGCCACAAAAGTGAGGGCGTGCGGAATAATACCTCTGTCGACATAATCTTGTAGTAGAGCATCGATTCTTTCCAAACGTGTTTCATCTACGTTGAGTTGTTTGAAGTCGGCTTGATAATGAAATACTTGCGGCTTGTTTGTATCGTTAGACTTGTTGCAAGTACATGATGCAAGGATGAACAAGCATCCAATAAATAAAATGTTTTTCATGACATATTTTTTTAAAAAAGAAAGCGCAAGTTACTCAAAAAAATCAACCTTTTGTTAATGATTTGAATAAAATCTCCAAATCATCAATTTCGTCGATTAATTTGTCGGCTACGATATTCCCTTTGTGTATAATGATAATGCGTGTGCAAATAGATGCAACATCGACCAATGTATGAGAAGAAAATAAAATAGCTTTATCTTTGCTTAATTCTCGTAACAGATTTTTAATTTCGTCGATCTGATTAGGGTCTAATCCCGAAGTCGGTTCGTCTAAAATCAATAAATCGGGATTATGGATAATGGCTTGTGCCAATCCTACTCTTTGTTTGTAACCTTTTGACAATTGTGATATTTGTTTATGAACTTCGGGCGTAAGTCCCACTTGCTCTATCGCAGTTCTTACTTGCTTCTTAAGGTCATTTGCCGACACATCAGAGGCATATAATTTCGCGACGTACTCCAAATATTCAACGACATACATTTCTTCGTACAAAGGATTGTCTTCAGGCAGATAACCGATAAGTTTTTTTTCAATGAAAACATTACCTTCGTCTGCGTCGAGACATCCGGTAATGATTTTCATCGTAGTTGTTTTTCCTGCACCATTAGGGCCTAAGAATCCGATGACTTCACCTTTTTTTGCACTAAACGAAATATCGTTCAATACCTGATGGGTGTTGTATTTTTTAGAAATATGTTGTACTTCTAAAATCATCATCAAGGATTAACTTTAATAACCAAATATTTAGTTAACGACCAGAATTTGTTTGTGTCTTTGATTACTAAGCTGACTTTCCCGTCTGCACCTTTCTCTAATTGATAAGTACCGGAAGGATGTTTTGAAATTAATTCGGCCTTTTTAGCATATAACGGAATAATTGTAAGTTTTTCGGGATTAGGTTCTTTGATAAAATAATCTTTACTGAAATCTGTTCCCAATTGGCCTTTCACAAGAATTCCCTGGTCTTTCAATTCTTTGTCGGTACCAAAACAATAGAAAACCGTTTTGATTATTGATTCCTGAGATTTAATTGTTTCGGCTTGCTCTTGAGAGTGAGTTTTCCAGTTGCTAACAGATGCCGATAAACTCGACACATTTTCGGAAAGGGCAGCAATTTGTTCGTCTTTCTTTGCCAATTCTTCTTGCAGGGCAGCAAGTGCGATTGTTCTATCTGTTATTTCAGCGCGAAGACGTTCGATTGTTTTCTTTAATTCCGAAGATTGGATACCCGAATTTTTCAATTTTTTCTCCAAGTCCGAAATTTTGTCTTTGCTATCCTGCAATGTTTTTGTAATTAACTGCATATCTTCCGAAATACGTTCGCGTGTGGATGGTGTCATTTCACCTCCTCTGACAGATGCAACCGTTAGATAATTTTCAGCGGTTTTGATGCTTTGAAATCCGTCTTCCACCTCATTAAGGATTGAAAGAATATCATTCAATTCTCCAGTGGTACGCAAGTGTGCTAATTTTAATGAATCATTTTGCGCTTGCAATTCTTTGTATTCAGCGGAATTTTTTCCACACGACGATAAAAGCAGGGTAATTATCGTCATTCCTAATAAAAACTTTTTCATACAATATAATATTTAATTAATAAAATTTATTTCTGTTCGTTTCCGTTTCCGTTTTCATTTCCGTTTCCGTGCGCTGTCGCACACGGCTATAGATGCGTGACCGCTATGCGGTCGGTTATATTGAGCTTATAATAATGACAAATTCGCCTCGTGGTTCGTTTGATTGGAAATGAGCAATTACTTCGCTTAGTGTTCCTCTGACAGTTTCTTCATGCAATTTGGAAATTTCTCTCGATACGGAAATTTTTCGATTTTCTCCGAGAAATTCGGCTAATTGCATCAACGTTTTTACTACCCTGAAAGGAGATTCATACAATATAATTGTTCTTTCTTCGAGCGCTAAACTTTTTAATTTTGTTTGTCTTCCTTTCTTTTGAGGCAAGAAACCTTCAAAACAAAAACGGTCGGTTGGAAATCCCGAATTAACCAAAGCAGGAACAAATGCCGTGGCTCCGGGTAGACATTCAACTTCCAATCCTTTTTCAACACAGGCTCTGACCAACAAAAAACCGGGGTCTGAAATTCCGGGTGTACCGGCATCAGAAACCAAAGCGATATTTTCTCCGGCTTGAATTCGTGATACGATACTTGCTGCTGTTCCGTGCTCGTTAAATTTATGGTGAGATTGCATTTTGTTCCGTATGTCGAAATGTTTCAGTAGAAAACCTGTGGTGCGGGTGTCTTCTGCCAAAATCAAATCGACTTCCTTTAGAATGCGTATAGCACGGAAAGTCATGTCTTCCAGATTGCCTACGGGAGTCGGAACAAGATATAATTTTGCCATTGTTCAGGAAAACCTTTTTTCGATGAGTTCTTTGAATTCGACTACGATTTCAGAGTCATTGTGCCATGACTGACTCTCTACGAAAACTTGGGTGTTTTCGATTGTTGAAAATTCATTCAAGGCATCGAAAACCTTGTTCATTTCTTCTGCCGACCCCATGAAAATTTCTCGCTGAAAACGGAATTTGTCATTTAATGACATATATTTTCTGGTGTCTGCCAAAATCTTTATCTCTTCAGGTATATGCTCTTGTTTCTGTTCTTGCTCAGGTTTTTTTTCGTTTTCTTCTTCTGAAATTTCGGGAACAGGTTCGGGGAAAAAACTGTCTCTCATTAATTCTTCAGAAATTTCCTCTTCATCATTGTCAATTTCAGGTAAATTTTCTACAGGTTTTGTTTTAGACAGAAAATCGGTTGTTTCCAAAAAAGAAATTTTGCTGGCAATGAATTGTTCTTGCATGAATTTTAATTGTTCCTGCTCAATATGGTGAAGTACCCCTGCGAGTTCTCGTACAATATCGTAAGAAGTACTAAAAAAAGAGATCGGCAATATTTCCGAATTTCTTGCATGGCGAAAAAGTTCTTCCAATGTTTGGATTCGCTCTAAAGATTGTTCGATTTCTTTCTTGAATTGCATAATGGCTTTTTTCTTCTGAATTTTGGCTACAAAGATATAATGTTTTGAACATAAATGAGTTTTTATTATGTTATTTCATGGAAAAATTGGTTAAGAGATTTGTTATGTTTTTCGTTTTCGATTGTCTTTATAATAAGTTATGGAACAAATGCAATTCAAAAAAGAAGTACTACCCCTGAGAGAACGGTTGATATTATATGCAGAACGATTGTTGGAAAACAAAGGCGATGCGGAAGATATAATTCAGGATGTCTTTTTGAAATTGTGGCACATGCGCGATAAATTGGACGAATATGTTAGTGTTTATGCTCTTTCAGTTACGATGACAAAGCGTTTATGTCTGAATCGATTGAAAATCAATCAGCGGGAACAAGAAGATTTGAACGAATTTATTCTTATTGATGAAAATCTTTCGCCGGATATTCAATTGGAGCAAAAAGACAATGTTGCACAAGTAATGCGAATCATCGACCAATTGCCCGATTTACAACAAGCCACTCTCCGGATGAAACATGTTGATGGACTTGAAATCGACGAAATTGCCGCTTTGACAGGAAGTTCTCCGGAATCTATCCGAATGAATTTATCGCGTGCCCGAAAAAAAGTGAAAGAAATATTTTTTAAAAACGACAAACAATGAAACAAAATTACCAACGGATAGAAGAACAAATAGAACGTTTTTTCGACGGACAAACTTCAAACGAAGAAGAACGGGAATTATACGCTTTCTTTTCGAGTGAAAATGTTCCGGAACATCTTCTCCCCTATCGTCCGGTTTTTGCCTATTTCAAAACCGGAATAAAGGAAGACTCACAACCTCTGGAAATTGTAACGATACAATCGTCTCGAAAGAAAAAAATAAGAATTTGGATGAGTATTGCCGCCTCACTACTAATATTGATTTCATTCGGAATATATCATTTTACACAAGAAAAAGATTTTAATCCATACGAAGGGAGCTATATCATTCGAAACGGTGTAAAAATAACCGACCCGAAGATAGTGAATCCGGAAATAGAAAAAACATTATATGCGATGTTGCAACGAGAAAAAGAATACGACCAATTGTTGCAAAAATTACAGGAGATAGAACAAGACCCTTATGAACGAGCTATAACTGAAATCAAGCAACAACAATTGAAATGGGTGGAAACATTACAAGATGAAACCATCCGGGAAGAAGTACTGAAAATAATTAATCTCGAATTATAAACTCAAAAAAAGATTAGACATGAAAAAAATTGGATGGATTATGATGCTGTTCCTCATAGTGAGCAGCTTTTCGACAAAACTTGCCGCACAGGAGAAC
>JAIRVZ010000004.1 GCA_031253625.1 Dysgonamonadaceae bacterium
CCTCTGTTGAGGCTATCATGTATACTGAAGACCGCGATCTGTTTGCCAAAAAATTGAACGAAATTGATGCTAAAACTCCTGTCAGTCAAGCGGTAGAAAATATGGAAGATGCCATTGTAGCAGCTCATAAAATCGGATTTCCGGTCATGGTGCGCTCTGCTTACGCCTTAGGAGGCTTAGGAAGTGGCATCTGTAAAGATTTGGAAGAATTCAAAACTTTGTGTGAAAGTGCACTTGCTTATTCCAAACAAATCTTGGTAGAAGAATCTTTGAAAGGTTGGAAAGAAATAGAATTTGAAGTTATCCGGGATAAAAACGACCACTGCTTTACAGTCGTTCCGATGGAAAACTTCGACCCACTGGGTATTCACACCGGTGAAAGTATCGTGGTTGCTCCGATTTGTTCATTAAGCAAAGAACAAATTGCTTTGTTGGAAGATGTTGCCCGGAAAGTTGTTCGCCATATCGGAATCGTAGGAGAATGTAATATTCAATATGGATTTAATCCTTTTACCAACGATTACCGTATTATCGAAATCAATGCTCGTTTGAGTCGCTCTTCCGCATTGGCATCTAAAGCGAGCGGTTATCCGTTGGCTTTCGTGGCAGCAAAATTGGCTTTGGGATATTCTCTCGACCAGATTGGCGAAATGGGTACGCCTAATTCGGCTTATGTAGCACCTTCGGTCGATTATATGATTGTGAAAATTCCGCGTTGGGATTTGACCAAATTTACAGGAGTTTCCCGCCAAATTGGCTCAAGCATGAAATCGGTTGGAGAAATCATGTCGGTCGGAAAATCATTCGAAGAAATCATACAAAAAGGCTTACGAATGATTGGACAAGGCATGCACGGTTTTGTCGGAAACGAAGATTTGGAATTTAAGAACTTAGATGAAGAATTGGCTAACCCTACCGATTTGCGCATCTTTGCTATTGCCAAAGCCTTAGAAAAAGGTTATTCGGTTGAACGCATTTACGAATTAACAAAAATAGACCACTGGTTCCTCACCGGATTAAAAAATATTGTGGATTTCTCCAAACAATTGGAATCCTACAACGCATTGGAAGATGTTCCTGCTAATGTATTGAAAGAGGCCAAACGTCTTGGTTTCTCTGATTTCCAAATCGCTCGTTTTGTAGAAGGCTCCAGTGAAAATATGGAAAAAGCAAATCTTCGTGCAAGGGCAGTTCGTAAGAAACATAATATTGTTCCTGCTGTTAAACGCATCAACACAATCGCATCGGAACATCCTGATTTGACAAATTATTTGTACATGACATACGGTGCTGCTGAAAACGATATACCTTATTACACGAATGAAAAAACGGTAATCGTATTGGGGTCGGGAGCTTATCGGATCGGTTCTTCGGTCGAATTCGACTGGTGTTCGGTAAACGCGGTTGAAACTGCCCGCAAATACGGATACAAAGCAATAATGATTAACTACAATCCGGAAACCGTATCTACCGATTATGATATGTGCGACCGGTTGTATTTCGACGAACTTACAATGGAGCGCGTGCTCGACATCATCGACTTGGAACATCCGAAAGGCGTTATTGTCTCGGTCGGCGGACAAATTCCGAACAATTTGGCAATGAAACTGCATCGTCAACAAGTGCCGATTTTGGGAACTTCGCCTGTAAGCATCGACCGTGCAGAAAACCGTCACAAATTCTCAAGCATGCTCGACCAGTTGGGTATCGACCAACCGAAATGGCAGGAATTGACAAGCATGAGCGAAATCAACGAATTTGTTGAAAAAGTCGGTTTCCCGGTGTTGATTCGTCCTTCTTATGTGCTTTCAGGAGCAGCAATGAATGTTTGCTATACAAAAGAAGAAATGGAAGAATTCTTGAAATTAGCCGCTAAAGTTTCGAAAGAATATCCGGTAGTAGTTTCCGAGTTCCTCCAAAACGCAAAAGAAGTGGAATTCGATGCAGTCGCACAAAACGGAGAAGTTGTAGAATATGCCATTTCAGAACACGTAGAATTTGCCGGTGTTCACTCCGGAGATGCTACGCTGGTTTTCCCTGCTCAGAAAATCTATTTCGAAACCGCTCGTCGCATCAAGAAAGTAAGTAAGATGATTGCTAAGGAGTTGAATATCAGTGGACCGTTCAATATTCAATTCTTGGCCAAAAATAATGATGTGAAAGTAATTGAGTGTAACCTTCGCGCCTCACGTTCCTTCCCGTTTGTATCGAAAGTATTGAAACGCAACTTTATCGAAACAGCTACAAAAATCATGTTGGATGTGCCTTATGAGAGACCTGACAGTTCGGCATTCGACATCGAACATATTGGCGTGAAAGCATCACAATTCTCATTCACACGTTTACATAAAGCCGACCCGATTTTGGGAGTAGATATGTCTTCAACCGGTGAAGTGGGTTGTATCGGTGATGATTACCACGAAGCATTACTCTCGGCAATGATTGCAGTAGGTTACAATCCTCCGAAAAAAGGCATCCTGATTTCTTCGGGAGCAGCCAAATCGAAAGTCGATTTATTAGAGGCTTGCCGTTTGTTAAACGAAAAGAATTACGAAATATATGCAACTTCAGGAACTCAAAAATTCTTAGTAGAAAATAATATCAAAGCAATAACAGTAGATTGGCCGGATGAAAATGGAGGGAACAATATCATCAACATCATGTCTGACCACAAAATTGATTTGGTGATTAATATTCCGAAAAACCATTCTCGCAGAGAGTTGACCAATGGATATAAAATCCGTCGTTTAGCAATCGACCACAATATCCCATTGCTCACCAATGCACGTTTGGCAAGCGCATTTATCGAATCTTTCTGCACAATGAGTGAAAGCGATGTTCAAATAAAGAGTTGGGATGAATATAAGATTTGATTATTCATATATAAAATTTTATTTCTTATATTTACCGTTTCTTTAATATATTAAATAGGTCGTATATGAAAAAGAATTACTTTTTGTTACTTGTACTTTGCTTTTTCGCAATGACAAGTTTTTCGGCTCAACCGGAAGGTAAAACTACTCGTTTATCAAAAGAACGCATTTTTAAATTGAAAATGCACGGCAATCAATCTTCGATGTTGCGTACTGCAATCGCATTGAATGTTCTCATATTTGAAGATTTCAGTAAATTCACCGAAGGAAGTGAGGCTGCCCCCACTACTGTTGATCTTACTGATGATGATCTGAGCATTCCGGCATCTTATACGCAAGTAGAAGGCTGGTGGGGCTGGGGCGTTTTTCAAGCCGGTGGCGTTGCCTATATTGGATGGGTTAATTACAGTGAATATGATCCGGAGATAGAAGATGGTCCGGGATTCATTGCAACTCCTTCTTTTGATGTCTCTTTTTCTCCTGATAATTATACCATTAAGTTTAAAGCTCGTTCTAAATCGGCTACAGGAGGTGAGTTAGATGTTTATTGGAATTGGAATGACGGATACAATTATAATGGAGAAACTGTTTTTATTACAGATCAATGGGCTGAATATACCGTTACAGCTTTAGTTGGAGATAAAAGGTCGTTTGTAGATATTTGGGGATATGGATCGGAATTCTTCATCGACGATATTGAAATATCCGCGGAAGGCGATACCGGAATAACTGATCATTCTGTTAATAATAACGTAAATTTCTATGTTTCGGAAAATGCCTTGTCTGCTAACGGTTTGGCAACTAGTGCTGTAGTAGAAATTTACAACCTTATCGGAGTAAAAGTTCAAACAGCTGTATATGACAGTGGTAATATTAAATTGAATCTTGCGAAAGGTGCTTATATTGTACGTTCCGGAAATTATTCACAAAAAATAATTTTCTAAACAAAGACATTCCATAAATGACAAAAACTGCCGATTGACAAAAGCTTTCGGCAGTTTTTTGTTTAAAGTCCTTTTTCCTCGGCTATTTTCATTAAATACTCATAAGCTGCATCGTATTCGTTGGGGATAATGCCATCTAAAATAGCATCTTTAATGACTGTTTTCAGTTCACCTACAATGCTGCAAGCCGGGAGGTTAAACATCTCCATGATTTGAAGTCCGTCAATCGGAGGTTGAAAATTCCGGACACGGTCTTTTTCTTCGATGATTTTCAGTTTTTCCCGGACCAATTGAAAGTTTTGAATGTAACGACAGACTTTCTCCGGATTTTTTGAAGTAATATCGGCTTCGCAGAGCAACATCAAATCGTCAATATCGTCACCGGCCTCAAATAATAGCCGACGTACTGCCGAATCCGTTACTTCTTCTTCCGCTAAAATGATTGGCCGCATGTGCAACAAAACCATTTTTTGCACATATTTCATTTTTTCGTTTTGCGGAAATTTCATCTTTTGGAAGATTTTCGGAATCATTTTAGAACCAATATAATTATGGTTGTGAAATGTCCAACCACATTTAGGTTCGAATCGTTTGGTTGCAGGTTTTCCGATATCGTGAAAAATGGCCGACCAGCGTAACCACAGATTATCCGTGTATTTCGCCAAATTATCCAACACTTTTAATGTGTGACTGAAATTATCCTTATGCCCGATTCCTTCTTTGGTTTCTGCACCTTTCAAGGCAACAAGTTCGGGGAATATGATTTCGAGCAATCCGGTTTTTTCGAGTAAATCAAATCCGATAGAAGGCATCGGAGAAAGCACGATTTTATTCAATTCATCAATAATACGCTCTTTCGAAATAATTCTGATGCGCTCTTTATTTCTAACAATCGCATCGAAAGTGTCCGGATCAAGAAAAAAGCCTAACTGAGTAGCAAAACGGATGCCTCGCATCATGCGCAATGGGTCGTCACTGAAAGTTATATCGGGATTAAGAGGCGTACGGATACACAAATTTTCCATATCTCTTAATCCATCAAAAGGGTCGATTAATTCTCCGAAACGATTCCGGTTGAGGCATAATGCCAATGCGTTAATCGTGAAATCGCGACGGTTTTGGTCGTCTTCCAACGTGCCGTCTTCTACAATGGGTTTACGCGAATCGTGACTGTAAGATTCTTTACGCGCTCCTACAAATTCGAGTTCGATGTCTTTATATTTTACCTGCGCCGTTCCGAAATTCTTAAATACCGACAAGTATGCGCTTTTCCCCAAGCGAGCCGTAACCAATTCTGCTAATTGAATCCCGCTCCCAACACAAACCACATCGATATCTTTCGATGGGCGATTTAGAAAAATATCGCGCACATATCCTCCGATAACATACGCCTCCAAATTCAATTCATCGGCCACTCCAGAGATGATGTCGAAAGCTTTTCCTTTTAATTTATCAAGTATTTCTTTTTTACTGATTTCCATTTTTATTTTCTAAAAAATTGGTTGTATCTTTGCAACAACATTAAATAACTGATAATTTTATGGGGGTACCGCTCGAATTTTATCAGTTAATTAAAATAACTAAACAACTATTTCGGGAACGGCGAGGGTTGTTTAGTTAATTACAAACGACTATTAAACTATTGCTGAATCGTTGCGGGTTTATAATGGTCGTTTTTTTATGCGTTACCGCATAGCGGTTAAATATTTGTAGCCGTGGGTGCCAACCCACGGTTGACAATAATTCCCGTTCCAACCAAGCCGCGTAACGGCGGCATAATCGACGAATCATGTAACGCACCTACGGGGCGTGGGGTATGTTGGGATTCATCGACCGTGGGTTGGCACCCACGGCTACAAATATTTGACCACTATGTGGTCGGTACAAAGGTACAATTTTCTTTTTTATTTGGAGTTTATCAGCTATATTTGCCGTTCCAAAATAAAAAACAATTGAAATGAACGATAATGCCAACCCCGCCGGATTTTTGAATATTCCGGTTCCCAAAGATTTAGATTTAAAAAAGGCTATTAATGACCTGAAAAAAGAAAAAAATGCTGTTATTTTGGCTCATTATTACCAACAGGGAGATATTCAAGACATCGCTGATTTTGTTGGCGATAGTTTAGCCCTTGCTCAATGGGCATCAAAAACTACTGCCGATATTATTGTTCTTTGTGGTGTTCACTTTATGGGAGAAACAGCCAAAATACTTTGTCCCGATAAGCGGGTTTTTGTGCCTGACCTGAATGCCGGCTGTTCTTTGGCCGACAGCTGCAAAGCCGATGATTTCGAAAAGTTTATAAAAGAACATCCCGGATATGTCGTTATATCGTATGTAAATACAACCGCTGCTGTTAAAGCATTAACCGACGTAGTTGTTACATCGACCAATGCACGCCAAATAGTAGAAAGTTTTCCGTCCGAAACTCCTATTATATTCGGCCCCGATAGAAATCTCGGAAATTATACTAACAGCATCACAGGAAGAAATATGTTGCTTTGGGATGGCGCTTGTCATGTGCACGAGCAATTTTCTCTCGAAAAAATCATCGAATTAAAAAAAGAGCATCCCGATGCTTTGGTTTTGGCTCATCCCGAATGTAAAAGTCCGATACTTAAATTAGCCGACCATATTGGTTCTACGGCCGCTTTATTGAATTTTGCAACAAAATCGCCAAACAAGAAATTTATTGTCGCCACAGAATCCGGAATTTTGCACGAAATGCAAAAGAAGAATCCGGACAAAATATTTATTCCGGCTCCGCCAAACGATAGCACTTGCGCTTGCAACGAATGTAGTTATATGCGCCTCAACACAATGGAAAAGCTATACAATTGTCTTAAATACGAAATTCCGGAGATATTTGTAGATGAAGAAATAAGAGAAAAGGCTGTAAAGCCTATTCAGAAAATGCTTGAGATTTCCGAAAAATTAGGACTGTAAATTTATCATTTCGTCACACCAAGAATCAAATTTTTCGTCGGTTTTTTGGTATTCGGGATGTGCAAGAATGTAATCGACAGTTTCTTTAATACCCTGCTCAAATAGGATGTCGGCAGAGAAACCGGGAACAAGTCGTTTTACTTTTGAGTTATCGAAAACAACCGAGTTGGCTTTGTCGCCAATCAATCCACCGAGAAAGTCGTAATTGCTGTGTTTGATCAGACAATCGGATGAAATATGTACTGCATTCAGTTTTACTCCGAGTGCTTGAGCGATACATTCATAAATTCTGTTCCATGTCAATACTTCGTCGGAAGTGATTTGTATTGCTTCCCCGATTGTTTGCGGGTTGCCTAACAATCCGATGAAACCTTTGGCAAAGTCGCGCGTGTGAGTCATTGTCCAAAGCGAAGTACCATCGCCATGAATAATTATTTTTTTACCTTCCAACATTCGTCTTAGCACTTGCCACGAGCCTTGTTCGCCATGAACACTCATCGGCACAACACGCTCATCATAAGTATACGAAGGGCGCACAATGGTTACCGGGAAATTATCTTCGTTGTATTTTTTCAATAAATATTCTTCGCAGGCAATTTTATTACGCGAATATTCCCAAAATGGGTTTGATAGCAGTGTATCTTCGGTAATAATGTAGTTTTCAGGCGGTTTTTGGTATGCCGATGCCGAACTAATAAAAACAAATTGCTTCGTTTTGCCGTTGAAAAGCCAAAAATCACGTTCCAACTGGTCGGGAGTAAAAGCTATAAAATCGGCAACCACATCGAAATCCAAATCTTTAATAAGATCAGCAACTTTTTTCTCGTCGTTGACGTCGGCGATGAGAAAATGCGCTCCTGTCAGTTCAGTATTGCGATTGCCGCGATTGAGCAGGTAAAGTTCGTGTCCTTCGGCAAGCAATTTTCGCGAAATAGCAGTACTGATAGTTCCTGTTCCGCCAATAAACAATATTTTCATAAAAGTGGAATTAAAAATTTTTCAAATATACAAAATAAACGCTGATTACATCCATCGAATTTAGCAAGATAGGAAAACTGTTATTTCGAATTTGCTTATATCTTTGTATTATGAAAACAAAATTATCTACCAAAGAAGATTACATCCAGCGAATCAATAAGGTTGTCGAATATATCAACAATCACTTAAACGAAGAAATGGATTTAAGGCGATTGGCAGAAATTTCCAATTTTTCCGAATTTCATTTTCATCGTATTTTCAAGGCATTCCGGCACGAAACATTATCGGCTTATGTTATCCGTACCCGTATAGAAACAGCTGCATTATTACTTAGTTATTCCGAGTTGCCAGTAGAAACTATTGCCTGCAACGTGGGTTATGAAATCCCATCGTCGTTTTCAAAATCGTTCAAGCAGTTTTACGGCATATCACCAACAGAATACAGAAATAACAAAAACAAAGAGAACTATGTTGCAATAAAACAAGAAGTATTGAATCCGGAAATAACATCCGGCATTAGCCAAATAAAATTGAAAGTACCCAAATTGATTGAACTTGAAAGCAAAACGGTAATTTACATTCATTTCACAGGAGCATATAAAAATTTGGATTTCCCAGAAACTTTCGCCAAATTGTGGAATTTTGTTAAGGAACACAAATTGTTTTCGGCAGGCATTGAACATCTCGGTGTTTACTATGATGACCCACATGTAACGGAAAGCGGCAAATTACGTTCTGATATTTGTTTGGCCATTCACAAATCAGCTCAGTCACAAGGGGAAATAAGAGTAAAAGAAATTTCGGGTGGTAAATATGCTGTATTTTCCTATCAAGGTCCTTATAGCAATTTCGGACTTGTTTACGATGCCATTTTTGCAGAATGGTTACCCACAAGCGGATATGAATTACGCAATCTTCCGATATTCGAAAAATATTGTAATGACCCTTCAAGAACCGAACCTGAAAAACTGAAAACAGAGATTTATATCCCTATACAATGAGAGAATATAAACATTGAAAAATAAAAATTATGAATACTTTAAAAATTATTTTAGTAATTGTTATCGTTCTTATCATCCTTGTAGTGATTGTTTATGCTTATTACGGTGGTTTCAAAACCATTACATTCAGAGTAGAAGAACAAGGTGGTGAAACAATTGTGTATGAAGAAATGATTGGCGATTACAGCCAAACACCCAAAGTGCAAGACAAAGTATATCACGCACTTTTAAATGACGAGAAGATTGAAACCACCAAAGGATTTGGCATTTACTATGACAATCCGAAAGAGGTGGAAAAAAGTAAATTGCGGTCTGAAATCGGCTGTATTGTTGAAGGCTTAGACAGTACCGCAATTGCAAAACTTACCGAAAAATACAAGGTAAAAACCTTGCCCAAGAGCAACTGTATTGTTACGGAATTTCCATACAAGGGCGTTGTATCTGTTTTCATTGGTATTATGAAAGTATATCCTGCTTTTGAAAAGTATTGTAAGCAACATGGATTGAGCAATAGTCCCATGATAGAAATCTATGATATCCCAAACAAAAAGATTATTTACCGAAAAGAAAAATAAAATAATATGAACTACGAAAACATTACCATTAAAGGATTTTCAATTATCGGCATTGCCGTAAGAACAACAAATCAAAACGGCCAATCGCAAAAAGATATCGCCGAACTTTGGGGCAAATTTATGGGACAAGGCTTAATGACTCATATTCCCAACAAAGCAAGTTATGAAATTTACTGTGTGTACACCGATTACGAAAGTGATTTCACCGGTGCATATACAACCATTTTAGGCTGCAAAGTAACATCGTTAGATGAAATACCGGAAAGTTTCGTTAGCAAAAAAATCCCTGAAACGATATACAAACATTATAAAGCCGTTGGTGCATTGCCCGATTGTGTTGGGAAAGCTTGGGGTGAAATCTGGCAATCAGGTATCGACAGAAAGTATATTGCCGACTTTGACGTTTATGGTGAAAAATCTCAAAATCCGCAAAATGCCGAAGTAGATATTTTTATATCGTAATTAGAGTCGTTGTATTTCAGAACGAGGCCGTTTTTTGCTTCCTTAATCTTCCGAATTAATGTGTTCTAAATTCTGTGGTTCTGCATGGATATATACTTCGCATCTTGGAATTTTCTGTTGAATATCCTTTTCCAAATGGTCGCAAAACGTGTGAATATCGGTAAAACTCATTGTCGGTTCTAAATGAATATTGAAAGAAACAAAAGTATCAGCTCCTGCTGTGCGTAATTTTAGATTGTGATATTTTTGAATTTCGGAGTGATTATCTAATATATCGATCACGCTCTCATAACTTTGAGCCGGCGCTTTGTCCAATAAAATATCAAATGCTTTTTTGCCAAGTTTATAACAGACATAAAGAACAATAAGCGCTACGAAAAGTGCTGCAATCGGGTCGGCATAATAAAATCCGAATTGAGAGCAAATTAAACCTAATAAAACCACACAAGAACTCCAAATATCGGTAGAAAAATGAAGAGCGTCTGCTTCTAATGCCTGACTGTTGTGTTTTTTTGCCACACGACTTAATGAACGGGAACGGGAAATATCAACGAAAATAGAAGTGATAATAATTATGTAAGCCCACACATTCACTTCAATTTCAAGGTTTTTAGTAACTAAGCGGTTTATCGCTTCGTAAATAATCCATCCGCAAGTAACTAAAAGCAATATAGTTTGAATTAATGCAGACATATTTTCTACTTTTCCATGTCCAAAATGGTGTTCTTTATCAGCCGGCTTGTCGGAAACACGCACCGAGAAATAAGTAACCACCGCAGCCACTAAATCCAAACACGAATGTAACGCCTCGGATAATAAACCCAAACTTCCGGTAATAATACCGACAACAAATTTGGAACCTGTTAAAAATATTGCCGCTATTATTGAAAAAATAGCCACTCTTTTCTTTTCTTTAATTGTTTCCATTTCAGTTCAAAAACAAATGTTCAATCAATATTTTTAATCCTAATATTACCAAAACAGCACCACCAATAAATTCTGCTTTTGATTTATATTTTGCACCGAAGATATTTCCGATTTTCACTCCGCAGATTGATACGCAAAAAGTTGTAAATCCTATTATTATGATTGCTGTGTAAATATTAACTCCTAAAAAAGCAAAAGCTATTCCGACCACCAGCGCATCGATACTTGTTGCTGTTGCCAATAACAACATTCTGGCAAAATGAAATGGGTTGCCTTTTTCTCTTTCTTCATCTTTTGAAAAACTGTCTTTTATCATTTTTCCACCGATAAAACCAAGAAGTATAAACGCAATCCAATGGTCTAAATCATGAATTTTATTGGCAAAATATACTCCTGCAAAAAATCCGATTAACGGCATAAGTGCTTGAAAAAAGCCAAAATATACTCCGGGAAGAAGAATTTCTTTTACTTTGGGTTTCTTTACCGACAAACCAAGTGTGATAGATACGGCAAATGCGTCCATTGATAAACCTACGGCAATAATAATAATTTCAAATAATCCCATATTACTTCTTAGTTTCAGTAATTTTTCCCAGCAATTGAGAAAATAATTTTACTTCGTTTTTATCAAGTTTTCCTGCAATCAAGTTAATCATATAATCATGGGCGTAGTCGTGCCATTTGTTAATTTGTTCGCCTAATTCGGTCAAATGCAAATGTGAACTTCTCTTGTCGATATCCGAATGTACTTTTCGGACAAAACCTTTGGAAATCAAACGATCAACGACAATGGTTACGGAAGGTTTTGTTAATCCCATAACAGAAGCTAATTCTGTAATTGTCGGATTAACCAGTTCACCAATAATTTCAAGATAGTTGAGTTGAGTTGTGGTTAAGTCTTGCTTTTCACATTGTTCTTTGGCATTTTCTTCCGCAGCAGATATAAGCCGAGTGAATTTTACCATTTTTTCTTTCAAATCATTTTCCATCCTGTTCTGTTTTTGCGCTGCAAATGTAGTTAGTTTGTTCTAACTAACAAAATAAAAATAAAAAAATATAGTTTTACATGAAGTCAAAATTCAACGATGCAATTTATTTCATTGTTATTAATATAATGTTAATAAATTGTGAATTATATTTTATAAAAAATAAAAAATACACTTGACAGATAAAACAATACCGTTACATGTAACTCTTAATCAAAACCCAAAAATTATATCCTCTTTTTTCTCATAATTTATAAAGTCTTTTTCCAACATTTCTAACTGTACACTATGTAAAAAGTTTTTCACTTATTTACTTATGAGCATATTGTTAAAAAAATATACAATCTTCTATGTAACAAAATATTACAAATAAATAAATTGTTAATAAGCAAGATGTATTATCATTTTGTTTCTTAATAACTTAAAAAGCAAATTTTTTGAAGAAATTTTTTCAGTCTTATTAACATCCTATTATTATTATCATTTCTTATTTTAAAATTTTAAAATAAATAATTATTACATGTTATTAAACTCAACAAATTTATTTCCAAAATTTATCCTATCTTTTAATTGTATACTTTAAATTATTTCTTGTATACAAAATTTATTTTTTAAAATTTGTAACTATCTGATTTTTAATGTTTTAATTTTTACTATGTATACATTTTATTTGTCTTTGTATACACGTAAAATTTATTTTTTGGTTATATTTTTGTTGTGTTTCTAATTTCATATAGAGAAGACATAAAGATTAATAAGTATTTAACCTCAACCCCGACCAAAATCCTTTATATATTTTTACAACTTATCTTCTGTGATAGACCATAAGTTGTTTTTTATTTGGTTGATTAAAGTTTTAGTTAAATGGTTTTAATTTTTCAGCTCATCTTCTGAGATAGAATGTGAGCTGATTTTTATTTATGCTTAATCTTAGTTATAGATTAATTAACTACCTTTGTGAGTTCAAATATAGTGGATAATTGAAAATTGTAGATAATATATTATTCTCAATTTTCAACTTTCAATTTTCAACTTATAAAATTATGGAGTACAATTTCAACGAAATCGAGAAAAAGTGGCAAAAAAACTGGAAAGAAAACAAAATTTATCAAGTAAAAGAAGATAAAAGTAGGCCTAAGTATTATGTGTTGGATATGTTTCCTTATCCTTCCGGAGCAGGATTGCATGTAGGACATCCATTAGGTTATATTGCTTCTGATATTTATTCACGTTACAAACGACTCAAAGGTTTTAATGTACTTCATCCGATGGGTTATGATGCCTACGGACTTCCTGCCGAACAATATGCTATTCAAACAGGACAACATCCTGCCATAACTACCATAAAAAATATTGAACGTTATCGTGAACAATTAGATAAAATAGGATTTAGTTTTGATTGGGACCGTGAAGTAAGAACTTGTGAACCTGATTATTATAAATGGACACAATGGGCATTTATTAAAATGTTTCATTCGTATTATTGTAATGATGCACAACAAGCTCGTCCGATTGAAGAATTAATTGATGTTTTTAAAATTCAAGGAACAAAAGATTTAAATATTGCTCGCAGTGAAGAATTAAGTTTTACCGCAGAAGAATGGAATGCTAAATCTGAAAAAGAGCAACAAGAAATATTATTGAATTACCGTATTGCTTATTTAGCTGATACAATGGTAAACTGGTGTCCTGCTTTAGGAACAGTATTGGCTAATGATGAAGTAAGCGAAGGTGTTTCTATTCGTGGTGGTCATACTGTTGAGCAACGTTTGATGCGTCAATGGTGTTTGCGTGTTTCTGCTTATGCTCAACGTTTATTAGACGGATTGGATACAATAGATTGGACGGAATCTTTGAAAGAAACTCAAAAGAATTGGATAGGTCGCTCGGAAGGAGCCGAAATGAATTTCAAGATAAAGAATTCCGATGTTGAGTTTACTGTATTTACAACTCGTGCCGATACCATTTTTGGAGTTACTTTTATGGTGTTAGCTCCCGAATCGGATTATGTTTGTCAAGTTGTTACCGAAGAACAAAAATCGGAAGTTAAAGCATATTTAGAGGTTGTAAAACGTCGTACCGAACGCGAACGCATGTCTGATAGAAAAGTTACCGGAGTTTTTACAGGTTCGTATGCTATTAATCCTTTCAATGGAAAAGAAATTCCTATTTGGATTTCCGATTATGTGTTAGCAGGTTATGGAACAGGAGCTATTATGGCTGTTCCCGGACATGATAGTCGCGACTATGCTTTTGCCAAATATTTTAATTTACCCATTATTCCTTTGATTCAAGGTTGTGATATTTCGGAAGAAAGTTTCGATGCTAAAGAAGGAATCATGATGAATTCTGATTTTCTGAACGGATTAATAGTAAAAGAAGCTATTGAGAAAACAAAACAATATATAGTAGAAAAAGGACTGGGTAAAGTAAAAGTTAATTATCGTTTACGTGATGCTATTTTCAGTCGTCAGCGTTATTGGGGCGAACCGTTTCCTATTTATTATAAAGATGGAATGCCTTATACAGTCGATGAAAAAGATTTACCGATAGAATTACCCGAAGTAGATAAGTTTTTGCCTACAGAGAAAGGGGAACCGCCTTTAGGACGTGCAAAAAATTGGACTTATAATGGTTATCCGTTAGAATTGAATACAATGCCCGGTTTTGCCGGTTCTTCGGCCTATTATATTCGTTATGAAGATTCACATGACAATGATGCTTTAGTAGATAAAGATATTAACGGATATTGGCGAAACGTTGATTTATATATAGGTGGAACGGAACATGCTACCGGACACTTGGTTTATAGCCGTTTTTGGAATAAATTTCTTTTTGATTTAGGTGTTGTTTGTGAAGAAGAACCTTTCAAGAAACTGATTAACCAAGGAATGATTCAAGGGCGTTCGAATTTTGTTTACAGAATTAAGAATACTAATACTTTTGTTTCTTATCATTTGAAAGACCAATATGATGTTACTCCTATTCATGTGGATGTGAATATGGTTTCAAATGATATGTTGGATATTGAAGCATTTAAGAATTGGAATCCTGAATATAAAACAGCTGAATTTGTTCTTGAAGATGGAAAATATATCTGTGGTTGGGCTGTTGAAAAGATGTCAAAATCAATGTTCAATGTAGTTAACCCTGATGTGATTGTTGAAAAATATGGAGCTGATACATTGCGTTTATATGAAATGTTTCTCGGCCCATTAGAACAATCCAAACCTTGGGATACAAACGGGATTGATGGTGTTCATCGTTTCTTGCGTAAATTATGGAATTTATTCTATAAAGAAGATAAGTTGTCTGTCAGCGAAGAACAACCTACAGCCGAAGAATTAAAATCATTACATAAATTGATTAAGAAAGTAACTTATGATATTGAGAATTTCTCATTTAATACTTCTGTAGCTGCATTTATGATTTGTGTTAATGAATTAACCGCTTTGAAATGTAATAAAAAAGCAATTTTGAGTGATTTAATCATAGTTCTTGCTCCGTTTGCACCACATATTGCCGAAGAACTTTGGCATGCTTTAGGAAATACTACAACTGTTTGTGATGCCAAATTTCCTGAATATAACGAAGCTTATTTAGTTGAAGATATTGTAAAATATACTGTTTCTTTCAATGGAAAAGCCCGTTATTTATTAGATTTTCCGGCTGATACTTCTTTAGATGAGGTTGAAAAAGTAGTATTGGCTCACGAAAATTCTGTAAAATGGTTGGAAGGGAAAGCTCCCAAAAAAGTAATTGTTGTTAAAGGAAAAATAGTTAATGTTGTAATATAAACCCCTAAATCCCCTAAAGGGGACTTTGGCCTTTGCTCACTTAAAAGTCCCCGTTAGGGGATTTAAGGGTAAAATAATTATAAAAACAGTTTACATTTAACGAAACTTTTTTCTATCTTTGTGCCAATTAATAATAACCAAAAATGAATAAACGTTTTAAAATTGTTCTTTTAGACGAAGTATTTGATTTTTTGCAAAGTTTGGAACATAGTCACTATGAAAAAATACTTTACAATGGTAATTTCCACTCATGGATTTATCAAAAAACGTAGTAAAGTTCCTGAACAAGAAATTAAAAAGGCTCTTCAAATCAAGAGCAAGTATTTTGAAGACAAACAAACAAATAATAAATAAAAAATGAAAATTTACACCTTAGAGGAAGTACAAGACGAACTCATTGGAAAAATCGGAACACCGAGACGCGACCTCTTTGAGTACGAACTTCAAATGGATTTGATTGGTAATGCTATAAAGCAAACTCGCCAAGAACGCAACTTGACTCAGGAAGAGTTGGGTAAGCTTGTAGGTGTTAAAAAGTCTCAAATTTCACGACTTGAAAAGAATACAAGTAACGTAACAATGGACACTTTATTAAAAGTTTTCACTGCGCTGAAAGCAAAAGTAAAGTTACAAGTTGAATTGCCAAATATTAATGTGAGTCTTGGATAATAATATATGAAACTTCCTGAAAAATTCGATTTATCTTTAACAGAAAAATATATTTTGGTTCTCGAAATATCGGACGAAATATATTCTTTTTCAATATATAACTCTGTTGAAGAAGGAAGTATTTTTCATCACGAAGTTGAGAAAAAGCTTGGTGAAGATGCTTTTTCCGCTTTTGAGAATTTCTATTACGAAAATGAGTTTTTGTCAAATTCTTACCATAAAATATTTGTTGTAAACAATACTGCGAATTTTACTTTTGTTCCAACTAATGTTTTTGATGAGAAAAAGAAAGATGAATTTTTTCGATTCAATTTTTCCGGAAATCAAGGTAAAGTTTTGGCTCAAACTCTCAACAAACCCGAAATAACAATATTGCACAGTATTCCTGAAAAAGCGTTTGATTTTTTCAACAGAACGTTTGTAAATTTGCATTTTGTACATCACATATCTCCCCTACTCTCTTATTTTGCTGAAAGAACTCGCATAGGAAATACTCACAGACTAATCGTAAATATGCAAAATGAAGGGTTGGATGTTTTATATTTTGCTCCTTCGGGTGAATTTATTTTTGCTAATCATTTCAAATGCAGTCATTTAAATGATGCTGTTTATTACATCTTTTTCATTTGGAAACAATTTAATCTGAATCAATTGAAAGATTTTATTTATGTTGCCGGAAATTCTTCTCAAACACCGGATTTAATTAAGCAGCTGCAAAAGTATGTTCAAAATGTTTTTCCGGTTGAAATAACGTCTTCCGAACTTTTATCTCTTACTTTATGCGAATTATAAGCGGAATTTATAAGAGACGCAGATTTGATGTTCCTAAGAATTTCAAGGCACGGCCGACAACCGATTTTGCCAAAGAAAATATCTTTAATGTGCTTTCAAATCTGATTGATTTGGACGATTGTGATGCTTTGGATTTGTTTGCAGGTACGGGTAGTATCAGCTTTGAATTGATTTCGAGAGGCTGTAAACAGGTTGTTTGTGTCGAAAAAGATTTTTTCCATTATAGTTTTATTAAAAAAGTACAGCAAGAATTAAAAACTGAAGCGTTAATTCCATTAAAAGGAGATGCTTTCAAATTTTTAGAAGATTGTCGACAACAATTCGACGTTATTTTTGCCGATCCGCCATTTGCTTTGAAAGAATTAGGAAAAATTCCTTCGTTGATTATCGAGAAAGATTTATTAAAAGAAAATGGAGTGTTCATTATGGAACACCCCAAAGAATATGATTTTTCCGATTTACCTTGCTTTAATCAACATCGTGTTTATGGTTCGGTAAATTTCAGCGTGTTTATTGCTCAATAATTCAAATAAAGCGAACTTATTGATTCGTTATTATAAACCCGAATGATTGCATCAGCGAATATTTCAGCTACAGAAAGAATTTTTACTTTTTCGCTTTTCTTTGAATAAGGTATACTGTCGGTAAAAATAATTTCTGTTAAAGAAGATTGATCAACTCTCATGGAGGCAGGATCTGACATTACAGCGTGTGATGCAACAGCGCGTACCGAATTGGCACCTTCTTCCAACATTAAATCAGCAGCTCTGGTGATTGTACCGGCCGTATCAACTATATCATCTAAAAGCAAAACGTCCATTCCTTTCACATCACCGATTAGTTTCATTTCTGCAATTTCGTTGGCTTTTTTCCTTAGTTTATAGCAAATAACCATCGGTACGTTCAAGTGTTTTGCGTATGCATTTGCTCTTTTGGTACCCCCAACATCAGGAGTTGCCATAACTAAATTAGGTAAGTTCAACGATTTGATATAATCTACAAAAATAGATGAACCGTATAAATGGTCGACCGGAACATTAAAAAATCCCTGAATTTGGTCGGCATGTAAATCCATGGTAATTAACCGGTTGATTCCTGCGGTGGCCAATAAGTCAGCAATTAATTTAGCACCGATTGAAACACGTGGTTTGTCTTTTCTGTCTTGACGTGCCCACCCGAAATAAGGTATTACTGCGATGATTGATTTGGCCGATGCACGTTTGGCAGCATCAATCATCAAAAGTAGTTCCATTAAATTGTCGGAATTCGGGAAAGTCGATTGTATCAAGAAAACATAAGAACCACGGATTGATTCTTCATAAGACACAGAAAATTCTCCATCTGCAAAATGTTCAATATTCATTTTCCCAAGTTCGCAACCGACACTGTTACATATTTTTTCTGCTAAATAACGAGAGCTTGTCCCTGAAAAGATTTTGAACGGAATATTTTTGTCCATGACGATAAACCGGTAAAATTATATTA
Source organism: Dysgonamonadaceae bacterium (assembly GCA_031253625.1). GTDB lineage: Bacteria > Bacteroidota > Bacteroidia > Bacteroidales > Azobacteroidaceae > JAIRVZ01. Next base: position 18,437 of record JAIRVZ010000004.1, read on the forward strand.
TTAGGATTTTCGCTGCAAAAGTAGTAATATTTTCCTTAAATGTCTAACTTTTTTCCAAATGATATTCCCATACGTACTCCTTGTAAAATAAGGTCGTTATCGGGTTCTATAAGTTTTAATTTTCCTGCGACTTTTCGTAATGATGTAGAGGTTATTTCTCCGTTTTTAAGACAAACCATGCGTCCGAAATCTTTGTTGGCTATTAGCTCTGTTGCGTGTCCTCCCAAGCGAGTTGCCAGTGTGCGGTCGTAAGCAGATGGATTTCCACCGCGTTGAACGTATCCCAGCACGGTTTCACGACTTTCAATGCCGGTTAATTCTTCTATTTTTTCAGCTATATAAGATGCAGGATGCTTGTATTTTTGGAGATTTCTTTCTCCGATGTCGACACCTTCGGCTATGGCTACAATTGAATAACGTTTCCCTTTTTCGGCACGCGATAAAACGGCTTGGGCAATGACATCTATGTCGAATCCAAGTTCGGGAAGCAGGATGATGTCGGCTCCTCCGGCCATACCGGCATGAAGAGTAATCCAACCCGCATCGTGTCCCATTAATTCAATAACCATCACCCGGTTGTGAGAACTTGCAGTGGAGTGTAGCCGGTCAATCGCCTCTGTGGCAATATCTACGGCAGTATCGAAACCGAAAGTAATATCGGTTCCCCACACATCATTGTCGATGGTTTTAGGGATACCGATAATATTTAATCCTATTTCTGAAAGTTTGTAAGCTGTTTTTTGTGTTCCGTTTCCACCGATACATACCAAGCAATCCAGTCCTAATTCTTTGTATGTTTCCTTAATTATTTGAGGTTTACCTTCTTCTTCACCAAGTAATTTACGGAAAGGTTTTTCACGCGAAGTGCCGAGAATGGTTCCTCCTAAATTGAGAATCCCTGAAAGGGAACTGTCGTCAAGAGAAATAGTATCTTTATTAAGTAATCCTAAGAAACCTCCGCGCAGACCGATAACTTCCATTCCGTAATGGGTAATAGCTGTTTTTCCTACACCTCTGATTGCCGCATTGATTCCGGGGCAATCTCCGCCGGAAGAAAGGATTCCTATTTTCATTTAAGCATCTAAACTTTCGTCAATAACTTGAACTTTCTTTTCAATGAGTTTGAGTTCTTCTTTCAAGCTTTCGATTTTTCGGTTCATTTCTTTTACCAAACCGCCACCGCCTTTTGAAGATATTGAAAGGAAACCGATGTTATTTTCGTAGGTCTGAATGTCGTTTTTCAAACGCTCGTAAGTACGCATCAATTTTTCGCGTTCGCTGAGCAATTTGCCTTTCGATTTATCACTTCCTGATTTTAAGTCGGTTAAGTTAGTTTTGAACGATTGCAATCTTCTTTCCGATTCGTCTATTTTTAACCGGTCGAAATGTTTATCGACGGCAGTGCGATATTCTTTATAAATTTTGTCTTTTTCTTTGAAAGGCACAAAACCGACGTTATTCCATTCTGTCATCAGTTCGCGGATAATCGCGATAGCTTCGGTAGCAGGAAGTGCTTCATCGATTGCATTAATTTTTTCGATTATCTCTTTTTTCTTATTCAGATTTTCGACTTCTTCGGTTTTTTGAGAGGAGAAATGGATATTTTTTTGTTCGAAGAAATGGTCGCAAGCGGTGATAAAACGTTTCCACACTGCATCTGAATATTTGCGCGAAACAGCACCGATGGTTTTCCATTCTTTTTGTAAGGCAACCAATTTATCGCTTACTTCTTTCCATTCTTTGCTATCTTTCAATGCTTCGGCTTTTTCGCATAATGCCTCTTTTTTCTTGAGGTTTTCGTCCATCGATTCTTTTACAACTTTGTAGAAATCGCTTTTTCGTTGGAAGAAATTATCACATGCCGCTCTGAAACGCTCGAATATTTTTACGTTATTTTTTTTCGGAGCAAAGCCAATGGTTTTCCATTTTTCTTGAAGTTCGAGGACTTTTTTGTTTTTATCGTCCCATTCTTTGAATCCTTTCAGCACATCATAATCAATAGCCTCTATTTCTTCGCAGATTTTTGTTTTTTCTTCCAAGTTGCGTTCTTCCAATTCTTTCAGTGATTCGAAGTGCTCTTGATGAAGTTTATTGATAACAGTTGAGGCTTTTTTGAAACGTTCCCAAATAGAATCTCTGAATTCTTTGGCAACCGGACCAATTTCACGCCATTCCTGATGAAGTTTTTGTAGTTGATGGAAAGCAGATATTACATCAGGCTCTTTTTCAAGTCGTTCTACGGCTTCACAAAGTGCCTCTTTTAATTCCAGATTTTTCTTGAAATCATAATCACGCATTTCATTGTTGATTTTCAATAAATCGTAGAATTTTTCGCTGTAATGCTGATATTCTTTCCAAAGTTCGTTTATTTTAGCTTGCGGGACTTGTTTGATTTCTTTCCACTCTTGTTGGAGTTTTTTGAATTCGTTATATACTTTATAAAAGTCGTCTTGACTTTCGATTAAAACTTTCAATCGCTCGATGATAGTTAATTTGGCGGCAAGATTAGTTTCTTTTTGTTTTTCTTCTTCGGCCGTAATTGAAGCCCTTTTTTCTTTGAAAACTTGCAGTAATGCTTTTAGCTTTTCTTCGATTTCTTCTACTTCCGGTTGGAAATCTTGTTCTTCTCCTCCGGCAGCGATGAAAGCCTGCTTAGCAATGTCTATTTCTGCTTTTTTCAGTTTATAAAAAGCTTGTTTAAGAGAATCTACTTCATTTCGTATAGATTCTGTTACCGGTTCTTCTACCACGATAACTAATCTATCAATGATTTGTTCTTTAGATAGTTTGTCGTGCTTTTCCTCTGCTTGTTCAATATTTGCAGGTTCTTCTTTTTCAGAAACTTCAATCGGATTATTTTCCTCAAGTGTAACATCATTTGCAGTTACTTCTTCTGTAATTTCTTCCTGTCCGGAAGTTTCAGTGGGTTTGTTTTCCTCAAGTACACCATCATTAGTGATTACTTCTTTAGGATCGAGAGCGTTGTCCATAGTGATTTAATTTTTCAAACAATTAACATTTATAATTTAATTTACAAAATAAGTCAAAATAAATTTAATTTTCGCTTTTTTCTTAAAAAACTTGTATTTTTACACCTCTAAACCCTATAAAATGGATATTTCGATTATAGTAGCTATTGGTGAGCGTAATGAAATAGGAAGAAATAATGGATTATTATGCTATCTTCCTGCTGATTTGAAGCATTTTAAAGAGTTAACTTCCGGGCATACAATTGTTATGGGGCGGAAAACTTTCGAATCCTTGCCTAAAGGGGCACTTCCTAATCGAAAGAATATTGTTTTAACCCGCAGTAAAAATTTATCGTTTGATAATTGTCTGATTTACTCATCTTTGTCAGAAGTCATTGATAATGAGATAGATAGCAATGAGATGTTTATCATTGGAGGCGGAGAACTTTATCGACAAGCCTTACCTTTAGCAAATAAACTTTATTTAACTAAAATTCATGCCGAATTTGATGATGCAGATGTTTTTTTCCCTGAAATAAATTATGCGGAATGGGAAGAGGTGAGTCGTGAAGAACACAAAGCTGATGAAAAAAATTTGTATGATTATACTTTTTTGTTACTCATAAAACCCCTATAACTCAAATCTTCGTCCAATTCCTCCCAGCGAATGCCGATATTATTATATTCAAAATTAGCACGTTGAGAAGGTAAAGCGGTACGCAAGCGAGGATAGTCAGCAAATTGTTCGCTAAATATCTCTCCTTTGTTTGTTTGGATATATACCTGCCTCGTTGTCTATCCAAATTTTGACGATAATTGTTTTCATATAAATACCGTTGGCATAATGTAATTGGTTAATAATTTATGGTTACAAAATTATGTAATTCTTTGTTTATTACAAAATTTCCCAACGCATTTTTTGGGTTTTCTAATTATACTCTTTTATTATGCAGACGAAAATGATGTTTTTTCAAAAAAATAGTATCTTTGCGCTATAGAAATATTTATGGCAATAATATATCAATCAGACGATATTAAGTCCCCCAAAATCAAACGGAGGGAAATTTCTAACTGGATTAAATCTGTAGCCACTTCTCACAATAAAAAAATTGGCGATATTGCCTATATCTTTTGCTCCGACAAAAAAATATTAGAAATCAATATACAATATCTTAATCACGATTATTATACCGATATAATTACATTCGATTATTCTGAAGGAGATATTATATCCGGTGATTTATTTATTTCATTGGATACGGTTCGCTCTAATGCAGAAAAATTTAATACGGATTATGCCGAAGAATTATATCGCGTAATTATTCACGGTATATTGCACCTTTGCGGATTTAAAGACAAATCAACCAAAGATGCAAAAGTGATGAGAGAAAAAGAAAATGAAGCGTTGAAGCAATTATGAATTTTAATTATGATGTAATAGTTGTTGGTGCAGGACATGCCGGATGTGAAGCTGCTGCCGCTGCTGCAAATCTTGGTTCTAAAACTTTGTTAATAACAATGGATATGAACAAGATTGCACAGATGAGTTGTAATCCTGCTGTGGGTGGAATTGCTAAAGGACAAATTGTTCGTGAGATTGATGCGCTTGGTGGTCAGATGGGAATCGTGACCGATAAAACAGCTATTCAATTCCGGATGCTAAATCGTTCGAAAGGACCTGCCATGTGGAGTCCGCGTGCGCAAAGTGATAGAGCAAGATTCATTGATGTTTGGAGACAAACAATTGATAATACTCCCAACTTGTTTGTTTGGCAAGATACTGTTTTAAATATAATTGTTAAGAACGGAGAAGTTTGTGGCGTAAAAACATCTTTGGGAGTTGAATTCAAATCTAAAGCTGTTGTACTCACAACCGGAACTTTTCTGAACGGATTATTGCATATAGGAAAAACCCAATTGTGTGGTGGTCGCATTTCCGAGCCGGCTTCTTACGGATTAACTGAACAATTAGTTGAATTAGGTTTTTCTGCTGATAGAATGAAGACCGGAACTCCGGTTAGAATTGATGGCCGTAGTGTTGATTTTTCTCTAACCGAAGAACAGAAAGGTGAAAATGATTTTCATAAATTTTCTTATCTCGATTTTCAACCTCGTCCGTTAAAACAATTGAGTTGTTGGACGCTTTATACAAATAAAGAATGTCATAACGTGTTGCGCAATGGTTTGTCGGATTCTCCTCTTTACAATGGTCAAATTCAAAGTATAGGTCCTCGCTATTGTCCGAGTATAGAAACCAAAATAGTTACTTTTGCAGATAAGATTCAACATCAATTATTTTTGGAGCCGGAAGGAGAAAATACGCAAGAATATTATTTGAATGGATTTTCATCCTCTCTCCCACTCCACATTCAATTAGACGCTTTACAAAAAATTCCTGCTTTTCGTAATATTCAGATTTATCGTCCGGGTTATGCCATTGAGTATGATTTCTTCGACCCAACCCAATTAACGCATACATTAGAAACGAAATTAATTAAAAATCTCTTTTTTGCTGGACAAATTAATGGAACTACAGGTTATGAAGAGGCAGGAGCTCAAGGCTTGGTGGCTGGAATAAATGCGCACGTCTCTACGGTTGGCGGAAAATATTTCACTCTCGGAAGAGATGAAGCATATATCGGTGTCTTGATAGATGATCTCGTTACTAAAGGTGTAGATGAGCCTTATCGCATGTTTACCTCTCGTGCCGAATATCGAATCTTACTTCGACAAGATGATGCGGATATGCGTTTGACCGAAAAGTCTTACCTTTTGGGATTAGCCAAAAAGGACCGCTATGATTTGTTGGTTGAGAAAAAGAACCAAATTGACAGAATTATTTCGTTCGCTAAAAATTATTCCGTGCGTGCTGAATGTATCAATGACAAGTTAGAAACTTATGGAACTTCCCAACTCCGACGTGGAGTGAAGTTAATTGATTTGGTTTTACGTCCGCAATTAAGTTTGTATGATATTTCGGAAATGATTCCGGCATTCAAAGAAGAATTGGAGAAAATTCCCGATAGAAAGGAAGAAATTATTGAGGCTGCCGAAATCGCTATGAAGTATGAAGGCTATATCTCTCGTGAAAAAATGATTGCCGATAAAATCCATCGGCTGGAAAATATACGGATAAAAGGTAAGTTTGATTATAATACGATTCAGTCGTTGTCGACTGAAGCAAAGCAAAAGCTGACAAAAATTGATCCCGAAACGATTGCTCAGGCGAGTAGAATTCCCGGAATTTCTCCGAGCGACATAAATGTTTTGTTGGTTTTATTAGGGAGGTAGCAAAAATAGTGTTCCACGTGGAACAATTTGATAAAAATAAAAATTATGGATTTTGAAATTTTCAAGAAAAACATTCGGAATGTTCCGAATTTCCCCAAAGAAGGCATCCAATTTAAAGATGTAACAACTTTGTTTAAAGATGCGAAGATTTTGTCTTTGTTGTCTGATGCGATTTACGAAGAATATAAGGATAAAGGCATAACAAAGGTGGTTGGGATTGAATCTCGCGGTTTTATTATGGGGCCTATTTTGGCTACACGTTTAAATGTGGGATTTGTGCCGATTCGTAAGCCGGGAAAACTTCCTTGCGATGTCTACGAAGAAACTTATGAAAAAGAATACGGATTTGATGCCGTTCAAATTCATAAAGATGCTTTGTCTGAAAATGATGTTGTCGTTTTGCACGACGATTTATTGGCAACTGGAGGAACAATGCTTGCTGCTTGCCGTTTGATGAAACATTTTAATGTGAAGAAAATCTATGTCAATTTCCTTATCGAATTAGAAGACTTGAAAGCACGGGAATTATTCGATGAAAACATTGAAATTTTGTCATTGATTAAATATCCTATTTGATATAAATATTAGTATTTATAAGATGCCCATTATAATAGTCGAAGGAGGTCAAATGACCTCAATCCAAAAAAAAGAATTAATTTCTAAAATGACACAGCTTGCATCCGAGGTTATGCAAATCCCTCCTGATTTTTTTATGTTTACAATCAAAGAATTACCTGATGAAAATATTGGAATAGGAGGGAAGACGATTGACATAATAAAAGAAAATTATAATAAGCAGACTTAACCCTGAAAGGGTATAATCAATAGCGTAGGGCAATGCCCTACGCTATTGATTATACCCTTTCAGCCTTGATTTGATGATTATGGTTGAACTTTGAAAATAAATTGTGAACGGAAAAATGGATTACGAATTTATTAAATCAAGATTAGCACCTTGTGGATTGCATTGCGGGAAATGTTTTGCATTTAGTGAAGGTGATATAAGCCAATTAAGCAAAGAGTTGAGATGTTCTTTCGGGAATTTTGATATATACGCCGAAAGGTTTGTGAATATAATGAGTGAACCTTTGTTTTTGAAATATCCGGATTTTAAAGAAATGCTTGAATTTTTCTCGAAAGGTAAATGCAAAGGGTGTCGAAAAGAAAAATGTGCGATATTCAAAAATTGCAAGGTAAAGGAATGTTCTGAAAATAAAACGGTTGATTTTTGTTTCGAATGCTCGGATTTCCCTTGCGAAAACACAGGATTTGATGAAAACTTGCAAAAACGCTGGAAAGAAATCAACACAAAGATGAAAGAAAACGGCGTTGAATCATATTATAATGAAATTAAAGATAAACCACGATATTGAGATATGACAAGAGTGAAACATATTCAATATAAAACGACTAAGGATTTTTTGGGAAAAGAGTTAAAAGACCTATTCCTTTCTGTGAATTGGTCTTCAGGAAACTATCCGGAAAAATTAGTAATTGCCATGAGAAATTCTTCTTCTGTCTTCACTGCTTGGGATGGAGACAAATTAGTCGGACTCATAAATGTGTTGGACGATGGAATAATGACTGCTTATGTGCATTATTTGCTAATCATGCCCGAATATCAACATATTGGGATTGGGCAAAAGCTTGTAAAAATGGTTTCTGAAAACTATAAAGATTATTTGAGAATCGTTTTGATTGCGTATGATAGAGAAATAGGATTTTATAAACATTGTGGATTTGAAGTCGGCGAAGAAAAAACACCGATGTTTATCACATCACTTTCGACTTAATATGTGTCCTATGTGCCTATGTGTTTCAAAAACTATAATGAATTTTAATGGACGAACTTGAAGGAATAAAGAATTATCCGCACTTGGAAGGAATAATAAAAAATATCCCTTCTTCTCCCGGATGTTATCTTTTTTTCGATGAAAATGGTGTAATTATTTATATAGGAAAAGCCAAAGACCTTAAACGACGAGTAAGTTCTTATTTTAATAAAAATCAGACTTATGCCAAAACAAGAATCCTTGTCAGAAAAATCAGAAATATTGAATATATCGTAGTTGAAAGCGAACAGGATGCTTTCCTGCTCGAAAACAACATGATTAAAGAGCATCAACCTCGGTATAATATCATGTTGAAAGATGATAAAACCTATCCTTGGATTGTTGTAAAAAATGAACCTTTCCCTCGCGTATTCTCCACTCGAACGGTTATTAAAGACAAATCTTTGTATTTTGGGCCGTATTCATCGGTGCCTATGGTAAAAGTTCTACTCAAATTAATCCGGAGTATTTATCCGCTCCGCACCTGTAATTTGGTATTGACTCCGGAGCGAATTAACCAAGGAAAATATAAAGTGTGCCTGCAATATCATATTAAAAATTGTCTTGGCCCTTGTGAAAAATTTCAATCTCAAGAAGATTATGATAAAAATATTGCAGAAATTATACAAATCCTGAAAGGAAATATTTCTCAGCTATCGGATAAATTGTTCGATGAAATGAAAGATTTATCTCAACAGCTGAAATTTGAAGAAGCTCACAGAATTAAAGAAAAATACCTTTTAATTGAGAATTATAAGGCCAAATCTGTTGTTGCAAGCATGTCGATTGATGATATTGATGTGTTTTCTCTCGATGAAAACGGGCAATCTGTGTATATTAACTACCTGCACATACGGAATGGTTTGATTGTCCGCGGGTATACTTTTGAGTATAAACGCTTTTTTGATGAGCCGAAAGAAGAAGTTTTGGCTTATGGAATCATTGAAATGAGAAGTCGTTTTCAAAGTGAAGCAAAAGAAATCATTGTTCCTTTTCTTCCGGATATTGAACTTGCCGGTGTAACAATGACTGTCCCTCAGCGAGGAGAAAAACATAAATTGCTGATTCTATCGAAGAAAAATGTACATCAGTATAAGGTTGATAAGCTTAAACAATCAGAACAACTCAACATCGAACAACGTAAAACACGCGTTATCACAACATTGAAAAACGATTTACACCTTTCGGCCTTACCTGTTCATATCGAATGCTTTGATAATTCGAATATTCAGGGAACAAATCCTGTTTCTGCTTGTGTCGTTTTTAAAAACGGGAAACCTTCAAAGAAAGATTATCGCCATTTCAACGTAAGAACTGTGGATGGACCTAACGATTTTCAATCCATGTATGAGTGCGTTTATCGTCGTTATGAGCGCTTAAAAACCGAAAATGAACCTTTACCTCAATTAATCGTTGTAGATGGCGGAAAAGGGCAACTAAGTTCTGCTGTTCAGGCTTTAAAAAACCTCGATTTATACGGGAAAATTGCCATTATTGGGATTGCGGAACGATTGGAAGAAATATATTTCCCGAATGATTCAATCCCTCTCTATTTAGATAAAAATTCGGAAAGTCTGAAACTTATTCAGCAGCTAAGAGATGAGGCGCATCGTTTTGCTATTACTTTTCATCGAAAAAAACGCAGCAAACAGCAAACAAAATCTGAATTAGACGAAATTAAAGGAATAGGTGAGAAAACCAAAATGATTTTATTGAATAAATTTGGTAGCGTTAAGCAGATAAAAGATACTCCTTTTGAAAAAATATCTGAATTAATCGGAGAAAATCGTGCAAAAATATTGATGAAAGCTCTTAACCCTTAAATCCCCTAAGGGGGACTTTAGAGTGTGAAAGACCATGATTGTTTTCGGTTTTTTCAGGAGCTAAAGTCCCCTTTAGGGGATTTAGGGGAAAAATAATAAAATATGAAAATAGTTATTCAGCGCGTTTCGCAAGCATCAGTTGTGATTGAAAATGCTATTAAGTCTGTGATTAACAAAGGATTACTTGTTTTAGTAGGTATTGAAGATGCAGATACAACAGATGATATTGATTTTCTTTGCAAAAAAATAGTAAATTTGCGTATATTTGATGACGCATCAGGAGTGATGAATCTTTCTATTAAGGAAATCAATGGTGAAATCCTTTGTGTGAGCCAGTTTACATTACATGCTTCGACAAAAAAAGGGAACAGGCCATCTTATATTAAGGCATCAAAGCCGGATTTTGCTATCCCAATGTATGATTTGTTTTGTAAAATGTTGGGAGAAATGCTTGAAAAAGACATTCAAACCGGAGTTTTTGGAGCTGATATGAAAGTTTCATTGATTAACGACGGTCCGGTAACTATTGTTATTGATTCGAAAAACAAAGAATAATTTGACGTGATATGACGATTAAAGATGCACAACAATCTGTAGATGAGTGGATTAATGTTTATGGAGTCAGATATTTCAGCGAACTGACCAATATGGCAATTCTAACGGAAGAGGTCGGAGAGTTGGCTCGAATCATGGCTCGAACATATGGTGACCAGTCATTTAAAAATGCTGATTTGAAAAAAGATTTACCCGATGAATTAGCTGATATTTTGTGGGTATTGCTTTGTATAGCCAACCAAACCGGAGTGGATTTAACAGATGCTTTCCGGAAAAATATAGAGAAGAAAACAAAAAGAGATAGTGAACGACATAAAAACAACGAAAAACTTCGATAAAAACGTACAATTATGGATAAATATTCAGAAGTCTTAGAAAAATTTGATTTGTGTGTTGATGACAGTGTCATTGCATCAAAAGTAGCTGATTTAATCGCGAAAAATTGTAAAGGAAACAATACCAAAGAAGTACTGGCTCTTTTATATTCTTGTATTGATTTGACAAGCTTAAACACCGAAGATTCTGTTGAGTCTATTTGGAAGTTTGTCGAAAAGGCAAATGATTTTGAAGGTTCACGACCTGATGTTGATAATGTGGCCGCCATTTGTGTATTCCCTAATTTTGTAAGTACAGTTAAGGAGGCTTTGACTGCCGACGTGAAGATTGCGGCCGTTGCAGCCGGTTTCCCTTCTTCCCAAACTTTTCCTGAAATAAAAATAGCTGAAGTTTCTCTTGCTGTTGCTGATGGAGCTGACGAAATTGATATTGTGATTAATGCCGGAGCATTTTTTGACAATGATTTGGAGACTTTTTGCAATGAAATATTGGAATTGAAAGATGCTTGTCGCGAGGCTCATTTGAAAGTGATTCTTGAAACTGGCTTGTTAAAAACGGCTTTGAATATCAAAAAAGCTGCGGTTTTATCGATATATTCCGGTGCCGACTTTATCAAAACTTCTACAGGAAAAGTATATCCGGGGGCAAGCCTCGAGGCTGCTTATGTGATGTGCGAAACGATAAAGGAATATCACGCATTGCACAACAAAAAGATTGGAATAAAAATCTCAGGTGGTGTTCGTACCACGGAAGATGCTGTGAAATATTACACTATCGTGAAAGAAATTTTAGGAGAGGAATGGCTTACTCCCCAATATTTCAGATTAGGCGCAAGTAGTTTAACGGATTCTTTATTGTCTTCATTATGAGCAGATTAATTTGGGTTTTTAAACGACATTGGATAAGTATTCCTCTCTGTTTGGTGATATTTTATATTTGTATGATGGATACAAAACCATTGCCTAAAGTGAATATTACCGATTTTGATAAGTTTGTGCATTTTATCATGTTTTTTACCATTTCCGGTGTGATTTTTTTTGAAAATACTTCTTATTTCAGAAAAAAAATTTCCACGTGGAAAATAATTATTTATTCATTCTTTTTCCCGGTAATTTATGGTGGTTTAATCGAAATCGCACAAGAATATTTCGCGCCTACTCGCATGGGCGATTGGATGGATTTTTGGTTTAATGTAATCGGAGCTTTCTTTGGCTTGATAATTTGTTTGTTAATCAATAGGAGTTTAAATCTTCAGCATCAATTGAAGGAGACACAGCATCAATTAGAGCGTCGAGAGCATCAATTAGAGGTTGGAGTCTATATTGACGATTACAATTACACGCCAAAGCATAGAAGTAGTTTAAGTGAATCTAAAATTGGTGAAATCATGGATCAGTGGTATTCCAATAACAAAAATGAAACCATTGAGCTTGTTCGTAAATTTTGTTCATTTGAAGAATTCTATAAGAATATTCCGGTTCATTCGATTTCAGGTTCTTCTCTACATTGGGGAAATGGTTGGGTTTCTCCCTTTGATGCGATAAGCATATATGGATTTCTTGCTATCCATAATCCGAGGTATTATGTTGAGGTTGGTTCCGGGAATACAACATTGTTTGCGGCACAATCCATACGCGATAATAATTTACGAACAAAGATAATATCAATAGACCCATGCCCTCGTGCAGAAATTGATAAAATCTGTGATAAAATATATAGAATGCCGTTTGAAGATATGGATATTGATTTTTTTCTACAGTTATCTGCAGAAGATATATTGCTTGTGGATAATTCTCATCGTTCATTTCCCAACTCAGATGTAACAGTGTTTTTTATGGAAGTTTTGCCAAAATTACCGTCTGGTATGTTATGTGCCATACATGATATTTTTTTGCCATCGGATTATCCTGAACAATGGAAACAACGGTGGTATAATGAACAATATCTTTTGGGTGCATATCTTCTTGGGGGAGCAGATGATGATGAAATTATATGCCCTAACAATTTTATATACTCAAAAAAAGAAGTCTTTGAAATAGCTAATTCATTATGGGGTAAATGTGGAATGTTAAAGGATCTTGATGTTCACACCTGTTTCTTTTGGTTAAAAAAAAGATAAGTTATTGAGGGTAAGAATAATGCCCCGTTATTTCCCATGAAAAAAGGCAATCCTCAATTTCTTGACCGCGGCCGATGTTGTGCACCATAAGGTTTCTCTTCCCGTCTTTTGATCTTTGATGTATAACTATTCCTATGTGAGTTAAGCCATTAGGAAAAACCCAAGTGACAATATCCCCGGTTTTGTAGTCTTCCGGATTTTGCGTAATGGGTTTTACTGTCCCTTTTCTTGAAAAGAATGTCATCAGGTTAGGGACTCTGCGATGATCGATGTTAGTATCGGTTTTCTTTAATCCCCATTTTTTTGGATAAACGGCGAAATTCTTTTTCATATCTTCATGCACCTCTTTTTGAAGGTCGATGCCCACTTTTCTGTAGGCTCTTATTACAACATCCGTACAAACGCCACGATCTTTGGGCACATCTCCATTGGGGTATGGAATTGAAAAATAAGCAGGGTCATAAACTACCCAATCGAGAGTGATTTGAATGGCTGCAAGTGACAATTTTGTAGAGAAATCTTCTGTTTTTTGTGCAGTAACATTTAAAAAACAGCATAGCGAAAAGAAAATAATCAGCAAATTTTTCATGATGTTGATATTTTATCCCTAAATCCCCTAAAGGGGATTTGGAGAGTGATAGACCTTCGAAAACTATAAAAATTTATCTGTGCCAAAAGTCCCCTTTAGGGGATTTAGGGGTAGGGGTTATTTATTCCTTTCAATAATATAATCAACGAGATTTAAAAGAGATTCTTTCCCTTCTGAATTTAGAAAATTCTCGATTAAACCGATAGCTTTTTGCTTATATTCGGCCATTTTTTGTTGTGCGTAATCTGTCCCTCCGTTATTTTTGGCAAAATCTATTAATAAATGAATATTTTCTCCGGTAAAATCGGCATTTTTTATAATTTGGAGTATGGCATCGCTTTCTCTTTTATCGGGTGCATGTTGTAAGGCGTATATTAAAGGAAGTGTTACTTTTCCTTCCCGAATATCGTTTCCTGTGGGTTTCCCGATTTCTCCCTGATCAAAATAATCGAACAAATCGTCTTTTATCTGAAAGCAAATCCCTAAATATTCCCCAAATAATCGGAAATTTTTGACTGTTTCCTGATTTGCTCCGGCAGATAAAGCTCCCATTTCTGTACAAGAAGAAAGAAGGATGGCAGTTTTTTTTCTGATTACATCGAAATAATACGACTCATTGATAATTGCGCCTGTACTGATTGATAATTGTCGCAGTTCGCCTTCTACCAAATTCAAAGCTAAATTAGATACAATACCAAGCATTTGCATATTTTGTGTTGTAACAGCTTTTGCAATTGCAATCGAAAGGATGTAATCTCCTACAAGAACTGCAGTTTTATTATCGTATTTGGCATTTATCGAAATTTTTCCTCTTCTTTCTTTGGTGTCGTCGACCACATCATCGTGAATTAATGTAGCATTATGCAACAATTCCAGAACCAAAGCGCAGTTTAAAGTGTTATAATTAATATCTCCGCATATTTTTGCTGTGAGTAAAAGTAAAAGAGGTCGTATTTTTTTTCCGTCAGTTTCTGATATGTAATCAATAATTGACTGAAAATCAGGAGAATGACCTTGCAAAGACTCTTTGTACAAGTCAATGAAGGCTTTCATTTCTTTTTCGACAGGCTTAATAATATGCAAAAGATTGTTCATAACTTTTTTCAAAGTTGCAAAGTTAGAAAATAAAATCTATACCTTTGCAGGTGCGCGCGTGAATTTACACTGAATGTAGAATTCGTAAAAAAGAATAAATGATGAAACTGTTTCTTTTAGATGCTTATGCTCTTATTTACCGGTCGTATTATGCTTTCATCAAAACTCCCCGGATTAATTCGAAAGGACAAAACACTTCTGCGATTTTGGGTTTTGTCAATACGTTGGAAGATGTTTTGAAAAAAGAAAATCCTACCCACATTGGCATTGCATTTGACCCTCCTGGCCCCACTTTTCGCCATGAGGCATACGTGCATTATAAAGCGCAGCGTGAAGAAACGCCCGAAGTCATCAGAGAATCTGTGCCTATCATCAAAGAAATCATCAAAGCATATAATATCCCGTTGCTCGAAGTCTCGGGATATGAGGCCGACGATGTAATCGGAACTTTAGCGAAAGAAGCTTCAAAAAATGGATTTGAAGTTTATATGATGACTCCCGATAAAGATTATGGTCAGTTAGTTGAGAAAAATATCTATATCTATAAACCGAAATATGGAAGTTCTGATTTCGAAATTTTAGGAGAAAAAGAGGTAATGGAAAAATATGCCCTGAAAGAACCGTTGCAAATGATTGATTTGTTGGGTTTGATGGGCGATAAGTCTGATAATATTCCCGGATGTCCCGGTGTGGGCGAAGTTATTGCAAAAAATTTGCTGTCGGAGTTTGGGAGCATTGATAATTTACTTGAGCACGTAAACGATTTGAAGGGTGCGGTTAAGGATCGAGTCGAATCGAATAAAGAGATGATTTTATTCTCTAAATTTTTGGCGACCATTAAAACCGATGTTCCAATTGATTTTAATCCGGAAGAATTAAAAAGAAATGAAATTGACGAAGAAAAATTGAAAGAGATTTTTGCTCAACTTGAATTCCGAAATTTGGCAACTCGTGTTTTTGCAGAAACGAAAAAAGCCGTTTCCTTATCTTCTTCAAAAAATGACGGATTTTATGGTTCTCTC
This sequence comes from Dysgonamonadaceae bacterium, assembly GCA_031253625.1. Taxonomy (GTDB): domain Bacteria; phylum Bacteroidota; class Bacteroidia; order Bacteroidales; family Azobacteroidaceae; genus JAIRVZ01. The sequence goes on from JAIRVZ010000004.1 coordinate 34,068, forward strand.
TTTGACGAATTTGAAACCAGTGATGCGACCGAAGAAAAATATTCAAATCTCAGCGACATAAAATCAACTACTCATACTTACAAAACCATTATGTATGAGTCGGAAATAGACGGATTAATCGAGAAAATTTATGCTCGGAAAATTATATCATTTGACACAGAAACGACCGGAATCGACCCTTTAACGTCGGAATTAGTTGGAATGTCGTTTTCTATCGATGAAAACACGGGATTTTACCTCTCGATACCGGAGAAGTTCGAAGATGCAAAAAAAATAGTCGAACAATTTAAACCTGCGCTTGAAAGCGACCGGATTTTGAAAATCGGCCAAAATATCAAATACGATATTATTGTCCTCAAAAAGTACGGAATTGATGTCAAGGGAAAAATGTTCGATACAATGATTGCTCATTATTTGCTTAATCCCGAATTGCGGCACAATATGGATTATATGGCTGAAACTTATTTAGGTTATCAAACTATCCATATCGACGAATTAATCGGATCAAAAGGTAAAAACCAACTGAGCATGAGGCAAGTACCGCTTAATCTCATCTCTGATTATGCTTGCGAAGATGCTGATGTAACCTTAAGACTTAAAAATATTTTTGAGAAAAAAATCGAAGAAAACAACCTTTCGCAATTGTTTTATGATATTGAGATGCCTCTGGTTAAGGTATTGGCAGATATGGAGGCCGCAGGAGTTAGGTTGGATGTCAATGCACTGAAACAATCTTCTCAAGAATTTACGGCTTTGTTGATTGATTTGGAAAGTGAAATCTATCAAATGGCCGGAACTCAATTCAATATCAATTCGGCCAAACAGGTTGGTGAAATCTTTTTCGATCGAATGAAAATTGTTGAAAAGGCTCCCAAAACGAAAACCGGACAATACTCTACCAGTGAAGATGTGCTGGAAAGTATGCGTTCCAAGCATCCGATTATCGAAAAGTTGCTCGAATACAGAGGATTAAAGAAACTACTCAGCACTTACATCGATGCTCTGCCTTCTTTGGTTAATCCGCAAACTGGAAAAATTCATACAACGTTTAATCAAACAGTTACTTCTACCGGCCGCTTGAGTTCGACGAACCCTAATTTGCAAAATATTCCGATTCGAGATGAAGAAGGCCGGGGAATTCGCAAGGCATTTATTCCCGATGAAAACTGTGTTTTCTTGTCGGCCGACTACTCTCAGATCGAATTGCGGATTATGGCTCATTTGAGCGACGATAAGAATATGGCTGAGGCGTTTATTGCCGGACAAGACATTCATGCCGCTACGGCCTCTAAAATATACAAAATCCCTATTGAAGAAGTAACCAAGGATATGCGTCGAAAAGCCAAAACGGCCAATTTCGGAATCATATACGGAATTTCTGTTTTTGGATTGGCCGAACGTCTTAATATCCCTCGCGGGGAAGCTAAAGAGTTGATTGATGGCTATTTTGAAACTTATCCGGATGTGAAAAAATATATGGATAACAGCATCGAAAAGGCTCGCGAGAACGGTTATGTAGAAACAATTTTTCATCGCAAACGTTTTTTGCCCGATATTAATTCGCGCAATGCCGTTGTGCGCGGATATGCCGAACGAAATGCTATTAACGCTCCGATTCAAGGTTCGGCTGCCGATATTATCAAAGTGGCAATGGTGAATATTCACAATCGTTTTTTGCGCGAAAATATTCAGTCAAAAATGATTCTTCAGGTGCACGACGAATTAAATTTCAACGTTTTCACCGAAGAAATCGATATTGTCAAGGAGATTGTCATCGAAGAAATGGAGAATGCAATCCAACTTCATGTTCCCTTAGTTGCCGACTGTGGAGTAGGGGAGAATTGGCTTGAAGCGCATTAGTTTTTTAATCCGAATTTCTGATTATTCTGTCGTTATTCCTTAACGCTGTGACAACCATCTCTGCCATCCTCTCCCGCGACATTTGAACAAGGTCCATTGGCGAAGGAAACGGCATTGCTCTTTCACTTCTCGGAAGTCTTGAGAGAACTTGATTATCTACTGCTCTTCTGTCACCTCTAAATGATGCAAATTGGTGGAAAAATGGTTGCTCTAAAGTTATAGGAATAGACCTTACTACCCTGTTTGTTCTGCTATGGATATAATTCAAACGGGCATTAATGAATATGGAACTTGTTTGAGTTGTTACCATCACGTCGCATCTGATTTGCTGAGTTTGTCTATGCCTGATAGGATTTCCGTTGGCATCAGTTCTCACATTGCCTCTTCTGTCGTATTCATTTACCCAATCGCCCTCTATGGTTTTTGTATGTGTGGAAGTTCTTGTATCTGTTCTATTAGGAATAACATTGATTGATTCGAAATTTAATTCAACAACAAAATCAAAGTCGATGTTCTCCGGAGAAGTATAATATCTTACCCACGATGAGCTTAAAGCAAAATGGTTCGGTATTTGAGACATCCTGTTCATGAAATCGAATGGCATAGGAAATGCAGTGAAGTTGTTTACAACATACAAAACATGATTAGTCCCTAGAAAAGTAGCCTCATTAATCATTCGAGCGATTTCGGGGTCGGAAGGGTCAAATCTTTGGGCTTGCCGGAAAAAACTGACAGCTTCTCTTGCTCTTGCTTTGCTATTCATCTTCAGGAGTGCTACTCCTCTATCAAAGTTATAATCGGCAGCTCTGTTTCTCGCGTTTGCTAACTGGCTGCCATAGTCAAACGTGCGTACTGAAGACTGTACATAATCCGGCAAAAACGGTAAAATTTGTGCCATGTTATTATGCCGGTTTTGAAGTGCTCCGTATAAATCGGCAATTTCCATCCATCGATTGGCCGCATTTCCTGCTTGAAGTTGATTAATCCTGTTTAAATTTCTTTCATTGGCATTGGCAAAAGAAAGCTTTAATATATCAATGTTTTCCGCATTGTTTGGTTGTCTTCTCAAGGCACTGAGCGCTCTATCGAAAGCCTGATCGTATCTGCCTTCCATAGCAAGTCGTTTGGCTGATTTGCAGCCAACTAAAGTTATTCCTAAAATTAAAAGGATGATGAATGTTCTTGCTTTCATTTGAACTTGAATTTAATTGGTAATAAAATTTATTTATAAATATGTAGACAACATATAGGGCACATAGTTTAAATTTCTATGTGCCCTACATCTATGTGATTAAATTTTATTCTTATTCAGGAGATTCTTCTTTCGATAATTCTTTGTAAATATATGCATTGAATCCCATAATAACGGCCATAAATACAATGAACAACAAGAATGCTAAAATACCTCCAATAGCCGGTATTTTCATGAAAATGAAAAATAAAATGTAGAATGCGATCATTAATACTAATTGTGCAAGAAAAATAGTCCATTTATAACCCATTGTCATTTTGTTACTTGCAACAAGGGCTTCCATCGGATTTAATTTCTTGTCGATCAATAAATAAATCGCTAACATCCAAGCTAAACCAATGACTATTGCCGGAATAAAAAGAAACATCATTCCGATAACAGTTCCAAGATATAAAAATCCCATTAACAAGAAAAATTCTCCCATAAAACTAAAGTACTTTTTATCGAAAATAGATAGCGGAGAGAATATTTTTCCCTTCGACATTTCGATAGGCAAAGTCATGATTGCAATGGTGGTTCCAACATTAATGAATGGAATCCAAATGGTTAGTATCCATAAAACAATTGCTCCAAGGAGCGAAGCGGCATTCTGTATCCCAATCGTAAACCCGTTAGTAAGGATACTTTGAACTGTAATTTTCTTTTCCATGGTAAAAAATTAATTAAGTTATTTAATAATATAGACTTATGTCAATGCAAAGATAAAAAACTCATGTTAATAAAACCTATTATAACATTTTTTAACATATTTTTCATTGCAAGTCTACGTAAATTGCGTAGATTTGCGCAAAATAAGTAGAATAAATTTCTTTATTATGAAACAGTTAACACCTCAAGAAGAACAATTAATGCGGTTTGTATGGCAGTATGGAAAAGGTTTTGTGAAAGATTACCGGGAATTATATCCTGAGCCAAAACCCCCTTATACTACGGTTGCAACAATTATAAAAAAATTGGAGAACAAGGATTATGTCCGCTCCAAATTGTATGGTAATACTTATGAATACACTCCGAAAATTAAAGAAAGCGATTATAAGAAAACTTTCTTTTCGGGCGTTGTAAATAATTTCTTCGGAAATTCATACAAAGAAATGGTTACTTTCTTTGCATCGGAAGAGAAACTCTCGGAAAAAGATTTGGAAGATATATTGACAATGATTAAAAACAAAAAATAAAAGAATTATGAATACACTGATATGGATGTTGAAAGTGAATATAGCAATCACTTTATTATATGCTTTTTATAAATTGATTTTTCAACGGGATACTTTTTTCAATGTAAAACGAGTGATATTATTGTCATCGCTTTTCTTTTCTTTGATTTATCCTTTTTTCGATGTAAAGGAACTTTTCTTAACTAAAACTGCGAATTTGGGAGGAAATTTAGTCGCGCTACAACTCCCGGAGTTTTTAGTATTATCCGGTACGGAAACAATGCCTCAAACAATGCCTATAATGAATATCATCGGTATAATCTGGATTATCGGAGCAATTTTGTTCTTTTTGTATTTTGTTTTTCAAATTATCTCGATTTTATCGAAAATTTTAACTTCAAAGCGCATGCAGATGCAAGGAATGGACGTTTATGTCCTTAAAGGCCTGAAAACCCCGTTTTCTTTCTTTAATTATATTCTAATTGACCCTGATTTTCACGATGAACAGGAGCTTTCTGAAATTCTTCATCACGAAAAAACTCATGCCAAGCAAGGACATACTTGGGATGTTATTTTCAGCGAACTTTTTTGCATCCTTTGCTGGTTCAATCCTTTTTCTTGGTTAATCAAGAAAGAAATCCGGATCAACCTCGAATTTTTAGCGGATAAATTTGTGATGAAATCGGTAAAAAATACCGAACATTACCAACTACATCTACTCCGCTTATCATATCATAAGGCTATAGCTCAATTATCAAATAATTTTAATGTTTCACCTCTAAAAAAACGTATTCAAATGATGAATAAGAAAAAATCTTCAAGTGTAGGCATCATAAAGTATACTTTATTTGTGCCGTTGTTAGTTGTTTTGTTGTTTGTAAATAATTTACAAGCCCAAGATGCCAAGAAAAATGCAAAAAATCTCGATGAAATCGTAGTTGTTGATTCTACAAGTGATAAGGGACAATTGCAGGAATCTCGTGGAGAAGTATTTACTCATGTGGAAGAAATGCCACAATTCCCCGGTGGAGATAAAGAAATAATAAATTTCTTGTCTCAAAATATCAAATATCCGGAAGATGCTCAAAAGCAAAAGATTGAAGGAATGGTTATTGTTCGTTTTGTGGTTAATAAAACCGGTGAAGTTTCAGATGTTTTCATAGTGCGTTCATTAACTCCAAGTTGTGATGAAGAAGCAATCCGTGCTGTAAGTGCTATGCCTAAATGGGTTCCAGGAAAACAAAGCGGGAAAGAAGTTGATGTATATTATACGCTTCCTATACGGTTTTCTTTGTAAAAATAGTGTTTTTTGAATTCAGACTGATTGTAGGGTTTGCCTTGTTTCCATTGTATAGGGCAAACCCTTAATTTTGCGAAAAACGTGCTCTCGTTAGAGGGCTAATCTATCTAAGCAGTAGCCTAAGGCTACTGTATCAACGGCTCCCTACTCCCTAACTTCTGCCTGCATCGCAGGCAAAAGAAAAAACGCGATAGCGTTTAATGTG
>JAIRVZ010000028.1 GCA_031253625.1 Dysgonamonadaceae bacterium
GTCAAGGAGCAGTTTAACTGGGATATTCTGACAACCATTGCCCGGTGGTCGGCAAACACCAATATTCCATTCAATATGGCTGTTCCCATAAGCTTTCATTTTACTGAAGAACAATTGAATAACTGGAATCTTAGAATATTTGACACATATATCCTGATAAAAGACGGAGCAAATGTGCAAACACTCGAAAAGAAGTTAGATAAGATTGATGTCCCGGAATGGTCAGCTCCCATATCCCTTGTTTTGACGCCCTTGAAACAACTCCGATATAGAGATCCGACCGGAAATATACAATCCGAAATAAAATTCGCCCATATCCGAATCTTCGCTATCGCGGGATTGTTAGTTATTTTATGTTCGTTGTTCAATCACCTGACATTGTATGTTAGTCGTGTGCGAATGCGATTGCACGAATTAGCTTTGCGCAAGGTAAATGGTGCGACGGATTGGCAAATTGCCGCCACGCTCTATACCGATTTTCTGTTGGTCATTCTCTTGTCGCTCGTAGTCGGTTTTATGCTGATATCGTGGTTGCTCCCCACTTTCAAGGAATATGCAAGCATCGGCAACAACACTATTAACATTTATGCCGAGTTGCTGCTTTATGCTACTTTGTTAATCGCATGCGGTTTCGTTGCCGGCGGCATTCCGGTTTTGTATTCCCGGAAGCAAGCCTTGAACGACAGCATCAAAGGATCCGGCAGCCCGAGATCGCGCAACCTGTTCCGTAAGGGCAGCCTGCTGGTGCAGTTGATCATCAGCCTTGGAATGATATTTTGTGCCTCGGTTTTTATAAAGCAGATGAATTTTGGTGTAATGGACAAAAGTGAGGCTAATTTTGGCACGATTTGTTCAAGTGGACAAAAGTGAGGCTCAATTTTTTTTATTATATTTTTTGTTCGATATTTTATTATACTTTTGCGCTGTCAAATTGAAACGGAAGCAGGCTCTGCTGTGGAGCAACCTGTCAGGAATAAATTTGACCTTATACAGCAAATATGCTGAGAGTTGTCTGATTAGGCAACTCTTTTTGCATATATGCTGGTAAGTTTATGCCTTAAAAAACCCATCTATAAACTTCATTTTGCGTGCTTTTGATAATCCATTGTGATTGCGCAATTTGTTCTTCAAATCAGAAAACTGACCATCTAAAGCATTCGTTGTATTTGGTATCATTAACTCTTTATTGTCCTGAAAAACAAATAAATACGGCAAATGCCTTTTCAAACTCAAATATGCACTGCGCAAGCGTTTATGTGTATAATAAGTTTTGCCTGTTGAGAGCGATTTGCTGCGTTTGTTTAAATAATCTGACCATCTTAAATACCAATTATTCAAACTGTTAACAAACTCTTCCTTTGTTTGTTTTGTCAGTTTTAGCGTCAGTTTTTTCAACTCTATTGCTGCCTGTGTTTTGGGTTTTCGGGTCAAATAACGCTGTACTATCTGTATCTGATGAAACTGGCACATTTGCATTGGAATATCGCCAAAAAGTCCAAATAATCCTTGTCTGCCATCACAAACAATTGCTTGAATATCAATGCCTCTACGACTGATTTCTGAAATGCCTGCTAAATATAAAGCATTGGTTTCATAGCGTACATAGTGTTTGTGTAATACAACACCATCGAGGCTGTTCTTGAAAACCATAACGCCAAAGCACCGACCAAAATAAGTCGTATCCATTATAACCACTGCAACACTTGAAAACTCTTTTCGCTTGATAACATGCATTTTATCAAGCCTGCGTTGAATGGTTTTTGTTGAACAACCAAATTGTGTTGATAATTGACTATATGTTTGTTTTCCACTCGAATACAAGTGCCAAAGTTCGTCTAAAGAAATCTGATTTCTTAACGAAAATTGAAGACCGCAAACATAACATTTGTAACGTTGTTTAGCTCGAAAAAAGCCGTTTTTTTTCGTGATTTTACTGCCACAGAAAACACAAATTTTTTACTCATATCTTAAAATGCTACAAAAGTATAAACTTCAATTAGTTACAACCTATTGTAGCCTCACTTTTGTCCACATCGCCGGAATTTTCTACATCATACCGATCTGGGTATAAGCCGTCGTAATATTGCCTCTGTACAAGCCGGATGTTGTCCCTTGCTCCCGCCTTACGCCGACCGGATTAAGCAAATACCCGAAATCGTTGATGCAATCCCCATAGACAGAAATGATTTTCTCAGGGATATGAATCGCAACAGCGGTACGAGCAGCTACATAGATAGTACCGGAAATAAGGTGAGCTATACTCTTTTTTTTATAAGTGCAGATGCCCGTTTTTTTGACTTTTTTGGAGTGGAAATCATTAAAGGTACAGTCTTTCCCAACGAATTCGGCAACTATAAGTTTATACTCAACGAAACGGCGATGAAAGAAGTGGGAGAAATGCATTCGAAATCCTCAATCTTCATGGGCGTTGCACGAGACTTTTATCTTACGCCCACCGCAAAAGTAAAACAGACATGGATCTCTTATCCTGATCCCCAATATAACATATTAAGCGCTATTGCCTACAAATACGAAGAAGGCATGCGCCAACAAACTCAACAAGCCGTTACTCAATGGTTGCGCGAAGAATTTCCCGATCAAGGGGAGTTTGGAATCGACTTCACTTATATGGAAGATGTTTTCGAAGAATATTTCAAGTCGGAACGGGCATTGCTTACACTTTTGTCGGTGATGACGCTCGCCTGTATCCTGATTGCCGTTTTTGGCGTGTATTCGCTAACCAGCCTCACCTGCCAGCAGCGGAAAAA
>JAIRVZ010000086.1 GCA_031253625.1 Dysgonamonadaceae bacterium
CTATAGTTGTTTATGCTGTATTGTGGAAAGTATTGTCGGTAATAATACAGCCTTCAATGCAGTCTTTACCATCAATTTCATCATTTCCATATTCATTTTAGAACTTTTTAGAAGTTGCACCCGACACGAATCAGGGATAACAAGATGAAGAAAATAATAACAATAGTGCCGATAGTATTTTTTATGCTGACTTTGTTCGTTTCGTGCGGCACGGGAGGTTTGGATGGCACCTATGTGGCAAAAAATGATGCTGCAAAACAAAGTATGTACACCAAATTTATATTCAAAGGGGGCAGAGTTAAAGTTGTTATGGGTGCAATGGGTATTGAAATGCCCGGTGGCTATGAATACGGCTTTAGCAGAGAAGGTGACAAAGTAAAAATAGAAATGAGTGTGGGTGGTATCAGTATGGGAGGTATTGATTTGAACTACAACGAAAAAACAGACGAACTTCGCCTGCTTTTTGGTGGCGAAGTTGGCACTGCGTTGAATGAATATGCTCCCACATGGGGTAAAGAAGGAACTTTTGACCCGAATAATCCATATCCGGAAAAACAAAAACCAACTGTAAATACCCTCGGAGGAAAAGATACTTCTTCTTATTCGGATAACAAAGAAAATAAAGATTCAAACAAACCGATTACAGGTACTTTCGAATATTCCGGTGGAGATATTGCACAAAACAAAGTAGATGATTATGAAACAGATTTTGTCTTTTCAACAAAATATTTCAATAATTCAGCAAGCGAATATAATCACGATTTGGCAATAATGTCTCTTCAATTAGCAATGGCGGCTTTTGGCTTACATTCCGAAACATATGGGAATAATAAGGCAAATAATGTCAAAAAACTATTGTCTGATATGGATTTAAAAAATATTGAACCAAAGGGATATAACACTCCTCCAGAAGAAAATACAATAGCTGTTACTTTTGCAAGAAAAAGCATAGAGAATGATTACGAATTATTGGTAATTGCTGTCAGAGGAGGAGAGTATAAAAAAGAATGGGGTGGAAATTTTAATGTTGGGAATGGTGATGTGCACAAAGGATTTGAAATAGCGAAAGAAAAAATAATCAACGATTATTTTGATGAATATATCCGTACTCACATAAACGAATTTTCAGGCAAGAAAGTAAAATTATGGATAACAGGTTATAGTCGAGGGGCGGCTGTAGCCAACTTGTTGGCTGTTGATTTTGTTGATGAAGCAAACTTTGACAATTCCTATGATATTCATTTGTCAACAGGGCAAATATTATCGTTTTCATTGGAGCGCAAAGATATATACGCATATTGTTTCGCTACACCGAATAATTCAAAAAAGGCAAAGCCGAATGACGATAATTACAATAATATAATATCTGTTATAAGTCCGTTTGACCCCGTGCCGAGATTTCCTTTTCAAAGTTGGAATTTTTATAAATATGGTACATGTAAATTTTTACCGAATCCAAATAGCACAACCTACGATTATAAAGCATTAGAACAAAAAATGCTTACTGAACTTAACGGATTAAACAGTAAAGGTAGTAGTAAGAAAAACAGTTTTAATGAAAGTGGCTACTTTATAGATGACTTTCATTTTCATCAAGGAAATACAGGTACGCACGATTGTGGAAAAAATATATACGATGTGGGGCGACATCCCAAAACACAAAAAAACATGGTTCAATATTTAGATAATATGGTAAATAGCACACTCAGAGCAGTATTTGGGAAACAAGAAGATTATGCAAAAAACAAACAAGCTGATGCTATTAACGGTGCTATGGAAGAAAATAAAGACAATTCCGGAGATGTTAAAGGTTTTATGGGCGCACTGACAGGTGCATTAAAAAGTGGAGGGATGGAACGACTTGCAACTCCGAATAATAATGATGATATTGCAACATTAGGTCCTTCAAAAAATCATTTAGAAAAACTTCGACTTGGCGATGATAATGTTTGTCATATTGAAGAAAGTGAAAGAACACCTGCCCTTTATCGATTTGATGAGGGGTGGTCAATACTTGGCAGGGCTTACGATGATAAGACGAAAGAGATACAAGAAAAGGAAGGGATAACAAAAAAAGAAGCAAGAAAAAAAGCTGTATTAGAAGCAGCAGAGGAAGCGAGAAAAAATTCCTATGCAGTAACTTCTGGACATTATCCCGAATTATATCTTGCATGGTTAAAATCATTACCGTCTGATTGGACAAAGAGATATTAATAGGAATTATTAAACAGCATTTCGTAACAAAATATGGTATCAAATTCAGATTTACAAAGATGGCAGCAAGCCGTACAATACATTGCAGCAACACAGAATGAATTGTCGCCCGAAGAATTGTCGACGTTTCAAGTTTTGGCAGCAGGTAATTTCGAATCAAGTGCAAACGATAAACATATTCAAATACTCAAAAACAGCACAACAAAAAATCGGCTTTTGAAAGCTCATTTAACAAAATTAGCGGTGCTTTATGAGAGTGGTTTTAAGGCACAAGCGACATCAGTCGTTATTCCTGCTTCGGATATTAATCCGCAGCCCATAACTCAACCTGTCGTAGAAGTAACACCTGCGCCACAACCACAAGAAGAAATAAAAGAAAAGGTTGAACCGCAGACCGTGCCTATTGTGAAGGAAGACATTGTGCCGGAGAACCCAAAAAAAGAAATAAATAGTTCAAGACATTTCGGAACAGCAAACAATTCCAAAGAAATATCAGCAACAAATCAAAAAAATGAAATTCCAGCCAAATCAAAAAAGGGAAAAAGCAACAATTTGTCTTGGAAGTGGATTTTATTAATCGTTTTCATTTTAGCAGCTCTGGGTGTGGGTGGCTATTTTGGTTATAAGTTTATTTCCGATAAGACTCCTAATCTTGAGAAAGAGATAGAAGAAACTTCGTACCCTATTACAACTCCAGATGGTATAACACTCAACATAACTTCTTTGTCGTTTGATAGTATAGGTATGAGCAAACAGCTTACCATTACTGTGTTTCCAGATGAAGTGCCCGAAGAAAACAAAGGGGTAATATGGCAATCTGGCGACGAAACAGTTGCTACTGTTGATGAAAACGGTGTTGTTACTGCGATTAATAATGGCAATGCTGTTATTTCTGCATATACTCTCAATGGAATTTCAGCAACATGTTACATAACGGTTGGACAAGATTTAGAGGTTGCCGATGAAACGCTTGATGAAACAAATTCAACACTTGAACAAGAAGAATCCAAAACTGATGTAACGAATAAAGTTGTTAAAACAGAAAAAGAAACATCAACACCAACATCGTCGAACGGTAATAAATTTTATTCATTTGGCAAGTATTCCGGCAGCATGAAAAACGGCATTCCTGATGGTAATGGTACCATGACTTATACAAAATATACACGAATTGCCAAACACGCTCGTGAAGCGTATTATGCCGAAGACGGTGATTTATTTGTTGGCACTTGGGGTAATGGCGATATTGTGAGTGGCAAATTGTTTGATAGAAATAATAACCTGAAAGCTACAATATTAGTAGGAAAACGTCCAAATCCTTATGATATTAGTAAAGATTAAGTTGTATGTATAGACTGAAATTAATAATACTGTTCACATTAGGAATATTGGTTTTACCAGCAGGCAAAGCGCAAGAGATGTTTTATTCTCAATTGTTGCAAAATCTTTATTATTCGCTTCCTGAAACTTGTAAAATAGATTCTAACACAACAGACACCATCGTCTTGTGCCGAGGTATAGTGCCAGACAATACCGTACCGCTCGTTTATTGTTTTGATGAAAACAAAATTTTAGAACATATAGGCTATCGTTTTTTGCAAAACAGCGATTCAGTTATGCTTAATAATGCGATTGTTCGTTTCATAGAAAGGGAGTTATTCGCGTTGTTGCTGACAGGTGATATAAATCAAACACTTATATCTCATCGGGAAAATGGGTTGTCAATTCTGCTCAATGATAAACCTATTCGGCAAAGCATATTACAAGACAAACAAACGTTGTTAAATTTGCTAAAAAACAATCAGGGAATTGCAATCAATTTTGTTGACGGCAAAAAATATGAAGTTTCACTTCTTTTTGACAAGGAGCAAAAATTATCGTTCCGATTTCCGGCAGATAGCGAATTAATTACCGGCATGGATAAAAAGGAACGCGATATACGACTTGCCGTTCAGTTAAAAAATCATCGGGTAACAAAAAATGGTGTATCTACGCCTGATTACAGTTATTTGCAACAGCTTCGAGATAGCATTTATGTAGAAAAAGGCAGTTCGTTTATGATTCCTCAAATCAACAATGATTTGTTTTTCGTAAAAGCCGACAGCACATATAACCTTGCTTTCGACAAGTCGTTGATTGCCGAATCGTTTGCCAACGCATTGCTTGTTCCGGTAAAGAAGAATTACAAAATCAATATCACACATAGAATGTACGGCAAAACAGTAAAAAAATATACGGTAAGCAGTCGCAAATTCGATGATTATTTTCAGCGAGGTTATGACCGTTATTTCGGTGTCGAATCGCTTGAAAAGGAAAAACTAACAGGAACAATGATACTGAACGACCGCTATGCAGGTTGTGTCCATTTGGCTTTTGTCTCGATTTCGTTAGGCGATTTATTAAACGGAGGAACAATGGAAATGCAGTTGTATTCCAATATTCCGCAGCACAATATTAAAACATTATTTGGCAAATAAAATATGAAAAAGGTTAAAAATCAAGGAATTATTTATTTTTTATTGATTGCAGTATTTGCAATAACAGTTCAATCGCTTTACGGACAAGATTATTTGTCGAAAGAAAGGGAAAACGAGATAAAGACATCGGGGAACTATTATTGGGGTGAAGGTTCTGATTTCATTGAAGATTTGGCTAAAGCGAGTGCATCTGCCGAATTGAGTATTCAAATTATTCAAGATGCTGTCGGGCAATTGGAACAAGTAGACGAAATACTTAAAACTATAGATACAGGTGCGCATTTAGACCGAATACCACAACAAGGTAAGATTAAAATTCTGGCGTGGATTCCAAAAGAAAGTGTATTGCTTACTGTTGCCGTTAAAAGACCAATAACTCAACTAACATCTGAGCGACAACTTGTTGTCCCTGTTGAAGAAGTTATCGTTATTGAAGAAGAATATATTCCGTTTCAAGAAGAATATGTTACTCCTTTTGAAGCACCTTCCTCGATAAACAATCCTGTATTACGACAATTAGCTGTTTGTAAGACATACGGAGATGTTAGACGAGTGGCAACGATGAACGGACTTGTTCGCGGAGAACTCGGTGCCGGTTCTAAAGGATTTTCCAATCCAACAAATTGCATTATCGCTGTATTTACTGCAGGTGGTGTTTTATCGGCATTGCTTGATACAGGAAACTACTCACGCATTGATTTGCTTTCGGGTAATACGATTCAAAATCCCGAACAATATTTCAGTCAAGGCGAATATTACTTATGGTATATGCAACAGAAAGATTAAAGAAAAAAATTATGAGAACGTATTTTTTACTGATTTTTGCAATAGTAATGTTCTTGGGTGTTACAAACACAAGAGCGCAGGGAGGATACATCATCAAGGTGGAAGGCAATAAGATTTATCTGAATATGCCCAATGCGAAAGTATCGGATATTGTATCGGTTTTAAACAACGGAGGCTCAATGATTGACCCCAGAACAGGGCAAACTATTTATACCGAACCGGAAGTAGTGGGACAACTGAAAATAATTGCAGTGCAAGGAGCTTATTCAGTCGGGATGGTCTATGGCAATACTGTAATCTATCCCCAAGAAGGAATGACGGTCAGAAAAGGAACCGTAATGCAAAGAAACAACTATGGAGAAGCTACGGTAATGATTGCACCTGCCGAGTTGAATTTTCCACAAGGATTTAATACAATGGTCGGTGACGGCTATATAGGCGATTATGTATCGGCTGCATTGATGGAACATCTGTTGAAATCCGATAAAATTCAAGTTATAGACAGGTCAATGCTTTCAATGCAACAAGGCGAAATTAGTTTGGGACAATCCGGCATGATTGATTACAATACCGCTATCGAATATGGCAAAATATCCGGAGTGCGTTACGCTGTCAAAATAATTCTGCAAAAACCCGATGTTGTAACTATTGGCAACAATGTTCCTATTAAAGCCTTAGCCGGTATGGTATCGGAAGCTACAAATTCAAACAATTCAAGCAGAGGCAGAACAAATCAAGTGCAAAACCTGCTGCCCGAAAATATGAGCACCTCCAACATAAAGGTTGCTGTTAATATCGTTACTCAAATTGTGGATTTGCAAACAGGTAGGTTATTGTATCAGGCTAAAGCTACCGGGAAAGCAAGCGGTGCGCCGTCAATAGGCTTGGAGTTAGGTAATTATGGCAACAACGGCTATGACACCGGTTACTACGACAATAACTATAATAACAACTATAACACCGGTTCCGGCAATACCATAAATATAAATCAGAAAAATGGTAGTGATTTTATGCAAACCGTAACAGGAAAAGCAATTGATGACGCTTTTAAGAAAATCGGAAAAGACTTAAACAAATATTTTAAAGAAAACTTATAAAACAGAAAGAAAAATGAAAACGATAATTAAAATTATGACAGTGGCATTTGTGGCAATGATGTTACCTGCTACAGTATTACAGGCAGGAAATGGCCCAAATGACCCACGTATAGCAACAGATAAATCAACTTATTATGTTGGAGATAAAGTCACGGTTACAGTTAGTAACACTTTGGGAGGGAATATTTTCGTACATTATTGTTTGCTTGAAGGTCGATACAGTGCAACTGACCCAAGCAAAAAATGGCAAATGAACAAAGATTCAGATACTAAACATTGGTTTGGACCAATGTCGGATGCTTGGAATGGTAAATGGCTTAAAATTATTGCAGAAAACAGGTCGAAAGGCACTTGGTCTGATGAAATATATATGCAAATACAAGCAAAACCTCAGTCGGGGCCAACTCCACCAACTCACCAACAAACACAAACAAAACCACGTATAACTTTACCATCAAACAGGTCAAGCTCTACTCATGGCAGTCAATTAAATGTTACTGTTTCAGGAAACAATATCGAGGTAACCTATGTCGGACTTAACGGAGAGCCTAATCCATCGAATACTAACGAGAGTCAAAATGGATTTTATACAGGTAAAATGTATTCGTCAGGCAATAATAAATTTTACTTTACTCCCAATACTTCCGCTTGGCAAAACAAATGGGTTAAAATTATTG
>JAIRVZ010000105.1 GCA_031253625.1 Dysgonamonadaceae bacterium
CTACCCTTACGTGTACGGGCATTGTTTTTGGTACTCTGACCTCTTACGGGCAATCCGATACGGTGACGCACGCCGCGGTAGCAACCGATATCCATCAAACGCTTGATATTCAACTGAACCTCAGAGCGAAGATCCCCTTCCACTTTATAGCTTGCACCAATGACTTCACGCACTTTAGCTGCCTGATCATCAGTCCAATCCTTTACTTTGATATTTCTATCAATACCTGCTTCAACTAAAATTTTGTTAGCTGAACTGCGACCTATACCGAAGATATAAGTTAACGCGATTTCTCCTCTTTTGTTTTGAGGTAAGTCTACCCCTACTATTCTTATAGCCATTTTTAATAAAAAATTTCAGCAAAAATAATAAAATTATCCCTGACGTTGTTTGTACTTGGGATTTTTCTTGTTAATTATGTACAAACGTCCTTTTCTTCTAACGATTTTACAATCGTCGGTGCGTTTTTTTAAAGAAGCTCTTACTTTCATTTCTATATTGTTTTTTATTTGTATCTGAATGAAATTCGTCCTTTGGTCAAATCATAAGGCGACATTTCCACTTTTACCTTATCTCCCGGAAGGATTTTGATGTAGTGCATCCGCATCTTTCCTGATATATGGGCTGTGATTTCATGTCCGTTTTCTAATTCAACCCGAAACATGGCATTCGATAATGCCTCGATAATAGTTCCGTCTTGTTCTATTGCTGACTGTTTCGCCATAAATTTCCGATAATAATTAAATTGCTTTTTCTCCTAAAAATTCTTCTATCTTAGCAAACGATGATAAAATATCAGCTTTCCCTTGTCGAATGGCAACCGTATGTTCAAAATGGGCAGAAGGTAAACGATCAACTGTTCTGACTGTCCAACCGTCTTTCTCAAACACTACGCGCTTTTTTCCCATATTGATCATTGGTTCGATAGCAAGACACATTCCGGTTTTTAGCATTGTCCCATAACCTTTTTTTCCATAATTAGGAACTTCGGGGGCTTCGTGCATTTCCTTTCCGATGCCATGTCCTACCAATTCTCTTACCACTGAATAACCATTGCCTTCGCAATAGCTTTGAATTGCATTACTTATATCACCAACTCTTTTCCCTTCAACAGCATTTGCAATGCCGACGTATAAAGATTCTTTAGTCGTTTTAAGTAATTTCTGCACTTCCGGTTTTACCTCTCCAACACAAAATGTGTACGCAGAATCGCCACAATATCCGTTGAGGTAAGTACCACAATCAACCGACACAACATCTCCTTCTTTCAACTGATATCCGGAAGGAATACCATGTACTACATTTTCATTAATTGAGATACACAGCGAGTTGGGAAATCCGTTATATCCTAAAAACGTGGGTATAGCCCCATGATCGCGGATAAACGTTTCTGCTATCTTATCCAAATAAAGAGTGGTTATTCCGGGAATAATATGTTTGGCCACTTCGGCCAACGTATCACTAACCAGCAGGTTAGCAGCCCGCATTAACTCAATTTCTTCATCTGTTTTTAGATAGATCATTCCTGATTAATAAGCATTGCCTTGACGGCCCTTAATTCTACCGGATTTAAGCAAGCCATCATAATGACGCATCAACAAATGACTTTCTACTTGTTGCAATGTATCCAATACCACACCAACCAAAATCAACAATGACGTTCCTCCGAAAAATGCTGCAAAACTTTGTTTGATTCCCAAATTACCTGCAAAAGCAGGCATAATAGCAACCAAAGCTAAGAACAATGATCCGGGGAAAGTTATTCTCGACATGACCTCATCAATATATTCCGCTGTCCTTTTTCCCGGTTTGATTCCCGGAATGAATCCGTTATTACGTTTTAAATCCTCAGCCATTTGAGTAGGATTGATTGTAATAGCCGTATAAGAATAGGTAAACAGAATAATTAATGTCGCAAAAATGAAATTGTACCAAAAACTTTGATGATCCATCAAAGATATCCAAAATCCGCCAGATTCAGCTGTGCGGTTGAATCCCGCGATAGATATCGGAATAAACATGATTGCTTGAGCAAAGATAATCGGCATAACATTAGCCGCATTTACTTTCAAAGGAATGTATTGTCTTGCTCCTCCATATTGTTTGTTCCCAATCATTTGTTTTGCATATTGAACCGGAATACGTCGTGTTCCTTGAACCAATAAAATGGCACCTGCAATAACAAATAACAAGAACACAATTTCGAATAAGAATGCAATTAAACCACCGGTACTTTCGGTAAGTCTTGAAGCAAACTCTTGGAAAATTGCATGAGGGAAACGAGCAAGAATACCGACCATAATGATGAAAGAAATACCATTGCCGATACCTTTGTCTGTAATCCTCTCTCCAAGCCACAGAACAAACATCGAACCGGCAGCAAGAATAATGGTAGAGGACACAGTAAACCATAATCCTGTAGGCATAACTCCACTTGCAGCTCTCATTTGTACACTAAGATTCATCAAATAAGCCGGAGCCTGAAATAATAAAATAACAATTGTCAGGTAACGAGTATATTGATTAATCTTCCGGCGACCACTTTCTCCTTCTCTCTGCATTTTTTGGAAAGCAGGTATGGCAATTGCCAACAATTGCATGATAATTGAGGCCGAGATATAAGGCATAATTCCCAGCGCAACAATAGAGGCTCTAGAAAATGCACCTCCCGAAAACATGTCCAATAAGGCTATCAAACCACCGGATGTTTGCTGTTTCAATTCCGTCAATGCTGTTGGGTCGATTCCCGGAATGGTTATACAAGTAGCAAACCTGTATACCATAATGAGAAGAAGAGTTGTGAGGATTCGATTTTTCAAATCCTCAATCTTCCAAATATTTTTAATTGTTTGAATTGCTCTCATTGGGTCAGAGTTTTACAACTGTTCCACCTGCGGCTTGAATAGCACTTTCTGCTGTTTTGGAAAATGCGTGAGCAGAAACTTCCAATTTAGCGGTAAGCGTACCTTTACCTAAGATTTTCACTAATTGGTTAGAAGATATAAATCCAGCATTTACCAATTCTTCAATTCCGATTTTAGATACTTTTTGAGCATCAGCTAACTGTTGCAAAGTGTCGATATTAATCGCTTTGAATTCAACTCGGTTGATGTTTTTGAACCCGAATTTAGGCAAACGTCTTTGGATAGGCATCTGACCTCCTTCAAATCCGATTTTCTTAGAATAACCGGACCTTGATTTTTGTCCCTTATGACCTTTTGTAGAAGTGCCACCTAACCCTGAACCGGCACCACGACCAATTCTTTTGCGAGTTTTAGTAGAACCTTCAGCAGGTTTTAAATTAGATAAATTCATATTCTTAGTGTCTTTTTATTTTATTCAACAACTTCAACCAAGTGTTTCACTTTTTGAATCATTCCCAAAATAGCAGGATTAGATTCGTGTTCAACAACACGGTTTAATTTTTTTAGTCCTAAAGCATCTAAAGTTCTTTTTTGAACAGCCGGACAATTAATGCGACTTCTAACTTGTTTAATTTTAATAGTTGCCATAATTTCCTCCTTCTTGATTAACCTTTAAATACTTTTTCTACTGAAATACCTCTGTTTTGAGCAACCATCGCAGGATCTCTCAATTCGCACAAAGCAGCGATTGTTGCTTTCACGAGGTTATGAGGGTTTGATGATCCTTTTGATTTTGCCAACACGTCGGTTACACCAACACTTTCCAGTACGGCACGCATAGCACCACCCGCTTTTACTCCTGTTCCGGTAGTAGCCGGTTTGATGAACACTTGAGCACCTCCGAATTTAGCAAGTTGTTCGTGAGGGATTGTACCTTTATATACGGGAACTTTTACCAAGTTCTTTTTAGCTGCTTCAACACCTTTGGCAATAGCAGTTGTTACTTCACCTGCTTTCCCTAAGCCCCAACCAACAATTCCGTCTTCGTTTCCGACTACAACAATTGCGGCAAAGCTGAAAGTGCGTCCTCCTTTGGTAACTTTAGTTACACGATTGATGGCAACTAATCTATCTTTTAATTCTAAGTCGTTTGTAGACTTTACTTTGTTATTTACTGCCATTTTTCAATTAAAATTTAAGTCCGGATTTACGAGCAGATTCTGCTAACTCTTTTATTCTTCCGTGATATAAATATCCGTTACGGTCGAAAACTACAGCCTGAATGCCGGCCTCTTGAGATTTTTTTGCAATCAATTCGCCAACTTTAGCAGCAATTTGTGTTTTTGTAGCTTTCTCTTGGATTCCTTGAGAAGAGGCTGCTGCCAATGTTTTACCTGTAATATCGTCGATTACTTGGGCATAAATTTGCTTATTACTTCTGAATACAGACAAACGTGGACGTTCACTTGTTCCAAAAATGTTTTTGCGAACGCGGCGTTTTATTTTGATTCTTCTTAATTCCTTTGTTGTCATAATGATAATTTTACGGTTTTAGTAATTATTTACCAGCCGACTTACCGGATTTTCTGCGAACCACTTCACCCACAAAACGAATACCTTTACCTTTGTAAGGCTCAATTTTACGGAATGAACGGATTTTTGCACAAACTTGTCCGATTAACTGTTTGTCTGCCGATTCAAGAATCACCAATGGGTTCTTGTTTCTTTCACTCTTAGTTTCGACCTTGATTTCAGGAGGTAACATCATATAGATGTTGTGGGTATAACCCAACGAAAAGTCTAATAAGTTATCTGTGTTTGTTACACGATAACCAACTCCTACCAATTCAAGTTCTTTCTTATAACCTTCCGACACGCCAATAACCATGTTGTTGATCAAAGCACGATACAATCCGTGGAATGCACGGTTTTGCTTCTCATCATCAGGTCTTAACACTGTCAAACTACCATCGTTCACTTCGATTTTAATAGCGGGGTCTACATACTGAGATAGTTCTCCCTTCGGTCCTTTCACTGTAACAATGTTGTCTTTTTGTTCGATTGTTACTTTAGCCGGTATTGTAATGGGCAATTTTCCTATTCTTGACATACTTTTTCCTCCTATTAATAAACAAAACATAAAACTTCACCCCCAACTTTCAAGTCGCGGGCTTCCTTGTCTGTCATTACTCCTTTGGAAGTAGAAAGTACAGCAATACCAAGGCCATTCAACACTCTGGGCATATCTTTGTAACCAACGTATTGGCGCAAACCCGGAGTAGAAACTCTCTTCAGGGTTTTAATCGCATTTACTTTGTTTACAGGGTCGTACTTCAAGGCAATTTTAATTGAACCTTGCGGACCCTCTTCTACAAACTTATAATTAAGAATGTAGCCTTTTTCAAAAAGAATCTTGGTGATTTCTTTTTTCAAATTTGAGGCCGGAACTTCCACCACTCTATGCTTTGCTTTGATGGCGTTCCTAAGTCTCGTCAGATAATCTGCTATTGGATCTGTCATAAATAAATAATTAAATTGATCTCCACTCGGAGACAATATTTAACACTCTCTCATGTCATTTTATTCACTTTTATTTGAAAAGTATACAAAACGGCTCGCAAAGGTAGTATATTTTTTCAAAAAATATATAATAACCAATAGAAAAATTTAAATTCTTGATGAAAAACAAATTAATTGGTCGGGATAGTGTAATATTAACAGCTTTTATTTGGAAGGAAATATAGAATTTAGTCTGTTATCGGCAGTGTTTTTATTCATTTTCTTCGCTTATAATTTGCTCATCAATCACGAGCAAATAAGTACCTTCTAATTCTTTTGTTGTATATTCCCAATATTTTCTTTCCCAAAGGCTTTTTTCAAGTTTTACCCCATTGATAAATACTTCAAATTGTCCTAACTCATAATAACCTGCTTCCATAATGTCTCCTGGGTGTTCATGTTTTCCACTTGGTCCTGTTGGAAGAACATTGATAAGTTTTCTCTCTTTGGGCAAAAGTACAAATACACTATCCATATTTTCGGTTGGATAACGATAGCCATTCCTATGTGTCTTTATTGTTACTGTGTCAGATGCTAATCCATTTTCGATATAATAGCGATATTCTCCAAAAAAATCACAACTACTCATAATAACTACAAGTAACAATGATAATAAAAAAAAATTCTTCATAACAATTATATATTTATCAATTATTTTCTATTTTTTTTCGTTTTCGGGTTTTGTCAAGTTAAAAGTCAACGAAGGACTGTCCGCCGCTGACATTACGAATTTGTCGGGTTGTGCTGTCGCCCGACATTGCCGATAACTCACAAATATACGCAATATATGATTTGTTTTTATGTTAATTTATTTTTATTTTTCAGGCAGTAAAAAAATCTATCCGATGACAACCAATTTACCTGTTTTTGTTTCCAATTCTCTACGGGCATTTTCAACTCAGCAGCAAAACCTTGTGACGGAAAAAAACGTAGTGCTTTGGTGTCTATAGCCGTGTGCGACAGCGCATGGGGATTGAATGTTTAATCCCCAACGAGCTCCGCGTAGCGGTGCTGCATTTGGATATTTCACCAATCCAAATTATATTTGTGCCATATTATAACCAAACAAATTATTATTAATATGGCCAATACTTATTATCAATGTTATGTTCATCTTGTTTTTGCAGTAAAACACCGTGAGTGTTTGATTCATGAGTCGAATTGAGAAAAAATCCAAAAATACATTTGTGGTATTGTTAATCAAGATAAATGCAAGGTTATTTGCATTTATTGCAATCCCGACCATACACATATTCTTGAGGGATTCCGACCTTCCATATCTATTTCTGATTTAGTGAGAGATATAAAGGCTGTTTCTTCTAAATTCATTAATGAGCAAAAATTAATGCGATTTCATTTTAATTGACGGCACCGCTATGCGGCGCGGGATGATGGGGCGATGCATTATTTCAAACCGTGCGCTGTCGCACACGGCTATAGACACCAAAGCACTACGTGCTTCTTCTGGTAAAAAATAATCCCAACCTATTCATTTCTGAACGGATTGGGATTGCTTTTCTTATATAACGCAGACCTGTAGCCTGCTTGATCTTACCAGCTTGCTTTTTTCACACCCGGTATAAGTCCTGCCGATGCCATTTCCCTGAATTGGATACGAGAAATGCCGAATTGGCGTACATATCCTTTGGGACGGCCTGTCAATTTGCAACGGTTGTGCAAACGAATCGGATTGGAATTCTTGGGTAATCCTTGCAATTTTTGTGCTGCTTCATAAGCGTCGGCAGGGTCTCCTGTCTTAACGATTTGTTTCAATGCTGTTCTTTTTTCAGCATATTTAGCAATTAATTTTGCACGTTTTACCTCACGGGCTTTCATTGATTCTTTAGCCATATCTTACTTTGTATTAGTCTTTTTTAGCATTTTTAAAAGGCAAACCGAATTCTCTCAAAAGGGCATAACCTTCTTCATCTGTTTTTGCAGAGGTCACAAAGGTAATATTCATTCCCAATATTTTACTAATATTGTCAATATTTATTTCGGGGAAAATAATTTGCTCTTCGATTCCAAGTGTATAATTTCCTCTTCCGTCTAATTTTCCTTCAATACCTTTGAAGTCGCGGATACGAGGAAGTGCAATGCGCACCAATCTTTCCAAAAATTCGTACATTTGCTCACGACGCAATGTTACCATTGCTCCGATAGGCATTTTTTTACGCAATTTGAAGTTAGAGATGTCTTTGCGGGAAACAGTAGCTACAGCTTTTTGGCCTGTAATATTTGTTAATTCCGCAATCGCAATATCAACCAATTTTTTATCGGCAACTGCAACTCCCAATCCTTGATTTACTACAATCTTTTTAAGTACGGGAACTTGCATTACTGATGAATAAGAAAATTCTTTCATCAGAGCAGGAACAATTTTTTCCTGATATTCTTTCTTAAGATTAGCTGTATTACTCATTACTTAATCTCCTTTCCTGATTTTTTTGCAAAACGCACCAACACTCCTTTATCATTCAATTTGCGACCTATGCGGGTCGGTTTTCCCGATTCCGGATCGATCACGTTCAAATTTGAAATATGAATAGGAGCTTCTTTCTTTATAATTCCTCCTTGAGGACTTTTAGCATTAGGCTTGGTACTCTTTGATACCATGTTTACGCCTTCTACGATAGCACGTTGTTTTTCAACAAGCACCTGAAGTACACGTCCTTGTTTACCTTTATCCACGCCTGCATTAACGTAAACTACATCGCCTTTTTTAATATGTAATTTGCTCATTTCTAATTCAATTAATTATTAAAGCACTTCCGGTGCCAAAGATACGATTTTCATATTAACGGCACGGAGTTCCCTTGCTACAGGACCAAAGATACGGCTACCTCTGATTTCTCCGGCATTGTTCAACAACACGCATGCGTTATCGTCGAAACGAATATAAGATCCATCTGCACGACGTATTTCTTTTTTCGTGCGCACGATCATTGCCTTTGAAACGGTTCCTTTTTTAACATCACTTGACGGGATTGTATTTTTAACCGAAACAACGATTATATCCCCAACAGAAGCATAGCGTCTTCTTGTACCGCCCAACACACGGATACAAAGCACTTCCTTTGCTCCACTGTTATCGGCTACTATAAGTCTTGATTCTTGTTGTATCATAATTATTTCGCTTTTTCAATTATTTCAACTAATCTCCATCTCTTGGTTTTGCTCAAGGGACGAGTTTCCATGATGCGTACGGTATCACCGATATTGCATTCATTTTTTTCGTCATGAACATGGAATTTTCTCGTTTTATTAACGAATTTTCCATAAATCGGGTGTTTTTCTTTCCATTTTACGGCAACTGTAATGGATTTTTCCATTTTGTTGCTGGAAACAACACCTATTCTTTCTTTTCTTAAATTTCTCGTTTCCATTAGACTCAATTTGATTATTGATTTGTGAGTACTCTTTGACGCATTTCTGTTTTCATGCGTGCCAAGTCCTTGCGTGCTTTCGTTATCACTGCGGGACTGTCTAAAGGAGATATGCTGTGATTGATTTTCTTCTGCTCCAGTGCAACTGTTTCAGCGTCGATTCTTTCTTGCAATTCCTTAGTGCTTAATTCTTTGATTTCTGCAATTTTCATAACGATTACACATTTTGATTTTGATAATCATAGTCGCGTCTTACGACAAATTTAGTAGTCACGGGAAGTTTTTGAGCAGCAAGTCTCAAAGCTTCTTTAGCAACATCAAATGGAACACCTTCTATTTCGAAAATGATTCTTCCGGGAGTAACGGGAGCAACGAAACCTTCGGGAGCTCCTTTTCCCTTACCCATACGCACTTCTGCCGGTTTCTTGGTAATTGGCTTGTCGGGGAAGATTCTAACCCAAACCTGACCCTGACGTTGCATATAACGAGTTACAGCGACACGAGCAGCCTCGATTTGACGTCCTGTAATCCACTTTGATTGCAAAGATTTTATACCAAAAGAACCGAACGACAACTCATGCCCTCTTCCGGCATTGCCTTTCATCCGACCTTTTTGCGATCTTCTGAACTTTGTTTTTTTCGGTTGTAACATTTCTTTTTTAATTTACAATTTACGATTGATAATTTACAATTATTGAAAAACCTTTAATTGTCAATTTTCAATTTTCAATTTTCCATTGTTAATTTACTTTCTCTCTCCTCTTGGAGCTCTTTTTTTGAAGTTTCTATCACCTCTTTCTCCTCTATCGTTTCTTTCGTCTCTTTCTCCTCTGTCGTTTCTTTCGCCTCTGCCTTCACCGCCTCTACCTCCGCGACCGGATTCTTTAGATGCTGTAAATGAAGGTGCAAGATCTTTCTTGCCATATACTTCTCCGCGACAAATCCATACTTTGATTCCCAACAAACCTACTTTAGTCAAAGCTTCGCCTAAAGCGTAGTCGATATCAGATCTAAGCGTATGTAAAGGAGTTCTTCCTTCTTTATACATTTCCGAACGAGCCATTTCAGCTCCGTTCAAACGTCCTGAAATTTGAATTTTGATACCTTCGGCACCCATTCTCATGGTTGATGCGATAGCCATTTTGATGGCACGACGGTATGCAACTTTTCCTTCCAATTGACGAGCGATATTGTTAGCAACGATTACTGCGTCCAATTCAGGTTTCTTCACTTCGAAGATGTTGATTTGCACTTCTTTATCAGTGATTTTTTTCAACTCTTCTTTCAGTTTGTCAACTTCTTGACCACCTTTACCGATGATGATACCCGGGCGAGCAGTACATACAGTAATAGTAACTAATTTTAATGTACGTTCAATAACAATGCGAGATACACTTGCCTTAGCGAGACGGGCATTGAGGTACTTACGGATCTTGCTGTCTTCTAACAAAGTATCACCATAATTATTGCCTCCGTACCAGTTTGAATCCCATCCGCGGATGATTCCCAAGCGATTACTTATCGGATTAGTTTTTTGTCCCATTTAGCAATTAATTTTGATTGTCATTTTTTGTATCTACAAACAATGTTACGTGGTTCGAACGTTTACGAACTCTATATCCCCGTCCTTGTGGAGCAGGACGCATTCTCTTCAACATAGTTGCAGAGTCAACGCTTACAATTGTAACATATAATTCTCCTGTTTCTGCTTTACGCTCATTTTTTTGTTCCCAGTTGGAAATAGCAGAGCGAAGCAATTTTTCTACTTTGGCGGCAGCTTCCTTATTCGAAAACTTCAAAACGCCAAGAGCGCGGAAAGCTTCCATCCCACGAATCATGTCAGCTACCAAACGCATCTTGCGAGGCGATGTAGGTACGTTTCGCAATTTTGCGAAATACATGGTTTTTTGGGATTCTTTCCTTTCTTCTGCTGATATTCTTTTTCTAGCACCCATTTGATTCTTTTTTTAATTCTTGCTTGAATATCCTGTTATTTCTTTTTGTTACCGGCATGACCACGGAATTGACGAGTAGGAGAGAATTCGCCTAACTTATGTCCAACCATGTTTTCTGTAACATAAACAGGAATAAATTTATTACCATTGTGAACTGCAATGGTGTGCCCTACGAATTCGGGCGAAATCATTGAAGCTCTTGCCCAAGTTTTAACTACAGCCTTTTTGTTTGCCTCATTCAAGGCATCAATTTTCTTTTCCAGCTTTAAGTTAATATATGGACCTTTTTTTAATGAACGACTCATAATTTACTCTAATTAATCAGGTTACTTTTTTCTTCTTTCAATAATATACTTAGAAGAGTGTTTCTTAGGTGCTCTTGTTTTCAAGCCCTTAGCATACAATCCCTTGCGTGATCTTGGGTGACCTCCGGAAGCGCGTCCTTCACCACCACCCATCGGGTGATCAACAGGGTTCATAACAACACCGCGAACGCGAGGACGACGTCCAAGCCATCTTGTTCTACCGGCTTTCCCTGATTTTTCAAGTGCATGGTCTGAGTTTCCTACACTACCAACAGTAGCTTTACAAGCTGAAAGAATTTTACGGGTTTCTCCTGAAGGCATTTTGATGATTACATAATCACCTTCTCTTGAAACGATCTGCGCAAAAGTACCAGCTGAACGAACCATTTTAGCTCCTTGTCCCGGACGTAATTCAATATTGTGAATTACTGTTCCCAGTGGAATTTTAGCTAATGGTAAGCAGTTTCCAATTTCAGGTGCCGCGTCGATACCTGACATCACTGTTTGGCCAACTTCCAAACCGTTGGGTGCTAAGATGTAAGTCTTTGCTCCGTCAACATAAAACAACAATGCAATGCGAGCCGAACGGTTAGGATCATACTCGATTGTTTTCACTGTTGCAGGAATGCCATCTTTACTTCTCTTGAAGTCGATCAAGCGATATTTTTGTCTGTGACCGCCACCAATATAACGCATGGTCATACGACCTTCGTTATTGCGACCGCCCGACTTAACTCGTCCGACTACAAGAGATTTCTCCGGTGTACTAGCAGTGATTTCACTAAGTGCACCGATAATCTTGTGTCTTTGCCCCGGCGTTGTGGGCTTTAATTTACGAATTCCCATTTATTTTATAGTTAACAAGTTAACAAGTTAGTAAGTAAATAAGTTGATGAGTAAATAATGACTCGTTAACTTATTTACTTACTAACTTACTAACCTAGATGTTGCTAAAGAAATCAATTGTTTCGCCATCTTTCAAAGTTACAATAGCTTTTTTGAAAGCCGGCATTCTTCCATTAATCACTCCCGATTTAGTAAATCTTGATTTTAATTTGCCTGCATAGTTCATTGTATTAACAGAAACTACGGTTACTCCATAAAGCTCTTCAACAGCAGCTTTGATTTGGATTTTGTTGGCATCGGGAGAAACACGAAAACCATAGCGGTTAGGAAACTTTTCACTAATCGCTGTTTGTTTTTCTGTTACGATAGGTTTGATAATAATTCCCATTGTCTGTATCTCCTATTCTTTAAAAGTTATTGATAGCAGCTAAAGAACTTTCAGTTACAACAAGCTGAGCAGCGTCGAGCACTTTGTAAGTATTGAGTTCAGAAACTGTTGTTACATTTGTCTTTTGTAGATTACGGGCAGACAAATAGATGTTTTTATTATTCTCAGCCAAAACAAGTAACATTTTTTTGTCAGCTACTTTCAGATTTTTAACCATATCGATAAAATCTTTTGTTTTGGGAGTTTCGAAAGAAAAATCTTCTACTACAACAATCGCATTTGCTTTTGCTTTGTGAGCCAATGCAGATATACGAGCCAAAGCTTTTACTTTTTTATTCAGTTTGAATTCATAATCCCTTGGTTTAGGTCCGAATACACGAGCACCACCAACCAAAACGGGTGAATTAATATCTCCGCGACGAGCACCGCCACCGCCTTTTTGACGGCCTAATTTGCGGGTACTTCCCGACATTTCGCTTCTTTCTTTAGATTTGTGAGTTCCCTGACGTTTGTTAGCCAAATGTTGTTTGACATCCAAATAAATAGCATGGTCATTGGGTTCAACTCCAAAGATAGAATCGTTAAGAGTTACCTTTTTCCCGGTATCTTCTCCTTTTATGTTATATACACTTAATTCCATTACTTTTGTATTATTACGATTGAACCTTTTGCTCCCGGAACCGAACCTTTAATCAACATTAAATTATGTTCCGGTATTAATTTGATAATTTCGAGGTTTTGAACAGTAACTCTTTCGTTACCCATCTGACCTCCCATGCGTGTTCCTTTGAATACTTTTGCAGGGTAAGAACATGCTCCGATAGAACCCGGGTGACGTTGACGGTCACTTTGTCCTAATGTAGCTTCTCCAACTCCTTTAAAGTTGTGGCGCTTAACAACTCCTTGAAAACCTTTACCTTTCGACATACCAATCACGTCGACATAAAGTTCACCGTCGAAATAATCAACGGTGAGTACGTCTCCGAGTTTGTACTCTCCTTTGTTTCCTTTGTACTCTCCTTGTTCTTTGAACTCGGCCAAGTGTCTTTGTGGGGCTACTCCTGCTTTTTTGAAGTGTCCTTTTTCGGGATTAGAAGTGTGTTTTTCCTTCTTTTCCTGAAAGCCTAACTGAACAGCTTCATACTCATCGTTTTCGATGGTTTTAACTTGAGTAACAACACAAGGACCTACTTCGATAACAGTGCATGGAAGATTTTTTCCCTCGGCACTGAAAACGGATGTCATTCCGATTTTTTTCCCAATTAATCCTGGCATTTCACTTTTATTTAATTATTAATGTTTAATGATTAATGTTCAATGTTCAATGTTTAACGATTAATCACTAATCATTAAACATTAATCATTATTTCTATACTTTTATTTCAACTTCTACTCCGCTTGGTAATTCTAATTTCATCAAAGCGTCGACTGTTTTTGCTGTTGAACTGTAGATGTCAATTAATCTTTTGTAAGAAGAAAGTTCGAATTGTTCGCGGGCTTTCTTGTTTACGAAAGTTGAACGGTTTACTGTAAAAATACGTTTGTGTGTAGGAAGTGGAATCGGTCCGCTTACTATCGCACCTGTAGATTTTACTGTTTTTACGATTTTCTCAGCAGATTTGTCAACCAAGTTGTAATCGTAAGATTTCAATTTAATTCTAATTTTTTGGCTCATTTTTTTAATTATGAATTGTTAATTATTAATTATGAATTGCGAGAAAGAGCCATATCCTCCTCGCAATTCTATTTTTTATTTTATCAAATCTACACGACCTTTTACTTCTGTCAATACCGCTCTCGCGATAGAAGAAGAAACTTCTTCGTAATGAGAGAAAGACATAGTGCTTGTGGCACGTCCGGAAGTAATTGTACGCAAAGCTGTTACATATCCGAATGTTTCTGCCAACGGTACTTTTGCTTTTACAATACGAGCACCTGTACGGCTGGTATCCATGCCTTCGATTTGTCCACGACGTTTGTTCAAATCACCGATCACATCACCCATGCTTTCTTCGGGAGTAACAACTTCCATCTTCATGATAGGTTCTTTCAATACGGGGTTTGCTTTTTCGCAAGCACTTTTAAATGCTTGAATAGCACAAATCTCGAATGATAATTGATCGGAGTCAACTGCGTGATAAGAACCATCAATTACGGTTACTTTCAGTTTATCCAAAGCATATCCGGCTAAAACACCGTTTTTCATTGCGCGAGCAAATCCTTTTTGGATAGAAGGAATGTATTCTTTAGGAATGTTACCGCCTTTTACTTCGTCGACAAATTGCAATTCGCCTTCGAAATCTGCATCAGCAGGTCCAACACGCACAATCATATCAGCAAATTTACCACGACCTCCGGTTTGTTTTTTGTATGTTTCACGCAATTCAACCGTTTTCGTGATAGATTCTTTATATGATACTTGCGGACGACCTTGATTACATTCAACTTTGAATTCCCGTCTCAAACGGTCGACAATGATTTCCAAGTGCAATTCACCCATTCCGGAAATAACTGTTTGTCCGGTATCCTGATCTGTTTTAACTGTGAAAGTAGGATCTTCTTCTGCTAATTTGCCGAGTCCGATTCCTAATTTATCCAAATCTTTTTGAGTTTTAGGCTCAACAGCGATACCGATAACCGGTTCGGGGAAATCCATAGATTCAAGAACGATCGGATGATCTTCGCTACAAAGGGTATCTCCTGTACGAATATCTTTGAATCCAACTCCTGCACCTATATCTCCACAAGCAATAAATTCTTTCGGATTTTGTTTGTTGGAGTGCATTTGGAACAAGCGAGAGATACGTTCTTTTTTACCTGAACGGGTATTGTAGACATAAGAACCGGCTTCTAATGTTCCGGAATATACACGGAAGAAACAAAGACGGCCTACATAAGGGTCTGTTGCGATTTTGAATGCCAAAGCACACAAAGGTTCGTCTGATTGTGGATGACGAATAATTGATTTTTCCGGATCATCAGGATCTGTTCCTTCAATGGCAGGAGTGTCGACCGGACTTGGCAAATATGCACAAGCGGAATCCAATAAACATTGTACGCCTTTGTTTTTGAAAGAAGATCCGCAAATCATCGGATTAATTTGCATAGCTAATGTTCCTTTACGGATAGCAGCACGAATTTCGTCTTCTGTGATAGTTGACGGATCGTTGAAATACTTTTCCATCAATGTGTCATCGCACTCGGCCAAAGTTTCGAGCATTTTATCTCTCCATTCTTCAGCTTCCGAAACCAAATCCATAGGGATTTCTTCGATTGAGTAATCGGCTCCCATTGTTTCGTCGTGCCAAAAGTAAGCTTTCATTGTTACCAAATCCACGATTCCCCGGAACTTTTCTTCTGCTCCAACAGGAACTTGAATCGGACAGGGATTTGCTCCCAATACGTCTTTTACCTGACGAACAACTTCAAAGAAATTAGCACCCGAACGGTCCATTTTGTTTACATAACCGATACGGGGAACATTATATTTATCAGCCTGACGCCAAACGGTTTCCGACTGAGGTTCTACACCACCTACTGCACAAAATGCAGCAACTGCACCATCCAAAATACGAAGAGAACGTTCTACTTCTACAGTGAAGTCAACGTGTCCCGGAGTGTCTATTAAATTAATTTTGTAGGTGTCATCTTTATATTTCCAATTGGCTGTTGTAGCAGCGGAAGTGATTGTAATACCGCGTTCCTGTTCTTGCTCCATCCAGTCCATAGTTGCAGCTCCATCGTGAACTTCTCCAATTTTATGAGTTAATCCTGTATAAAAAAGGACACGTTCGGATGTAGTTGTCTTTCCGGCATCAATGTGCGCCATGATGCCAAGGTTTCGTGTAAATTTCAGTTGTTGATCTGAATCTTTTGCCATTTACCTATTAATTATATTAAAACCTAAAGTGAGCAAATGCTCTGTTGGCCTCAGCCATTCTGTGCATATCTTCTTTCCTCTTAAACGCGCCTCCTTGACCATTGAAAGCATCAACGATTTCAGCCGCTAATTTGTCGGCCATTGATTTACCTCCTCTTTTGCGAGAGAATAAAATCATATTTTTCATTGAAACGGATTCTTTACGATCGGGACGGATTTCGGTTGGCACTTGGAAAGTGGCTCCACCGATACGACGTGATTTTACTTCAACAAGCGGAGTGATGTTATCTAATGCTTGTTTCCAAATTTCGAGGGAAGATTTTGATTCATTTGGCAATTTAACTTTTACAGTTTCTAAAGCTGCATAAAAAATGTCAAATGCAATACTTTTTTTGCCATCATACATCAAATGGTTTACGAATTTCGTAACCTTCTTATCACCGAAGACAGGATCCGGAAGGATTTGTCTTTTCTTTGGCTTAGTCTTTCTCATTTTTTTTACAAATTTTGTTCTTGTTTGTTGGTTGCCTTTTCCGTCTTCAACGACTCCTCTGAGTCATTTACTCAAACCTAATCTAACCTAAAACTCAAACTAACTTTTTAATACTTAAATTGTTATCTCAGTTTGTTGTGGCATTATTTCTTTTTACCACCTTTTACAGGAGCTGCGGGTGCTTTACCTGCTTTAGGACGTTTTGCACCATATTTGGAACGTCTTTGTGTACGGCCGTTAACACCGGCAGTATCCAAGGTTCCGCGTACAATGTGATAACGAACTCCCGGAAGGTCTTTTACACGACCGCCTCTTACTAATACGATAGAGTGTTCCTGCAAGTTATGACCTTCTCCCGGAATGTAAGCATTCACTTCTTTCATGCTGGTCAAACGTACACGCGCAACTTTACGCATCGCAGAGTTAGGTTTCTTTGGAGTTGTGGTGTAAACTCTCACACAAACGCCACGTCTTTGCGGACATGCATCCAATGCGGGAGATTTACCTTTTTCAACCAAAGCTGTCCTTCCTTTTCTTACTAATTGCTGAATTGTAGGCATTTTTTGATTTTTTAATTCTAATTAATTATATTACTCTTTTATTGTTTTATAAAAACAGGGCTGCAAAATTATGCATAATTTTCCAAAAATCAATAGATTATTGGAAAAAACTGCTATTTTTTGCCGCCAAAACGGTGCAAAGGTAGTATTTTTATTTGTTCTACGAAATTATTTTAAAAACTTTTTAGACTACATTCTGTCGGGAACATCAATTCCCAACAAGGAAAAAGAAGTTTTAATAACTTTCCCTATGTTTTGAGATAACACCAATCTGAATATTCTGGAAGATTCGTCGTCTCCTCCTAAAATAGAGTAGTCGTGATAGAATTGGTTGTACTCTTTTACCAAATCATATATGTAATTAGCTATTAAGGCAGGACTATACGAATCGGCAGCCTCTTTCACTACTGCTTTGAATTGATTTAGATTCTGAATCAAATCTTCTTCTTTTTCATTGGTAGTAAATGACTTGTCTAATAAATCAGGAAGAATTATTCCTCTTTCGGCAGCTTTTCTCAAAACCGATTGGATTCGGGCGTAAGTGTATTGAATAAACGGACCGGTATTTCCGTTGAAATCAATAGATTCGGCAGGGTTGAAAGTCATGTTTTTGCGTGGGTCTACTTTCAAAATAAAATATTTCAATGCTCCTAAACCTACGATTTCCGAAACTTTGTTTGCCTCATCTTCTGAGTAGCCGTCTAATTTTCCTAATTCTTTGGATGTTTCTTTTGCAGTTGAAATCATTTCTGCAATCAAATCGTCGGCATCGACTACGGTTCCTTCGCGTGATTTCATTTTTCCTTCCGGCAGTTCGACCATTCCGTAAGAGAAATGTGTCAGGCCTTTTCCGAATTCAAAGCCTAGTTTATCTAACAACAAAGACAATACTTGAAAATGGTAATTTTGCTCATTGCCAACCACATACACCATTTTGTTGATTGGGTAATCGTCGAAACGTAACTTGGCAGTACCGATGTCTTGTGTCATGTAGACGGAAGTGCCGTCAGCTCGTAAAAGGAGTTTGTTGTCGAGGCCGTCAGGCGTTAAATCCGCCCAAACCGAACCGTCTTCTTTTTTGTAGAAAACACCTTTGGAAAGCCCTTCCAGCACTTGGTCTTTTCCGGTTAAATAAGTTTCCGATTCGTAATATATTTTGTCGAAATCGACGCCAAGTCGTTTGTATGTTTCATCAAATCCGGCATAAACCCAACTGTTCATTTTCTCCCAAAGGGAAACAGTTTCAAAATCTCCGGCCTCCCATTGGCGGAGCATTTCGCGGGCTTCGGCCATCAATGTTGATTTTGCTTCGGCCTCTTCTTTAGAAAGTCCTGCGGTTTGTAATTCGCTTAATTCCTTTTTATATTCCTTATCAAAAAGCACATAAAAATCGCCAATCAAATGGTCGCCTTTTTTACCTGTTGATTCGGGAGTTGCTCCATTTCCCCATTTTTGCCAAGCCAACATGGATTTGCAAATATGAATACCTCTGTCGTTTACGATGTTGGTTTTCACTACTTTATATCCGTTGGCTTTCATGATTTCAGCTAAGCTATATCCCAACAAATTGTTGCGTATATGGCCTAAATGCAGGGGTTTATTGGTGTTAGGAGATGAATATTCTATCATCACCAATTGAGAATTTTCGTTTGATGCAGTCAATCTGTAGCTTTCATCGGCATTGATTTCGTTCAACATATCAATCCAGTATGCAGGAGCAATTGTCAAATTCAAAAAGCCTTTGATAACATTGAATTCAGCAATGACAGGTTCGTTTTTCTGCAAATATTCTCCGATTTCCTGTGCAGTTTGTTCGGGATTTTTCTTCGATATTTTCAAGAAAGGGAATACAACCAAGGTTAAATGCCCCTTAAACTCTTTTTTTGTTTTCTGTAACTGAACTTGTTCCGCATCTATGGGTTGACCGTAGAGATTTTCTATCGCTTTTAGAACTGAAACCTGAATATCCATACATGTATTTTTTTAAGTGTGCAAAGTTACAGTAATATTTTTTGTTATTCTAATTTTATAAAAACAAACCTCATTTATACCTTATTTTTTAAACAGAACAACCTTAGTAGCCGGAAATAACCTTAACAATCCTAAACCTTATTACCTTATTAAAATAATGAGGTAATAAGGTTTGGTGTTATATGTATTAACAAATTGCTACTGAGGTTGTTCTGTTTAAAAAATAAGGTATAAATGAGGTTTTATGATTTAGAAGTCTTCTTGATTTCTAACATTGATTCTAAATTATAACTCTTTTATTACGCCTGCAAAAAGGATTATTCCTGTGCTATTTTCTTGTATGACAAAAACAAAAGGTTTATCGACAATATAATTGATTGTAGTCTGTGGCGGCATTGCCATCTCCACTATCTCCACAGCGGTTACAGCAGCAGCTTCCGTGCCTTCTTCATCAACCGAAACATATGTTTTATGAATTACTCTCGATATTTTTATTCCTCCTTCTTTCGAAATTCCTGTAAAATCGGCATTGTCAGAAAATGGAATTACCATTCCCATTTTCGGCAATGCTTCTTCATTTAGCAAATATTTACATTCCGCTTTGAAACGAGGTAATTGTAAACGAACTTTTATCACTGCGGAATAATCGGAAATATTTTGCCATGATTGCGGATTGATGTGATTAATCACATCTTCTACTGTTTTATTCTCGTTTGGCAACAACAACCTCATACTGAAAGCACCATTTCCGTAAGGTAATGTCAGGTAACGTGCGTTTTCGTCGGTAAAATATTCAAAGTTTCCGATTTGATTCATCATTTTTATCAAGTGTTTTACTCCACTTTCATTGTAAAACGTACCGTCAAACGTTTGCTTTTTGTCGAACTGATATTTCCAAATGCCTTTAAAATAGATTGCATTGATTAGATACATTAAAGCATCAGCCGGAATTTCGTCTAAAATAGTAGGAATTTTTCCTTTTGTGTTATCAGAGCACCATTGATTTATCCGTTTCAACGTTGCAGGATTGGAGAAATCCGCCTCAGTTACTTCTGCTCCGAAATATTTCTTGTTTACATTTAAGAAATTATTTTCAACCGAAAATCCCTGTTTATACCAAATAGAGTTGGCAATGGAAAATTCGGTAGAAGTATCAACTTTTAACAGCGCATTTTTTAATGTTTGGCAATACTCATTGATTTCATCCATTGAAAAACCGGAAATGCGCAAAGCGTTTTTCATTTCTTCAAACGTTTGTTCTTTTGCTCCGTTCAGTGTCATGCTCAAAGCCATGCTCACGCTTAATGGAGAAATAAAAACATTGCTCGTTTTTTCTGTTTGATAGACTTGTTTGAACAGATCAAAAGCAAACGCATTATCTTGCTCTATTTTAGGGAGTAACTCCGAACGCAATTCGATAGGTTTTGCATCGGGCAAAGGAGCTATACCGTTATTGTTGTTTTTATCACATGCACTAAATAACAGAGATACTGCTGTCAAATAAATAAAGTTCTTTTTCATACGCATTTTATTTTTTGTAATTTTACTAATGGGTTTACAATACATAAAGACGGAAAACATTGAAAAACGCTGCATAATTAATTAAATTTTTTTGAAAATCGAAATAACATTTGTATGTTTGTTCTATGGAAAACATCAAACAACATATACACTCCTTGAGGGCAGAAATCGACCGGCATAATTATAATTATTATGTTTTGTCGGCTCCTGAAATTTCTGATTTTGAATTTGACCAAAAATTGAAAGAATTACAGGATCTGGAAAGCAAACATCCTGAGTTTTTCGACCCAAATTCTCCGACCCAAAGAGTAGGCAGTGATGCTAACAAGAATTTCATGCAAGTAGAGCATGAATACCCGATGCTTTCATTGGCAAACACTTATTCGGAAGGGGAAATTAGTGACTTTTATAGTCGGGTGGAGAAAGCATTGAATGAGCCTTTTGAAATTGTATGCGAATTAAAATACGACGGGACTTCCATTTCTTTGATATATGAAAAAGGAGAATTGACGAGGGCAATTACCAGAGGAGATGGAACCAAAGGAGATGATGTAACAGCGAATGTAAAAACAATTCGCAGTATTCCGTTGAAATTGATGGGAAATGATTATCCCGAAAAATTTGAAATCAGAGGAGAGATATTGATGCCGTGGAATGTTTTCGATGCTTTAAATAAAGAAAGGGAAGAGCAGGAAGAACCTCTTTTCGCCAATCCGCGCAATGCGGCATCCGGAACGTTGAAACTCCAAAATTCTTCGATAGTTGCCGGTCGTAAGTTGGATTCTTACTTATATTATTTGCTTGGAGAAAATCTTCCGGAAGACGGTCATTACGAAAACTTGCAAAAAGCCAAATCATGGGGATTCAAAACCTCCGATGCAACCCGGAAATTCGATAACATAGACGACGTTTTCGGCTTTATTAAATATTGGGATGTTGAACGCAAAAACCTGTCTGTTGCAACTGATGGCATCGTTTTAAAAGTCAATTCTCTTCGCCAGCAAAAAAATCTTGGTTTTACGGCAAAATCACCTCGCTGGGCGATCGCTTATAAGTTTCAGCCCGAAAAAGCATTGACAAAATTACTTTCTGTTTCTTTTCAGGTAGGAAGGACAGGAGCGGTTACTCCAGTTGCCAATCTTGAACCTGTTCAACTTTCAGGAACGGTGGTTAAACGAGCCTCTTTGCACAATGCCGATATTATCAAATCGCTGGATTTGCATTATAATGATATGGTGTATGTGGAGAAAGGCGGAGAAATTATTCCTAAAATTGTAGAGGTCGACAAGTCTGCTCGTTTTCTTATCGGAGATACAGTCCAATTTGTCAAAAACTGTCCTGAATGTGGAACTCCGCTAATCAGATACGAGGGTGAGGCTGCATTCTATTGCCCGAACGAAGCCGGTTGTGAACCGCAAATCAAGGGAAAGATTGAACATTTTGTAAGCCGGAAAGCGATGGATATTCATGCCGGTTCGGAAACCATCGAACACTTTTACAGCGCAGGTTTAATCCATAATGCTGCCGATTTGTATGCCGTTAAGATAGAAAGCATCATGAATTTGGAGCGATGGGGAGAAAAAAGTGCTCGCAATTATATGGAAAGCATTCGACAGTCGAAAAACGTTCCTTTTGAGCGGGTTTTGTTTGCTTTGGGTATTCGTTTTGTCGGAGAAACAGTCGCCAAGCGTTTAGCCTATTCATTTCAAAACATTGATGCATTGTCGCAGGCAACACTCGAACAATTGACTGCCGTCGATGAAATCGGAGAAAGAATCGCACAAAGTGTTGTCTGTTATTTTTCCGACGAAAAAAACATAGAGCTTATTCAAAAATTAAAAAATGCCGGACTTCAATTCGAAATCGATGAAAAAATATTATCGGAAAAAACAACTAAATTAGCAGGTTTAACGTTTGTAATAAGTGGAACATTCTCCAACTATTCTCGCGATGAATATAAAGCTTTGATAGAGAAAAACGGAGGTAAAAACGTCGGTTCTGTTTCGGCAAAAACCGATTATATCCTTGCCGGAGAAAATATGGGGCCGGCAAAATTGGAGAAAGCACAAAAATTGGGTATTAAAATTATAGATGAAGAAGAATTTTTAGAATTAATAGATAACCCCTAAATCCCCTAAAGGGGACTTTAGAGTGCAAAAGGCCGTAGTTCTTTTCGGCTCATCAGGAACTGAAGTCCCCTTTAGGGGATTTAGAGGTAAAATAACAATACAATTATGTTTGGATTTTTCAAAAAACGTAAATTAAAATCACTGCTCCAAAAGAATAAGCGCCATCGTGCCTTTCTGAATATGGAGGCCATTCGATCGGTTTTGATTCTTTTTGAAACAAGTGATTATGATATTGTAGATTCATTTATCGGAGGACTTCTCGGAATGGGAAAATATGTCGACGGATATGCTTTCAGGGTAAAAGATGATAATTTTGACTATTCCGAAACGAATTACACAATCGTTGGCCCTAAAGAGAATAGCGAGAAATCGGGAGCTCCTGATAAAGAGTTATTGAGGCAATTAAAGTCTCGACGCTATGATGTGGTTATTGATTTGACCATCAAGGAGAATTTCTCTTTACAATATGTATTGGCTTCCGCTGATGCTACAATGACTGTCGGTTTGAAAAAGAACAACTTGCGGCTTTATGACTTCTCGATTTTGCGGCTCAATCAGACAAAAGGGGCTAAAAATAAGCAGGTTGAAGAATTAATAACAGCAATTGTTTTTTACTTGAAAACGATAAAAGATACACGATACGAGGGACGCAATGTGGGGCCTCTGTTTTCGTAGAGAGTAAGCAATTCATGCACCGTGCACCCAATTTTAATATGAGTTCAACAAATAAAATAAATAAACTACTCCTCCCTTTTTCTGTACTTTACGGATGGGTTGTTTGGTTTAGAAATAAGTTTTTCGACTGGAAAATACTTCCGGCTGAAGAATTTTCTATTCCTATTATTTGTGTCGGTAATATCACGGTGGGAGGAACCGGGAAAACTCCTCATGTAGAGTATTTATTGCGTTTGTTGACCGATCGAAACAAGGTTGCCGTGTTAAGTAGAGGTTATAAAAGGAAAACATCCGGTTTTGTTCTTGCAGATAAGAAGGCAACAGGAAAAACCATAGGCGACGAGCCGTTTCAGATATTCCGGAAATTTCCGCAAGCAATTGTTGCTGTCGATGGTAACCGTCGCAGGGGAATAAAAAAGCTGTTATCTCTTCCGGAAGATGAAAGACCTCAGGTTATTTTGCTGGATGATGCTTTTCAACATCGTTATGTGAAACCGTCTTATTCGATTCTGTTAGTCGACAGCAACCGGATGGCTTATGAAGATACGCTGTTGCCGGCAGGACGACTTCGCGAATCTTGGTCGGGAAAAGACAGAGCAAACATGATAGTCATAACCAAATGTTCGCCCGGTTTAAAACCTATCGATTACAGATTAATATCCAAGCATTTGAAATTATATCCTTATCAAAGTTTGTTTTTTACTGCATTTAAATATGGAGAATTGGTTCCATGTTTTGAGAATGAACAAGATAGAAAGAAGAAATTATCGGAAATAAAAGAAGATAATTATGCAGTTTTATTAGTTGCCGGAATAGCGAATCCCGAAGGACTTATTTCAGAATTGAAAATGTATACTCAGGAATTGGAAATACTTACATTTCCTGACCATCATGCTTTTTCAAAAAACGATATTCAAAAAATAGAATCTAAATTTGAACAATTGCAAGGTGAAAACAAACTGATTATCACCACAGAAAAGGATTTTGTGCGATTGATAGATTGCGATTTTTCGGAAGATGTGAAAAAAGCAATGTTTTATTTACCGGTTACGGTGGTATTCAAAAATAACGAAGAAACATTATTCACAAAAAAAATATACAATCATGTTAAAAAATTTAAATGAAACCGTTGAATGGCTTAAAGCAAGAATTCCGGCAGAAACAAAAATCGGTATTATTTTAGGAACCGGTTTGGGAGATTTGGCAAATAATATAAAGGATAAGAAGGAAATTTCTTATGAAGAAATTCCTCATTTCCCTGTTTCTACCGTTGAAGGACACAGCGGAAAATTGATCGTCGGAACGTTGGGCGGAAAACCAATTCTTGCCATGCAAGGCCGTTTCCATTACTACGAAGGATATTGTATGCAGGATGTAACCTATCCGATTCGTGTAATGCAATTTTTGGGAATCTCTCACTTGTTTGTATCCAATGCAGCAGGCGGAATGAACCGTAGTCTTGAAGTCGGAGACATCATGTTGATTGAAGACCATATCAATTTATTCCCGGAACATCCATTAAGAGGACGGAATTTGCCCGAATTTGGTGTTCGTTTCCCGGATATGAGTGAGCCTTATGATAAAAAATTAAGAAAATTGGCAATCGAAATTGCTCATAAAAACAATATTAAACTGCAATATGGTGTTTATGTAGGAACCCAAGGGCCTACTTTCGAAACTCCGGCAGAATACACTTATTTCCATATTATCGGAGGAGACGCAGTCGGAATGAGTACGGTTCCTGAAGTGATTGTAGCTCGTCATGCAGGAATCAAAGTTTTGGCATTTTCAATCATTACAGACTTGGGAGTTACCGGCAGAGTCGAAACAGTTTCACACGAAGAAGTGCTGAAAGCGGCCAAAATAGCCCAGCCCAAAATGGCGTTTATTATGGAGGAAGTCATTAAACAATTATGAATTAAGAATTAAGAATTATGAATGAAACATAAATCATCATTTGTAACTCTTAATTCATAATTCATAATTTATAATTGAACTTATGGATATTTCAAGTTTAGGAGAGTTTGGTCTGATTCGTCGACTTACTGAAAATATTTCGTTGAAAAATGCGAGCAGTGTAAAAGGTGTTGGCGATGATGCCGCGGTATTGAAATACAATAAAAAAGAGGTGTTGATTACTACCGATTTATTGCTGGAAGGAATCCATTTTGATTTGACCTATGTTCCGTTGAAACATCTGGGATACAAATCTGCCGTTGTGAATTTTTCGGATATTTATGCGATGAACGGCACTCCCAAGCAAATAACGGTTTCGTTGGGTATTTCAAATCGTTTTTCCGTCGAAAATTTAGAAGACTTTTACGAAGGATTGAAATTGGCTTGCGAAGTGTATGGTGTCGATATTGTGGGAGGAGATACTTCTGCCTCCCTTACCGGACTTTGCATCAGCATTACCTGCATAGGAGAAGTCGAAAAATCTAAAGTTACATACAGAACCGGAGCCAAAGATACCGATTTGATTTGCGTTTCCGGAGATTTAGGCGCGGCATACATGGGACTTCAATTACTCGAAAGGGAAAAAACCGTATTCAAAGGAGAATCCGATTTTACTCCCGATTTTACTGGAAAAGAATATCTCTTGGAACGCCAATTGAAACCGGAAGCCCGAAAAGATATTGCTCAATTCTTGGCCGAAAAAGAAATCGTTCCAACTTCGATGATAGATGTTTCAGACGGACTTTCTTCCGAATTACTGCATATTTGTTATGAAAGCAAAGTCGGTTGCCGGATTTACGAAGAACGCATTCCTATCGATTATCAAACCGCTGTCATGGCCGAACAATTCAACATGAACCTGACAACAGCAGCCTTGAACGGAGGAGAAGATTATGAATTATTATTCACGGTTCCTCTTGCTTTGCACGAACAAATAACTGAAATGAAAGGCGTTTCGGTTATCGGACATATTTGTAAACAATCATTAGGTTCTGCCCTTATTACCCGCGATGGTAATGAGATAGCATTGCAGGCGCAAGGGTGGAATTCACTTAGTTGAAACTCCCAAACCGATATATTCGGTCGGAAATCTCTGCCCAATGAGTGCGGTGAGTTACCAATAAAATGGAGTATTGAGTTTTGTGCTTTTTCAATAAATCCATAACGAACTGTTCGGTTTTGCTATCCATAGCCGATGTAGGTTCATCTAACAG
This sequence comes from Dysgonamonadaceae bacterium, assembly GCA_031253625.1. Lineage (GTDB taxonomy): Bacteria > Bacteroidota > Bacteroidia > Bacteroidales > Azobacteroidaceae > JAIRVZ01. The sequence goes on from JAIRVZ010000105.1 coordinate 26,703, forward strand.
AAGGACGGAAGGATTACGGTATAGTGCACGGGCAAGCGCTATTAGTTGTTGTTGTCCTCCGGAAATATTGATTCCGTCTTCGCCTAAAAGGGTATTTAATCCTTGTGGTAAAGCATCAAAATAAGTATCGAAACCATATTCTTTGCAAAACCGGATAATGGTTTCCGTTTCATTCATGTAATTTCCCAGACAAATATTTTCAAATACATTTCCGTTAAATATTTTGGTATGTTGGCTCACAACGCTTACATATTCCCTCCACAATGGAGTAGAATATTCGGTGATGGATTTGTTATTTAAAAAGATTTCTCCTGATTCCGGTAAATAATGTTTTTGCAGAATTTGGATTAAGGTACTTTTTCCCGAACCCACTTCTCCGAAAAGCGTAACAATTTCTCCTTGATTGATTTCCATAGAAATATGTTCAAACAATTTCTTCCTCCCGATAAACCGGAAAGACAAATCTTTTATCTGCAAACAAACATGACCCTCATCTCGTGCACCGTGTACCTTCGTGCCGAGCACCTCCTCATCCGGTTCAAACTCCGGTTTGGCTTTTAAGAATTCATAAAAACGGTCGAAAGCAACTCCGGCTTCCTGTAAGCGGATATTGACTCCCGAAAGACTTGCTGTAGAAGAAATAATAATGCTGCTTATGGTCATAACCGCCATTAATTCTCCTAAAGTCAATTGCTCGTTTAACACTTGGAATACACCGAAAATAATTAATGAAACAGACGTAACAGTACTAATCACTTGAGCAATTAAACCATATTGTGAGCCTAATACTCCCAATTTATATCCGAATTGTTGAAGTAATCCATACATCACTTGAATGGATTGCTTGAAAGCCGGTTGTTTGTTGGCGTTTTTAATGTCGTTCACGCCTTGTATAAAATCAATTAATAAGCCTTCGGTTGCTGCATTGGAAACCATTACATTTCGTTGACCGTCAATGATTTTTTGATTATATAAAATCACTAACAAGATGAAAAACGGGATACAAGCCAAAGCAATCAACGCCATTTGCCTCGAATAAAACAACAGATAACCAATTGCAAACAACAAGGTTAGTGCCTCAATCAATACACTTCCAACAATATACAACAGGGTTTGTTGAATGCGTCGCGAATCGCTCATGCGAGTAATGATTTCACCGGTTTTCGTAGAATCGAAAAATGATTTGGGCAGATACAATATTTTGGAAAAGAAACGGTCAATCAACCGGTTATTCATGCCCCGTGTTTGCCGCAATGCGAAAATGCTGCGCAAGAAATCCAAACCGCTTCGGGCAATCAATAAAATAAAAAAGAACAAAATACCGAGTACGATTTTTTCGTAATTTTTGGACGGGAGTAAATCGTCGATCAGTTTTTGGGAAAATACAGCTGTTGCCAAACCTAAAACGGCAATAATCATTCCCAAAATAAATGCAACAGTCAGTATCGAAATATCTTCCTTGACAAGATTTTTCAACCAATTTCGTTTTTCTTTCTTCTCGGAATCTTTCCTTACAAAATCAGAAGTTGGTTCTAAAGTCAATAATGCTTTAGATTGCCAAATAGCATTTAATTCCTGTTCAGACAAAAAAGAAATAGAATTTTCGCCCGGGTCGCCAATAATAAATTTGTTGTTTTCAAATCCGAAACAAACAATGTAATGTTCTATTTTCTGATTTTTGATGATGTGCAAAACAATAGGGGGTTTTAAGGACTTTAAAGAATCTAAATCCGCTTCGTAGGCTTCGGGTGTGAAATGTAATTTTTCGGCAGCTTGGTATAAACCGAGTAAAGTAGTTCCTTGCAGGCTCGTGCCGCTGATATTTCGCAAATCTTCTTGGCGAGCATTGCCGCCATGATATTTAATTATCATATTTAGGCAAGCCAATCCGCAGGCAAATTCACCATGTTGGCGAGTGAATGATTTTTTGAGTTCCTTAATAGATTTCATTTTGATTCTTCAGATATAGTGCTGATACATTACGCAAGTCTCCGTAGGAGACAGATATTGATAGCCCCGTGCAAGCGCAGCGCAGCTCGGGGTTATAGAGCATCTCTCTCCCAACCACAACCCCGTAGTGGGTTGAACTCCTACGGAGTTCTGAAAAGGTAGGGGTATCTTCTTACCCCGAGCTGCGCTGCGCTTGCACGGGGCTACCCATATTAAAGTCCTGTCGGACTTTAGGCTTGTGATAAATAACTTCCAATTGGCTAATGCCGATCTTCGATTCAAGTCAAAAAGGCTAAATTTCACTTAAATAACTGATTAAGGTTTCAATTTTAATCTCTCCTTTATGTTTAAATATCAATTCTTTATCTTGATTATATAAAAAAACAGATGGAATTGTATTTATGCCAAAGTGATCGGATATTTTAAAATCTTCATCTAAACAAAGTTTTATATTATCGAATAACGATAAGTTTTGATTTGAATAAAAATCTATGGCTTGTTGCAGCGAGGCTGAAGTAACCAATAAGATAGAAATATTTTGAAATTCTGTTTGATATTCCTTTAATTGTTTAACTTCCTCATGACAGGAGTCACATTCCGGATGTATAAATAGGATGATAATAGGTTGTGTTGGCAATAATTTTGTACATAATTCATGATTACCACCGACAGTAAAAATACAAAAATCATGAAATTTTTGGATATTTTCTTTAACTATTTTCTTTTCATTTATTTTTTTGAAACTGTTTATCCCAAGAATAAAAAGTATCAAAACAATGATAGAATAAATAAACCACTTTAAGATTTTCTTTTTCATTTTAGATTAGAAATAAAGAAATATATACAACAAGTGTAACCCATAATAACAAACCAACTCCATAAGTTTTGGCTACAAAACTCAAAGAGCTTCTAAAAGATTTTTTGGTATAATTAGAAATGAACAGAGCTAATAAAATCCAATAAGTTAATTCAAAAACATTTAATATGCTCATCGGGTAAAATAACCATTGTTCTACATTATTAACACCAGTCCATTGTAAAACAGAAAGAAAACGACCGTTAATTTCTTGTAATGAATCGGCACCAAAGATCGAGAAGTAATTTATTTTAATAATTAGTTCAAATAAGAAAATGATATCGGCTTTAATTGCGATATTAAAATATTGACTGAATTTAAAATCTTGTTCAGAAATAAGAACTCCAATAGCAAGACAAATGCTTGTAAAAAATGCTCTTAACAATAACATAAGTGGAATGATACCATATCCAATCTTTCGAAAAAACTTCTCCTGCTCAATTATTTTGGCAATGCGGTCAATCCTTAGTGTTTCTTCAAAAGATTTATAATATAAAGCGTCATCATATAATATGTAATTGAAACAAAAAGTAAAGAAAATAGTGATTAGGCTATACAGACAGAAAAAATAAAATGGTGAAAATTTCAGATATCGATTCATAATCTCTTTTATTGTAATCTGAAATAATTATTTAACTCTTCTCTTAATTTACTATTTGCATGTAATGAATCTTTAATAATCTCCCCTTTGTCCAAGAGTAGAATTCGAGATGATATATTAAAGATACATTCTAAATTGTGGCTTGAAACGATAATGGTTGTATTATGTTGTTTATTTAATTCACTTAAATAATCACTAATAAAATATTGTGAACTTGGGTCTAAAAAATTGAAAGGTTCATCCAAAAATAATATTTCAGGTTTAGGGATTATAGCCCCAATAATTCCTATTTTTTGCTTGTTTCCGGTCGAAAAATCCCGAATGTATTTTCGTTTTCCTAATATTTCGCCATTCATGAAATCAAAGAATTGATTGAGAGTCTCTTCTAAGTCGTATTTGCTTATTTTATAGTTGGAGGCAATGAAATTAAAGTATTCTTCGGGAGTCAAAAAATCAATCAAAAATCCGGTGTCGATATAAGCTGAAGTATAAAATTTCCAATCTTCTGTTTTAGACACTTTTTTACCTCTTGAAAATATTGTACCGGAATCGGTTTTTATCAGATCCATCAATAGCCTTAAGAAAGTTGTTTTGCCAGCCCCATTATTGCCGATTAATCCAATAAGTTCTCCTTTTGATACCGACAAATCGTCGATGTTCAAAACAGTTTGTTTATTATATATTTTTGTCAGATTTTTTATTTCTATTTCCATATTTCGGTCACTTATTGTATCCTAAAAAGCTCCATTTTTTCATATTTATTAGGATAAAAACATCTATATAGATAGTTAAACCATGAATTTCTGAATAAAATAGAAAGTGCTCCGGCAACAAGCATATAATAGGTTGCCGTTTGATTGGAAAACAGCCATGAAATTAAAATGACTAACGAGATTGCCAACAAGTTAATTAATACAATACTGAACGATTGTACGGAAGGCGGATTAGACATCATTTTGTATTGTGAACCAAATAAATCAATTTTTGCAGTAACAAATAAAATACTGCAAAAAGACAATAATGTAATTGTTCCTGCACTATAAAGGAAAATCGCCGTTAATTCAACGAAAGATTTCCATGAAAATGGTAAAATAAACAGTAATGTCAAAAACGTAATAAGAGAAAAAAATGTACATAAAGTATATTTTGCTGATAAGATATTCTTAAAATTCGGGATTGTCATCAAATGATCGAAAAATGCAGCTTCTGCAGAAAATAAAAATTGATTAAAAGCTACCGGAAAGGATATGAAAGTGATTAAAATAAGGAAGAATCGAAGGATAAAAGAATCAGTATCTTTATGGGTAATGATTAAATAAAAATAAGCAATTATAACCAATGAAAACCTTAAAAATGATTGCCGCATACGAGGCGAGCGTGTAATCATTTTTATGTTAAGTGAAAGGTAATTTGCAGTAACGTTATTAGACAATATGTTTGAATGGATAGGTAGTATTATATATCTATTATTTATTCTATTGTGTTTAATTTTATTAACTATTTGGCTGATTAGAATCTGTATAGAGCAAAGAGATATGATAATAACTGCGGTAATCAATAATCCACTATATGGATATATAGAAGTAATCAAGTAGGAAAGGAAAAAAAATAACAGATAATAATTCCAAGGACTAAAAATCTCTTTTATAATTAAATAAGCCGAAAGTGTTTTATTGCTATTGGGGAAACGACTAAAAGCAATAAATTGAATGTTGTCTTTTTTGAAACATATTTTTAATATGAAATCCAGTAAAAGGAGGGGAGAAAGTAAAAGTAAAAATGCATTTATTTCATTTGAAAATAATCTGCTAATAAATTGTGATACAAGCGAACCAAAAAAATAAATGAAAAACAAAATAATTAGTAAGTAAACGCTTAGCAATAATCGCATGAAAATAGTCTGCTCGAATAAAGGATGACGAATTAACGACTTCCATTTTAGCAAAAATAAATTCACAATTCTCATTATTTCAAAATCATATTGGTAATTATATTTTATTAAAGACCTCAAGAATAATTATTTTAGATTATATTTATAAAATATAGCAAAATTATTCTTGAGGTTTTTGTCCTTTAATTATCCACACAAACCAAAAGACAGGCTCCATATCCAAGTACTCCGAATATACCACCACCTATTAGTGCACCGGTAATAGCACATCCTATGTGCTGTTCTACAGTCCATTTCCATCCGGGAATTCTGTAGTCCTCCTCCTGAATGGGGTCCATTGCATCAACAACCGTTTGACCTCCATTAATAACCTCCATTTGTTCAAAATTCATCTTTCTCATGACAAAAATAATTTAAATAATTAATAAATAAAATTTATATTCTCGAAAGTGTCATTTTTGGGTTAAAAATTTACTTTCGGGGGACAAAAATAATGGCTGTGTAAATATTTTAAGTATTTTTCCACTTGTATCGCACAAACGATTAACTTGTATCGTACAAGTTGTATTTTATGAATATTCTATATACATTTGCCACAGGATTTTAAATAACAATATGAAAATTATGAATGAGGAAACACAATTTTTGACATCGGTTCATCATGGTCGCAACATCAAGCGGCTTCGCGAGGTATTGGGAGTAAAGCAAGATGCTCTTGCCATTGAGTTTAATATTACTCAACAAGCTGTATCGGATTTGGAAAAGAAAGCCCAACTCAGCGATGATATTTTGGAAAAAGTTGCTAAAGTGTTGAATATTCCGGTAGATGCCATTAAAAATTTTAATGAAGAAACGGCAGTTAATGTAATAGCTAATACATTCAATGAAGCTTCATTTTTTGCTTGTCACCAAACTACTTTTAATCAAATGGATAAGCTTACAGAAATGATGGAACGTTTATTGAAAACCGAACAGGAGAAAAATACTTTGTTGGAAAAGATGTTGGCGGAGAAAAAGTAAAATAAACATGAGTTCAGCGTTTGTTAAACACAAAATCTAAACCTTGCGAAGTATACAATTTAAACTTTTGATCGGAAGAAATTAAAGGAATTTTATCAGAAATTGCTTGAGCGATAATTACATGGATCGTTAGGGTCATTTCAACACAGCCCGCATATCTAAAATCACTCCTTCTCTATACTCAGTTCTCCAGTATTTAGCAATTTTAGATTCTTTTTTTGCCATTGTCGTTTGCTGTTTTTCTTTTCTCTTTTTTGTCTTTTCGGTTACTGTTTCCATGTCTTTTTGGTTGTAAATTTTATAAAACATAAAAAATATTACACATTTTAATAGCAAAGATAAAGAAATTATTTAGATAAAAAAATAATTTTATTTCTTAGTGGTATTTTATGAATATTCTATATACATTTGTCACAGGATTTTAAATAACTAATATGAAAAGTTATGAATGAAGGAACAGAATTTTTGTCATCGGTTCATCATGGTCGCAACATCAAGCGGCTTCGCGAGATATTGGGAGTAAAGCAAGATGCTCTTGCCATTGAGTTTAATATTACTCAACAAGCTGTATCTGATTTGGAAAAGAAAGCTCAACTTAGCGATGATATTCTGGAAAAAGTTGCTAAGGTGTTGAATATTCCGATAGATGCTATTAGGAATTTTAATGAAGAAATAGCTATTAATATAATCTCTAATACGTTCAATGATATATTTCATGATAATTCTTCATTCATTAATTATCAACCTACCTTTAACCAAATAGATAAATTGATGGAACTGATGGAGCGTTTATTGAAAACCGAACAAGAGAAAAATACTTTGTTAGAAAAAATGTTGGCAGAGAAAAAGTGAAATGACAGCTTATATGTTTTTTTCTTTCGCAATACGATTAATCGCTTGTTTTACTTCAATTACTAATCTGTAATTAAGCTCGAACAAATCTATAATCATTATTGAGCCATCTGTTTTTTTGATTTCAAATTTATTGAGTTTGTAGTCAATTGACTTAATATCACTCCAATTAACGAATTGTTTTTTGCTCCAAACGCTTGCTTTTAATGAAATTGATTCAGAATTAATCAGAATGTAGGCTTTCCCGAAAAGTCTGTCAAATGAATATGCTCCTAAGCCTTCAATGATATGAGTTATGCCGAGTAATGCAAAAAGACCTGCGTAAATCCAATCAAATAAATTTGAGGTTCCATTAATTTTAGAGACAAGGACTGCGATTCCAATTAAAATAAAAGATTGTTCAACTATATAATATGGGTAATGCTATGATTAAGAATGAAAAACAATATAATGCAGCTTGCGAAAGAATAGAAGAGTTGCTAAAAGTGGTTGGAAACGATACACCAACAGGTGATAAAAATTTTATTGAACTTGATTTGCTTTCTGATTTGGTTGCTGATTATGAGGAATCTTTTTATCCTGTAAAAGAGCCTGTATTAGCCGATGTGATCAAACTAAGAATGTACGAAATGGGAATCAATCAGATGAAACTTTCGGAGTTACTGGAAATAAGCCCATCGCGTGTTAGCGAGTATTTGACAGGGAAAAGCGAGCCGACTCTACCGGTTGCAAGAAATATAAGTCGGAGACTTAACATCAATGCTTCGATAGTACTTGGAGTTTAATGCAATATCAAAAATCCTTGCTACGCTTGAATAGGAAGGGTTTCGCTTAATGAGCAAGTCGATTAAAAATTGGTATCAATAAATATTCTCATAACACATATTTATCGTTACGAGCATTTGCTAATTCTTCTTTATAATCAAAATCGGCAGGGATATTCACATTGTCGATACTGAATGATTTTATTAGAGGACTGATTTCCTGCTCACTATTTTCCAAAGGCATAGCTCCTTGTCATTAAAATTATCTTACAAAGTTAGAATTTCTCAATGAGAAATGAAAAAATAATATGATTTTTTTGTTTTTCGTTTTTTAATTGATAATTTTTGTTTCAAAGTAACGGCAGAAATGCAAGAAAAATGTTTCAAAGTAATGGTAAATAGTATTCTTTTTTGTTTCAAAGTAGGGGTGAAACAAGATGCTCTTGCCGTTGAGTTTAATATTACCCAACAAGCTGTATCTGATTTGGAAAAGAGAGCCCAACTTAGTGATGATATTCTAAAAATAAGTTGTATCTTTATAGTCAGAAAACCGCCAGCAATTACGGACACTGTTCGTTTAAAGATAATAACACCCGTTGCGCATCCCGTTAGAACTGCCGGCGGGTCATATTTTTTATACTCATACTTACTATGACAAATAAAAGTTCAAGAACAATCACCGACCAAATCGCCTTGCTCAAATCAAGAGGAATGTTGATGAAAGACGAGCAAAAAGGAAATTATAGATAAATTGCACTGTTATGGTGCAATTTTTACATAAAATAGCACTATTATAGTGCAAAAATAGTATCTTTGCGAAAAATACTGTTGTTATGGAGGAATTACTATACAATTATCATAAATTGCTCGAAGAAACAAGTACAGATTTTGTTCGCTATATTCACGATAAAATTACTTGGAATAACCGGATGATTGGAGTTGTTGGAGCTCGTGGTATAGGTAAGACTACACTTATTTTGCAACACATCAAACAAAACCTGAATCCGGATGAAGCAATGTATGTTTCTGCTGATGATTTATATTTTGCTACAAATCGCTTGTTAGACTTTGCAAGTAATTTTGAAAAACGAGGGGGGAAATGGCTTTTTATTGACGAAATTCACAAATATCCCGACTGGTCACGTGAACTAAAATTGATGTACGACTACCATGCCGATTTGAAAGTCGTTTTTACCGGATCTTCTGTGCTCGATATTATGAAAGGTTCTGCCGATTTGAGCCGCCGGGCACTGATATATAAAATGCAGGGACTTTCGTTTCGAGAATATCTTAAAATGTTTCACGGTATTTCTGCGGGAATATTTGATATTCAGCAAGTTATTGAAAAAAAAGTGGAAATACCCGTTAAACACCCATTACCTTTGTTTGAACAATATCTAAAACAGGGTTACTATCCATTTGCAAAAGAAGAAAATTTTCATTTAATATTAAAACAGGCTGTCAATCAGACTCTTGAAGTTGATATTCCACAATTTTCGGAAATGAATATGGCAACAGGACGAAAATTGCGGCAATTGATGGTAATTATTGCTCAAAGCGTACCTTTTAAACCTAATTTTTCAAAAATAGCAGGAATGCTTGCCGCCGGTCGCAATAATATTGCAGATTATTTTTTGCTAATCGAAGAAGCGGGATTGATTTCGCAGTTACGCACCGAGAAAGGCGGTATCCGTTCGCTCGGCAAGGTTGATAAGGTCTATCTCGAAAACACTAATCTGCTTTACAATTTAGCTGCCGAAAATACCGATATTGGCAACGTGAGGGAAACTTTCTTTTTCAATCAAGCCAAAGAGAAATATGATGTTATCACCTCAAAGGTTGCTGATTTTGAAATTGCCGGACTAACATTTGAAGTCGGCGGGAAAAATAAAAGACAAAAGCAAATTCAAGGAACTGATAACGCGTTTGTTGTGAAAGACAATATTGAACTTGCTTATCAAAATGTTATTCCTCTTTGGCACTTCGGTTTTTTTTATTGATAAGTTCTTTCATGCAAATTGTATTTTTATGAATATTTTACATATATTTGCTACTGTATTTTGATTAATAATTATAATAGATATGGACTATTCTTTTTGTGGCAACTCAGGTTTGCAACTCCCCAAAATATCTTTGGGATTATGGCATAATTTTGGCGAAGTAGACGACTTTGCTAATGCAAGAAAAATGATACTTCATGCGTTTGATAATGGTATCACGCATTTTGATCTGGCAAATAATTACGGCCCGCCTCCGGGTAGCGCGGAATCGAATTTCGGTAAAATTTTATCAAGTGATTTGAAAGCGTATCGCGACCATTTGATTATTTCGTCGAAAGCCGGACATGAAATGTGGTCGGGGCCTTATGGAGATGGAGCCTCGCGTAAATCCCTCATGGCAAGCATCAATCAAAGTTTGAAACGCACGGGATTGGAGTATTTCGATATTTTTTATTCTCATCGATACGATTTTCAAACACCGATTGAAGAAACCGTGCAAGCATTAATTGATATTGTAAAGCAAGGAAAAGCATTATATATCGGTCTTTCGAAATATCCGGCTAAAGAGGCTGAGAAAGCATATGAAATCCTTGCAGAACAACACGTTCCCTGTTTGGTTTATCAGGATAAATACAATATGTTCCATCGTTTTCCGGAAGAAGAACATTTTGACCTTAATGAAGAACAAGGAGTCGGATTTGTCGCTTTTTCTCCTTTGGCACAAGGATTACTTACCGATAAATACCTGAATGGAATCCCCGATAATTCGCGAGCTGCCAACGTACACGGTTTCTTGAAAAAAGAAGACGTTACGATTGAAATAGTCAACAAAGTAAAAGAACTAAACCAGATTGCTAAAAAAAGAGGTCAAACTTTGGCCGAAATGGCTTTGGCATGGGTGTTGAATCACAAAGGAGTAACTTCGGTAATTGTAGGAACAAGTTCTGTCGACCAGCTCGACGATAATTTGGGTGTATTGAAAAATTCATCATTTACTGAAAAAGAATTACATGACATAGGTAAAATCATTTGAAAATGTTGAAAAAAATATTGACAATCAGTCTGTTGATTTGTTTGTGTATGAGTTGCGAACAAAATATTACATCAACAATTCCTAATGCTCCGGTAAGATTCACAATAAATTTGGATAGTAGCAGAGATAAGGAGTTGAACGCTCCTCTTTCGTTCTTGGAATATCCTTTGCCTCCATTTTTAGATGAAGAAAGATTTGGATATGCCGGTGTATTGGTTGTCAACGGATATGGAGATGCAATCAACTCGATTAACTTGTTTGCCTACGATTTGGCTTGTCCGAATGAAGCTCAGTCGAATGTAAAAATTAAACCCGATCCTGATAAAACCGGATTTGCAACCTGTCCTAAATGTGGAGCAGTATACTACATTGCAACCGGAGGAGCACCTCTGTCGGGCTCAAAATATTGGCTCAGGCGATACAATGTTACATCAGTGCAGGGAAGCGAAAGAAGATTCCGGGTTACTAATTAACCGGGTTTTATTGAAACAACAGTGCAAAGTATTGAGCCTATTTTACAAATCACTTCAAGAACATTTTTAGTACTTTGTATAATGAAACTATCAATGTGTTTTTTGAGATTGAAATAATAACAAATATTTTTAATAAATTAATTTTTTTACCATGAGAAAACTATTTACTCTTTTATTTGCTTTGATGATCATATTTTCATCAAAAGCTGCTGTCTATTGGGACGATACTTTCAACTATAACTTGGGTCAAATAATCGGCCAAGGTAATTGGGAAGATGCAAACCCGGGGACAGGAACAGCCACGGGCGGAAGGATGGTAATTGCCGGAAATTTAGCGTATTCTAATACAGGAGGAACTTATACTCTCTCCGGACAGGGAAAAACGTTGGAAACCAGCATTACTACTTCTTCTAACTATTTTATCGCCAAAAGATTTAATCCTACGGATATTTCTTCCGGAGATGTTTATGTGTCTTTTTTATTTAGTGCAACAGCGTCTCAATTACCATCGAATACCGGTAGTGCGGATTTAGTGGCTTTGTCCAACTACGCATCCGGAGGAGCTGCTAATAGTGGCGGTCCTCGGGTTTGGGTTAAGAGAGGAGCCACAGCAGGAACATTTATGTTTGGGACCACCCGATACAGTACAACCTCAGGAGACATCACATGGGGGACTCAAGAATTTTCAGATGCAAATACTGTTTTTGTTGTTCTGAAATATGATGCTACAGCTAAGAAAACTTATTTGTATGTTAATCCGGTTGTTGGTTCGGCAAGCGAACCTGCTGCTTATGCGGCAGCACAAGAAGGTACCAGTACAAGAAATGTGTGTAATGTTCTGCTAAGAGCCAATGGAAGTTACAACTCTACATATAATATCGGAGGTTTACGTGTTTCCGGCGCTTGGGCAGATGCCGTTGCTGCTGCTTCAACGACTATACCTACGGAGGCGAATTTAATATTGCAACAACCCGCAGAAGGCGGTTCTATTGCAGCATCTCCCGATAAAACAGTTTTCGATATAGACGAAGAAGTTACGATTACAGCTACTCCGGCCACAAATTATTTTCTTAAAAATTTCGTAGTTAATGGAATCGACACTGATGCTACTTCCGCAAATACGCTTTTGTTGACAATGGATGAAGACAAAACAGTTAGCGCAGTATTCCAAGGTGTTATGCCTGTTTTAACATTGACCCAACCTGCAACAGGTGGTTCACTTGCAGCATCTCCCGATAAGACGGAATTTGCTATGGACGAAGAAGTTACAATCACAGCCACTCCGGCAGCAAATTTCACGCTGAAAAATTTCGTAGTTAACGGAGCAAATACGGCTGCAACTTCTGAAAATACACTTGTTTTAACAATGGATGAAGATAAAACGGTTTCTGCCGTATTCGAAGAAGGTGTTGTAGAATGGATTATTAATCCGGCAAGAGGTAGTCAAACAACTAATTACAATACCGCAAACGGATTTGTAAGGAAAGCCGATAGAACAACAATCGGAGTTCCGAAAGTTGGTGATATTGTTTATGTTGAGGATGAAAGAGTGTTAGGACTTAACAGCAATACCGTAAAAACTTCTATCGTATCTGAAACCGGTGGCACCCTGCTTTCAAGCGGAGGTTGTACGGTAACTTCTATCTCGATGGCTAATTCTACTTTTTCTGCAACCGGTGTAACTACAAGCCGTACAATAGATATTGAAGAATTCCATGCTGAAGGCAACAATGTGTTTGATATTGCCGGAACAGTCGGAGCAAGCACTTATTTTAGCCTTGGTCGAAATGGTAGCAGTGGAAATCCCAATATCATGAAAATGACAGGTTCCGGAACCATAATCAAAAAAGGCGAAGTTCAACTCATTTTATCTCCAAGCACAGACTTGGAAAATGCAACAACTTTCTCCGGAAAATGGATTGTTGAAGAAGGCGAACTTTGGTCGAGAAACGGTAGTCGCTCTGACAAAAGAGTAGACTTCTTCCCCGGAACAGAAATCGAAGTACACGATGGAGGAACCTACAGAATCGAAAGAATGTATACCGCTAATGATTTTATTTCGGGCGATTTATCAGAACAAAAGATTACGGTAAAAGACGGTGGAAGATTGGTCGTCAATCCACAAGCAAATAATTCTATCGGTATTTCACAGTCAATTGTCGTCGAAACAAGAGGCGTGTTTAATATTAATGAAACAACCGGAACGGGAACGACTATTCCTACATTGACAATTGAAGGAGACGTGACTTTGTGGCCGGATGCAGTATATAACGTAAATTATGGAGCCAAAGAAAGTGAATTGTTTACCGTAAATAATACCATCTTCAAATCCATTCAATCTGCATCTTTAGGTCTTGTAATTCCAAAAGTTACCTTCGGAACAGAGGTTCCTATGCCTGAATATACCGGAAATATCACTTTTGAAGTGGCATATCAAGCGGGTCAAACTACAGCCGATATTTCCCCGTTATTTGCAAACATTCCGGCTGATTATACAAGCGATATTTTCATGACTTATTGGGAAGAAACCGCAGCAGGTGAATATACTCTACTTCTCCCAACTTTGGAAAAAATCGCTCTCGATGGTGCCGAGTCTTGGATATTGTATGATAACAGTGAGCAAAAAGTAGATTTATCAAGAAATGATAACTCTTATCAATTTACTGTACCCGGTGCTGATATGGTATTCAAATGGGCTGTTTCGACAATTCCTGTAACATATACATTAACATTGGTACAATCCGAAGAAGGTCCTCCGCTTTACGCAGAGCCTGATAAAACAGTTTTTGAGGCAGGAGAAGAAGTTATTATTTCGATACCTCTTACGAATTGCAGGTGCATTCTTAGTAGTGTTTTAATAAAATATTTCGTAGTAAATGGAGTTGAAACACCTGCAACTGACTACAATACGCTTGTATTGATAATGGATGAAGATAAAACGGTTTCTGCTGTATTTGAGCCAAATAGTATAGATGATGTGAATACAGACAAAGGCGTAATCGTTTCTGAAAAATATTACACGCTAACCGGTATCGAAATTCAACAACCGGCAACCGGCATCTTAATTAAGAAAGTAGTTTATAATAACGGAACGGTTGAAACAACGAAAATCTTCAAATAATAACTGATTTGAAACCCTGATGCAAAGTTTTGAAAAAATACTGCAAATCAAAGTGGTGTTATTTTCAAAACTTTGCGTCATTAAACAAACATTTTTAATTTATAACAACATGAAAAAAATTGTACTTGTAATGATAATGTGCGCAGGTGTATTGTTTGCTAATGCACAATTAATTAAAAGGGATTTCTTAGCAGGTTATAATATTGGACAAAATCTTGAAAAAGGATTTTACGCAACAACAACTTCTCCTACTCCATTATTAAACCAATGGAACGGAACAACAGCAGATGCTTCTGCCGGAACGGTTTCCCCTACAATTGCAGCTCCTCTCACTTACGTGGGATATGTCGAGTCGGGAAAAGATTATGCCGCACAAACAACACTTTTAGCATCTTCCACAACAAGAACTTCGGGTTATTCGTTGGCTAATAGCAGTTTGTATAATAGCGGCTGTTATTATCTTGCTTTTATGGTTAATTTCTCCCAAATAAACACATCTAACTTTTCGGATTTCTTTTCTTTAGACCAAAATTTCTTCTCTAATGCTCGCCGCAATGTGATATATATTACAAAAGGTAGCGATGCAAATAAATTCAAAGTGGCTATTGCTGTGAGTACATCCTCAGCCCCCAATGTGGCAGATTATGAAGATGCTCCGGAATATAACATCGGAGAAACATATCTTTTTGTATTTAAACAGGATTTTGACAATAAAACCGCAAAATTATTTATCAATCCGGTAATCGCAAATGAAGAACCCGTAAGTGCCACTCTTTCAATAGATGTAACAACAGGCGGAATAAACAGTAACGGTATTCGGGCAATTAATATCAGACAACGTGCAACATACGAGGCTCGATTCGGTGGTTTCCGTTTTGCTAAAACATGGGAAGATGCTCTTGGTCAAGGTGAAACCGATCCTAACGATTATACTTCAAAAGAAATCATTCATGAACAATTCAATGCTGAGCCTTGGGACGATCAACCGGCTTATGGAAATTTCAATTATACGATTAAAGTGGGTACAGGTACCGGAATTATCAAACTTGAGAATTGTATGATCAATACAAAAGCTGACCCTGAAGGCGTTGAGGCATCTTCTCCGGGGAGAACCCAACTGCGAGGGAAAACTACTTCAGTAGATCCCGGAATCATTGAATTACCCGAAATTTCAAGTTGCGGCAATGTCAAAATAAATGCAAATGCAGGCAATATCAGCAGAATATTCAGATTACAGAAATATGTAAACGGCAGCTGGAATGATTTAACTACGTTTACGACTTCTTCTGCATATGCAGACGGAGACGGATCCAGTAGTACAGCCTGTAAAGCATTGAACTTTTCTTATGATGTTAGATCTGCTAAACCCATAAAATTAAGAATCATAAACGACTCAAGTTCTTCTCTTTATGTTTATGAAGTGTGGGTAACGGATTATGTAAAGAAAGGGACTTCGGTAAAACAAACAATTGCAGATAAAGGCGCTGTTGTTGCAACACGTTATTACACACTTACCGGTGTTCGCGTTCAAGAACCAACTTCCGGTATCTTTATTCAACAATCAATATACGAAAACGGAGCAATCGAAACCGTTAAAATCTTGCGGCAATAATTATGAACGCAGATAACGCGGATGACGCAGATAAGCGCAGATTTTATATCTGCGAAAATCCGCGTCATCTGCGTCATCCGCGTTCTTTTGACATATCCTCTTTAAATAATTTTCCATGAAAAAGACTTGGTGTTTACTCTCTAAAATAGCTTACACGCTATTGCTGGGCATTATTCTCTGTGTACTGCAAGCCTCAACTCAACCGGTTTATGCACAGAAAACAGTGTCCGGAACAATCATCGACGAAACCAATATGCCACTTATCGGTGTAACCGTCATGATTAAAGGTACTACAACAGGAACAATTTCCGATATAGATGGAAATTACAGCATCAGTGTACCTAATAATAATGCAATTCTTCAATATTCTTTTATTGGTTACATTACGCAAAGCATTACGGTGGGCAATCAAAGCGTTATTAACATTACAATGAAAGAAGATTTACAAAACCTCGAAGAAGTGGTTGTCGTGGGTTATGGAACTCAAAGGAAGTCACATCTCACCGGTTCGGTTTCAAGATTAAGAGGTGACGGTTTGGATGAACTTCCCATATCTCGCCTCGACCAAGCTTTGCAAGGAAGAATTGCCGGAGTAAATATCCAAAACACCACTTCGGAAGTAGGAGAGGCGCCTCAAATTCGCATTCGTGGAACAGGTTCGATAAGTGCAAGCAGCGAGCCGTTGATTGTTGTCGATGGTTTTCCCATGACGGGAGGCGGTGGTCTTGAAAGCATTAATGCCGGAGATGTGCTGTCGATAGAAGTATTGAAAGATGCGGCCGCAGCTGCTATTTACGGCTCGCGTGCTGCTAACGGAGTTATTATAGTAACTACGAGAGGTGGCTCGGTCAGTAAACCCAAATTTACTTTCAAAGCATTCACAGGAACCAAGTCGGCATATTCGCTGCATCCGGTAATGAATACAATAGAATATGTAGAAATGCTCGAACGTGAAGCTGCTTTAGGTGGCCCAATACTTGGAAATATGGAAAAAGCGCAGCGAATTGTAGCTTTGAATAACGGAAATACCGATTGGCAACGTGAAGGATTACGCGATAATGCAATGATTTACAATGCCCAATTTTCTGTTTACGGAGGCAAGAAAGACTTAAATTATTATTTTTCAACGGCATATACCGAAGACCAAGGTGTCATGATCGACAATGATTATACCAAGTTTAATATGCGTGCTAAAATGAATGCCTTTTTATCGGAAAAAATAAAATTCGGATTCAATTTTGCTCCTTCTTATTCCAAGCGTCAGCGTCCGGCTGTCCAATTCATAGATTTCTATCGTTTTTATTCATGGATGCCGGTAAGACATACTCCATATACTTCGGAGATTACAGGAAAGCCGGTAGGAGATTATGCTCATGGCCGCGATTTTAATAATATACGAGGCATTACACTGATAGATCCGACTACCGGAGAATCTCCTTTTTCTCAAACTACGTTGATCAATATGTGGCAAACAACAAACAATAATCCTCGTTCGATAATGGATAATGACAAACGTTATCAAACCAATTATCAAATGAACGGAATGTTTTATCTGTCGTTTGAATTGGCTAAAGGATTGGAATTAAAAACAAGCAACGGATTCAATGTAAAATATCTTCAAAACGATGAATACCGAAATAAGATGGCGCGCAGAGACGGCGAGCCCAATCAAGCAACATTTGGAAGTGTATTGACAACCGACTTGCTTTCGGAAAACGCGTTGACTTATGATAAGAAAATAAACAAACATGATTTTAACATCTTGGGTGGTTTTACGGCTCAACAAACAAATTTTACCAAAACGAATGTTGTAGGAATAAATGCACCGACCGATTTGGTAAAAGACCTCAATCAAATGTCACAGATATTGTCGGAACCGACATACAACTTCCGGGAAAAAACAGCGTTAATATCTCTTTTGTCGAGGGTAACTTATAGCTATGCAGACAAGTATCTGATGTCGGCAAGCGTTCGCGGAGATCAATCTTCGTTGTTTTACAAAGGTCATCAATGGGCGGTTTTTCCATCTGTTTCGATGGGTTGGAGAATGTCTGAAGAAGGATTCATGAAACAATTCGAATGGATCGATCAATTCAAATGGCGGGCAAGTTGGGGAATGACCGGAAACAAAGATATTGCAGCTTATGCTTACCTAACAACAATGGATTTAGCCGCCTATCCTTTGGGAAATGCAAATGGAAATGTCGTTCCGGGATTGGCCAACACAAGCGGAACCATCGGAAATCCGGATGTTTCATGGGAAAGCACCTTCGAGTATAATGGCGGTGCAGACATTGCTGTGTTAGGAAGTCGATTGAGCTTGAGTGTTGAGTACTACTATTCGATTACCAATAGATTATTGTTCTTGGAACCCATTCTTGCTATCACAGGTTATTCCACTTATTGGAACAATATTGGTAAGGTTCGCAATAAAGGTATTGATTTTGAATTGAGTAGCGTTAACGTCTTAACAAGAAATTTTGAATGGCAAACTTCTTTGAATATTTCCGGCAATCGCAATCGTCTGCTCGAACTGGGCAATGGAGAAGAACGTTTGATAAATTACGGTGAACGGAACGAAATTTATTTAGCCCAAGTAGGAGGCCCTGCTATCCAGTTTTTCGGATATAAAGCAATTGGCGTGTGGAATAGTGCCAAAGAAATTGAAAACAATCCGCATCATAATTTGGATGTTCCGGGAGGTTTAAGAGTTGCAAACACTAATGGCGACGATATAATTAACGACGAAGACCGGGTCCCTTTGGGGAATCCATATCCCGACTTTACTTGGGGAATAACAAATACATTCAAATATAGAGACTGGGATTTTTCATTCATGTTCCAAGGGGTTCAAGGTGTTGATGTAATCAACGGAGATGGATATTATCAGGAAATAAAGAGAATAGACAGGAATTTCAATAGAAATCGTTGGATCAGTGAAGAACACCCCGGTGATGGAAGAACTCCATATTTCACCAATGGTATTCCTTGGGAATTAACCGATTATCTAATCGAAGACGGTTCGTATATAGCCCTTCGTGATGTTACTTTGGGCTATAAATTACCAAGAAAAGCATTAAGAAGTATGGGTGTAACTTCTTTCAGGGCTTACGCTACAGCGCAAAATTTGTTCTACATCATGGCCTCCGGATACAGAGGAATCAACCCTGAAGCCCGTATGACATACGGAGAATATGCTACTCCATTGATTGCAGGATACCAACGCGGAGGATTTCCGATACAGCGTGCTTTTACTGTCGGATTTGATATAACATTCTAAAACCATAAATTCAGATAAAAATGAAAAAGTTAATATATATAAGTGCATTAACAGTTTTAATGTTTACTGTGACAAGTTGCATGGACAACGATCCGATTTCAACGGTTGATAAAAATGAATTCTTTAAAACGCCCGGCGATTTGAAAGCTGCATTAATAGGTTGTTATAACGGATTACAAGGTTCCATGTTTTATGAATGGCAATTAACGGAACTGCGCACCGATAACTCCCGAATCAGAACGACCGGTTCGACTTCTTCCAATACCATTGCATTGATGCAATTCGACAGAGCCATGATAGGTTCCGACCACGAGCGGGTTTATAAATATTGGGTGGCCTCGTATGCAACCATAGGTCGCTGTAATGAAGTATTGCTTGAAGATCATATATCAATAATTACCGACAGCATCGTTCGTCGACAAACAAAAGGACAGGCGCAATTTTTGCGTGCATACAACTATTTCAATTTGGTGCGTTTGTTTGGCCCTGTTTTCTTGATAGATACTCCTCTGTCGGCTGCTGAGGCCAAAAAGCAACCTCGCATACCTACGGGAGAAATTTATGCTTTCATTGAAGACGATCTAAAATTGGCTATCGATTCGTTGCCTTACGCATATTCCGATGCAGGCGACAAAGGACGTGTTACCCGGTGGGCTGCCAAAGCCATGTTGGCCAAAGTATACCTGACTCAACAGAGATTTACCGATGCCGAAACAATTTTAGCGGAATTAGTCGAAGGTGCTGGAGTAACTCGTTACAGATTCAATATCAACGATATATCTTACGATAAAATATTCAGCGAAGACAATGAAATGAACCCCGAAATCCTGTTTGCCGTTCGTTATAAACAAGGAGGTCTTGGATTAGGCAATCTGTTTGGTAATCAGTTTGCACCGTCGAGTAGCGGAGAATGGGTCATTAATGGCGATGGTGACGAATATAACTATCCAACAAGGGAGGTGGCGAGAGCATTTACGGAAACATACCGCAACGCAGATGGCGATATTGTTGAACTTCTTGATGATGCGCCTAATCCGTTTACGGATAAACGAAAAGATGTAACCATGAAAGAGTATTACACCAATCCGACTATTTCTGTCCCAAGGGTAGAACGTCAGTATTGCTGTAAATATATTTCTCCGGTAATTCAAAAATACGATGGAGAACGTGATTGGCCGGTACTTCGTTGGGCTGATGTAATATTGATGTATGCTGAAGTATTGAATGAAATCAACGGTCCGACGCAAAAGGTATATAATTTGATTAACCAAACACGAACTCGAGCCGGTTATTCAATCAAGGTAGAAGAAAAAATGAGAGATTTTGAATACATCGGCCAGACCATTACAAGAAATATGGTTCGCTTGGAAATAGAATTGGAACGTAGACGTGAATTTGCATTCGAAAACCAACGTTGGTTTGACTTGGTGCGTACCAATCGTGCGATTGAGGTAATGAACCGGCACTACCAAACAGAACCTAACGAGCCAAACTCTACCGTTCCGATGTATTATGAAGACATAAACAGCGGAGTGCCTACTTTGGAGCCTAAATATTTGATTTTGCCTATCCCTCAAAAAGAAAGAGACGCAAACCCGAATATCAGTCAAAATCCCGGATATTAATTCTCAATAGGCTAAGAAATATAAACAATATCAAAAAATAAATATGAAAGCTTTCAATATAATAAAACAGGTTTTTGCAGCAACATTACTCTGTGTGTTGGTTGCCTGCGAAGAGATTCCCTCTTTCGTGGAACAAATGGATCCGCCTGTAATAACTTCAATTTCACCCACATCCGGATATGTAAGCGACGATATTATCATATCGGGACAAAATCTTCAAAAAATAGATAGCGTATGGATTGGAGGCGGTTTGGCTCGAATCAGGTATAAACTTTCTGATGAAAAAATGGTAGCTACCGTATCGAATGTGAGCAAGACAGGTGTTATCAGGATAAGCGGAAGAAATGGAGAGGCCGAAAGTACTCAAGCTTTCACCTACTTGTTCGCCATTCCGGAGATTCAGTCTTATCCGACTGAAGGAGAAATCGGATTTGAAGTAGAGATTACCGGTAATTTTATTGATTATATAAGCAAAGTTTTAATCGGTGTAAATAGGAAAGAGGCACCTATCGTTTTCCAAAGTCGTCGGGATATGAGAGTGATTGTGCCTGTCGAAACCGATCTCACAGAAGTTCCGATGGTGTTTGTATATAAAGATGAAAACGGAGAAAGAGAAATTGTTTCTTCGTCCGATTTTAGAATTATAGCAAGAATGCCTATTCTAGACAATGGAGATGAAATAACGGCAATTACCGCAGGAAGAACGCTCACATTAGAAGGTACTAATATGAGAAATATACAAAGGGTATTCTTGGAAGTAGACGAAGACACTCGAATATATGCTCGCGTATTTTCCGCCAGTAGTGCTAAAACTTCATTCAATTTTGAACCTCGCCGAATGAAAGAAATGTCAAGCATAACAGGTACACTCAAATATCAATATTATGGTACTGTAGAAGAAACGATAAACGAGAATTTCGTGTTGTCACAAATTAATCCTGCCGATGCCAGTTATCTTTGGGAAGACGTGGTATTAAGTTACCGGAATATTCGTCAGCATGCGTCGTTTTTCTCTTGCGATTTGGGAGCCCTGTTTTTTGGTGTGGATTTGGTTCAACAAAACAGTACCGGTAGCTTTATTAATCCGGAAGGACTTAATAATCAACGGGCTATGGATCTACTCTTTTATGTAAATAATTCAGGAGCCGGCGCTTTTTACGGGCCTCACGCAACCACAAGTGTTTTTAGAAACTTTCAATATGTAGATCCTACAGGTACGGATACAAAGGCGGCAGAATATACGTTTACTAATCCTAAGTTAGGCGTAGATTATGAGAATATTAAAAATGATACGGTACTGTTCAGAGTATTATCTACTGCAAATTCAGCGCAAACAGCTTTGATGTACCGCGTTTTGAATGGAGAAATTACAGCAGATACAAAGATTGATGATTCGTTGTTTAGCGCAATTACTTCTCAACCTACCGGTAATTCGGTCGGTACCGCCAGTGGAACTCCGGTTGTTGAAAATGCAGTCATTTGGATGAAACGAAAAAAAGACGGCAAAAATGGTTTGATAAGAGTGAAAAGGATTCAGGATTACCCGACATTGAACAGCAATTCTTACATCATTTTCGATGTTCATTGGCAAAAATAATAATGAAAAACTTGCTTTTTTTGTTTAGTTTATTGTGCTGTAGTTTATTCGCACAAACTGATTTGGTAAAGATTGGAAATGACGGACGTCTGATTTATTCTCCCGATCCCGACGGATTTGTGATTCCTGATTTTAGCTATGCCGGCTATCATAACGGAAACGCAGACATTCCCGTTGTGCCTGTCGTGAAAGAAATATCTCCGATTCCGGGAGACAACACGGCACATATTCAAGCAGCTATTAACGAAGTTGGAAAATTAGGCAAAAATGAGCGAGGCATTCGCGGAGCATTATTATTGAAAGCAGGAAAATACGAGGTGTACGGAACCATTCAGGTAAAATACGATGGAGTTATTCTTCGCGGTGAGGGTAACGGGTCTTTGGATGCTACTTCGACAATCATCTATGCAAAAGGCAATTCACCGGATCAAAGAGATGTAATCGCTTTGGGAAATACTTCGCAAAACAGGTGGAATTCCAAAGTTTCCAATACGCAAAAAAATATTACCGATGCAATAGTTCCTGTCGGTTCCATGTCATTTTCCGTAGAAGATGCAACAATATATCGAGAGGGCGATTTGATCGCGATTTATCACCCTTGCACGGCAGCGTGGGTAGAAGCAGTGGATAGGGGAGGGGTTCCTCCGCCTGTTGACGGAGCGTCGGATAACAGATGGACAGTCAATCAATTGCCAATCATTTACCATCGATACATCACCGCTATTTCGGGAAATAAAATCACCATCGATGCTCCGGTGTTTTATACATTAAATAAATCGTTGTCGCAATCATACATATATAAAATAAATGTTTCCAGTACGCCTATCTACAAAGAAGTAGGAATTGAAAATTTGCGGGTAGATATTGAAAGTGAAGGAGGAACAGACGAAAATCATGCTTGGCAGGCTATCCGTTTCAGAAGTGTTGAAAATTGTTGGGCAAAAGATGTTGTCGCAAAAGGTTTCGGACAATCGGGATTCATTACCGATTGTTGCACACGCACCACTATTGAAGATTGCCGGGCAATCGACCCGGTTTCTGCGGTTACCGGAGAGCGAAGGTATAATTTCAACACCTACGTTTATTCTCAATTAATTCTGTTCAAAAATTGTTATGCCAACGACGGGCGGCATCATTATGTGTCGAATGGAACCAGTTCTGCGTCTGGAAATGTTTTTTTAAATTGTATTTCAGATAGAGTCAATAATGTAAATGAAGGTCATCGGCAGTGGACGCAAGGGATGCTTTATGATGGACACAAAGAGGAAAATCTAATCAGAGCATTTGTTCTCGGACTTTACAATCGGGTGGATATGGGAACCGGACATGGCTGGTCGGCTGTGCATTCCGTCTTGTGGAATTGCGATGTAACTTCTATCGGAACCATCGGTTTGCAAAAACCACCGACAGCGCAAAATTATGCCATCGGTTGTACGGCCAAATCCATTACCGGACGACCTGTAAGCGATAGTGATTTCCCTATCGGATATGTGGAACGACACAATCAACCGGTAACACAAATCCCTTCGTTGTATTTGGCGCAGTTGAACGACAGAAAACAAATTGCGGCAATCAAAACAGCAATTAAAGATGATAAGCCTTTCAATATAACAGTCGAAAACGGAAAAATAATCTTGAACTTTCAAGATTTGGGCACTTATAAATCAGTGTCAGCTTATAATTTACAGGGACAAAAAATATATCAATCAAGAACGCAAAACGCGATGACTGAAATTCCGGTTTCCGGAGAAATTGTCATTTTAAGTATTGAAACAGAGTCAACTAATTATACTCAAAAGATATGTTTAAGAAATTAGTTTTTACAATCGCTTTAGCGGCATTCTGCTTAGCCGGATTTTCGCAACGAATAACGCCACCGGAACGATTGGCTAAAGTAAGAGCCGATATGTCCGGATTCAACAATGCGTCGGCGGCTTACAAAGCACTACTCAAAGAGGCCGACAAAATATTAGATACGGATTTGATTCCTGTTACCGAGAAAAAAATTGTTGCAGCAAGCGGGGATAAACACGATTATGTAAGCATGGGACCTTATTGGTGGCCTGACCCTGCCACACCCAATGGATTACCATATATCAAGAAAGACGGACAACGCAATCCTGAATTGGAAAATTTAGATAAAAGCAAGTTAGATAAAATGGCCAAAGCTGTCATTAAATTGGGATATGCTTATTATTTTTCGAAAGATGAAAAATATGCGAAACAAGCCGCAGAATTTCTTGATGTATGGTTTTTGAATAAAAAGACCAGAATGAATCCCAATATGAATTACAGTCAAATGGTTCCCGGTCATGATGATGGCAAAGGACGTGCCGAAGGCGTTTTAGATACTTATATTTTTGTGGAAATGATAGATTGTATCACTTTGCTTTCAAAATCAAAAATGATGAGAACCAAAGATTTGGAAGGATTAAAATCTTGGTTTTCCGAATATCTCGATTGGATGCTTACCAGCGAAATCGGACAAGCCGAATACAACGCTGAAAATAACCATAGCATCGCTTTTGACGTACAAGCAACAGCTTATGCTTTATTTGTTGGGAAACAAGATATTGCCGATAAATTCATTCAAGAATTCCCTGAAGTTCGCTTATTCAAACAAATAGAACCCGATGGCAGTCAGCCGCTTGAGTTGGAAAGAACAATCGCATTTCATTACACATTGTACAATATCGAACACATGATGGATATGTGTGCTTTAGCCAAGTCGGTCGATGTCGATTTATTTTCGGCAACCTCTCCTGATGGTCGCTCAATCACAAAAGCCATTGAATTTATCAAACAATATGTAGGTAAACCTCAAAGCGCATTTCCATACCCGCAAATCAAAGAATGGGATTTAAATCAAGAAAGAGCCTGCTGGATGTTGAGGCGAGCAACATTTTTCAAGCCCAATCCCGAATACGATGAGTTATTTAATAAATATATCCGGACAAAAGACACAGACATCAGATGGTTATTATTAGCAAAATAAAGAATAAACATTATGTCAAACAAAATACAAAACAAGCCAAATTTTCAATTTCTGATAATATTAATAATAATATTTTCTTTTTCGGCATGTTCAAAACAACAAACCGCAAAGAAAGATATTATTGAAGAAAACTTTGAGTTTGCAGCCAAGCAATTAGACTATGCTTTAAAGGAAATGAGGATAGCCGTTGAAAACGAATCCGACCAAAGTATTCACGAAAGGGCAATTAACGGTTGGAGCGAACTGACCAATCCGCGCTCGCTCGAACCCGACGGCTCCTTGCTGATGGTTCCTTCGAAAGACTGGTGCAGCGGATTTTTCCCCGGAGAATTGTGGTATATGTATGAATATACCAAAGATGAAAAATGGAAACAATTGGCTCATCGTCAAACCATTATTCTTGAAAGGGAGAAATTCAACGACCGCACGCACGATATGGGTTTTAAAATGTTTTGCAGTTATGGTGCCGGCTACAAACTCACCAACGATACAACCTATCGCGATGTGTTGATAAAATCGGCTCAAACATTGATTACCCGGTTTAATCCGGTGGTAGGCTGTATACGTTCATGGGATTTTAACAAAGTACGTTATGATCATCCGGGTAACGAGCCTGAATGGGATTTCCCTGTGATTATCGACAACATGATGAATCTCGAATTATTATTTTGGGCAGCTAAAGAAACAGGCGACAAAACCTATTACGATATAGCCGTCAAACATGCCGAAACAACCCTGAAAAACCATTTTCGTGAAGATTACAGTTCATACCATGTGATTGATTATGACCCGAAAACCGGGAAAGTTCGTCAGAAAAATACGCATCAGGGATATGCGCACGAATCGTCTTGGTCGCGCGGGCAAGTTTGGGGACTTTATGGTTATGTGATGTGTTACCGCGAAACCGGCATCCCCGAATTCTTGGAACAGGCCAAACATATTGCTGATTTTATCTTCACTCATCCGAATCTTCCCGAAGACTTAGTCCCGTATTGGGATTACGATGCTCCTGAAATTCCTAACGAACCTCGTGATGTTTCTGCTGCAACTTGTACCGCCTCTGCTTTGTATGAGTTAAGCAAATATGATGCGGAAAACGCAGAAAAATATATCAAATGGGCAGATACAATCATTGAAAATGTAACGAAAAACTACAGGGCGAAATTAAATTCTCATAAAGGTTTCTTGTTGTTACACAGTACAGGAGCCAAGGTGCTTGGCTTTGAAATCGATGCTCCGTTAGTCTATGCCGATTATTATTTTTTGGAGGCGTTGTTGAGGAAAAGCAACCTGTCGGAAAAGCGTATGTAACTTCTCACTTTTATCCCTATTTTGACAGTTTTTATTTGGAGAGAAATATAGAATTCTGTCTGTTAGCGGCAGTAGAGTATTAGCGTTTCCCTTTCATTTTTTGTTTTTTTATTATCCACGCTCCTGTTTTGTCGGCTCCTTGGCGTTCTAATATTTTTAATTCTTTTAATTTTTCAATGTTTCTATAAACGGTGGATTCATTGATTTTTATTTTCTTGGCGATTTCCGATTGTGAAATACTGCTGTCTTTGGCGATTATCGTCAAGATTTTTTCTTGTGTTTTTGATAATTTTACACCTGCATTTGCACTTGCATTTACACCTGCATTTTCTAATTCGTAGTTTTGGTTTTTCTCTTTAAATTCAGCTGTTACCTTTTTTATTGCCGAGAGCATAAATTGAGCAAAAATTCCACTGTCATTGTGATGAGTTGAACGGCGTAACGCTCGGTAATATTCCTGCTGATTGTGTGCAATAATACTTTCAAGCGGCAACCACGCAAAAACAGGGTTTTCTTGATATAGCAAAAGCGTTTGCCACATTCTGCCCATTCGTCCGTTGCCATCGCTGAATGGGTGAATGTATTCAAATTCGTAGTGAAAAATACAACTTTTTACTACTTGCGGAAGTCTGGTGTTTTTTGTCCAATCTAATAATTGGTTTATTAAAAACGGAACGCTGTGATGTGGCGGTGCTATATGAATGGGAACATCGCCATCAAAAACGCCAACGCTTTTATTGCGGTATTTTCCTGCGTCGGTTATCAGTCTGTTCATCAGCAAGTCGTGTTGTTTTAACAAGTCTTTTTCGTTGTAAGGATTACATTCCAATAGTTCATCGTAGGCAACAATGGCATTTTTTACTTCCAAAATATCTTTTTTCGGTCCTGATACTCGTTTGCCATTAACAATATCAGTTACTTGTTCCAATGTCAAGCTGTTAGCTTCAATCCACAAGGACGAATGAATGGTTTTTATTCGGTTTTCCTTGCGCAGTTGTGGGGTTAATGCTTTTTCGCGGATAATATCAATCCGTTCCAAATCTGCCGCTATTTCATAGGCGAAATTCAGAATTTCGGGAGTTATTGTGAACATTGGGGAATAGGGTTCCATATTATTTTGTGTCTTTTGGTAATACATAACAATACGTTAGAATAGGTCTTTTTGTATCCATATCTTTTTCAAGTTTTATTAAGCCTATATCAAAACGCCATATAAATTCTACATTTTTTTCTCCGTAAACAAATTCTTTTTTCTTTTCAGCAAATTCTGCATCATTATTATTCCCGAAAAAAAGACATATTCTATCTATTAATCTTTCACTTTCAGTGTAAAAAGTAAAATTAGAATAATTTTTAAATACTTTTTTAAAAGTTAAAGCATAGCCATTTTGTTCAGGATAATATTCAGATACGGCATAATTGAAAAAATTAAAGTAAAAGACAGGCAATTTAAAAGCATAAGTTTCGACTGAATTTTCATCATCGTCATATTTTTCAACTATCTCTCCTTTTTCTAAAAAGCTTAATGCTTCGTTAAGAAAATGGATATGTATATCTGGAATGTGTATTTTGGGTTTCAAAGTATCAATAAATTCTTCTGGTGAAAGAACTATTGTTGGGATATTAAATTCATTAAAAAGGACTTGTGTTTTTGTTCGTAATTTTTTATCCATAACCACAAAGTAATCGCAGTAGGCAGAATAAAAAGAATGTTCTCCGTCTGTTTGAATATTTTGCATATTGTTTGATGGTTTTGGCAATTTGTCGGATTTATAACCAATCATATCAAGTATCAAATATGCGGTTGTATAATATTCATATCTGTTTACTGGCTCTTTTTTGTGTTTAAAACACGAATCTAAATATTCACAAAAAGTTAGGTTAACTTTTTTTTCTTGTAAAAAATCATCAATATTTTTTACAACGTCTTTAATCTCCCAATTTCCCGAATTTTTATCCAACTTGAATCCGTTATCATTGATTGTTTTTCTGAAATCTTTGTAATAATCTCTATTTTGAAGTAATTTTTTCGCAAAAGGCATAATATCTTTCATTAAATCCCACATTGAGGAATTATTGGTAATATTAGGACACATTTTGTTTAACATTTCTCTATTTTCATCGGTAACTTGAAACCCCAAAGGTTGTAATTCCAACATTGATTTCATAAATGTTCCAAATTTCCCTCCGAACTCAAAAGAATCCAAATCATTAACAATTTTCTCAAAATCCATTGCAGAAAAAACATCTTCATTGTTTTTTTCTGTTTCAAAAAAAACTTTCGGAGCTGCAAAAAAGATTTCTATGCTATCTTTACCCCATTGAATAAGATGTTTTTCGGATAAATATTCAAGACTTTCTAAATCTGAATTGAAAAAAATATTGTCGGGGTAATGACTTTTCATAAGGTCTTTAAAATGAGCTGGCGTATAAGGAAACTGTAAATAATCTTTATGCTCAGCAACAAATTTTCTTATTTCAGAAAATTCGGGTTTCTTAAAATTACTTACTACATTCCAATCTAAATATATTCGTATCATTTTATTTTTTAAACACCAAAGATAGTGTTTTTTTAGTTGTGTTGGCTATGTTTTTTTTCTTCGCTTGCAAAATGAGTTTCGGTGTCCGGCTATTGCCGCTAACGGGTTAAATTGCTGCAATTATACGCAAAAATAAAACTTTTTGCCAAATATATAAATTATTTAAAAAATATTTATAAGCAATTAATTATGATTGATTTTTTATATGCGTAAAATGTCTATTTTTTAATTATCGTTGTGTGTATTTTGTATGTTTTTATGCTTAGATTGGATTAACAACGACAAAAGCCTTTTCGCAAGTTTATCTAAAAAAGGCTATCTCAAAAATTTTACTTTTTGAAATAGCCTCGTTTTCAATGATATATAACAAAAGCTTAGCTGTTAGCAGCAGTGCATTTGTTATCAATCATACTACATTACTACTTTTACTGTCCTCACACCTGCTTTCACGATATACATTCCTTGCGCTTTCAACGGTATATTCGCTTGTTCGTCGGTAGCAATACCACGATGCACTAATATTCCACTTACGCTGTATATGCTTACCAATTCACCCGGTGTTAGTCCGGTTATATGCAACGAACCATTATTAACCCAAGCATGGAGCTGGGCAGCTTTCACGTCGGTAATTGCAAGAGGGTCGATCACCGTTATATCAAAATCCTGCGTGTAGGGTGTACCGACAGCCGCACCATCTGTGATTGTGGCCCTGACGGTAACAATTCCCGCAGACGTGGCGTTAAGCGTATTGCCCGTAATCGTCGCGCCGGTCGTTCCTTCGCTTTGTACAGTCCATTTGATTGTCTTATAAATCGCGCCGGATGGAGCAACCGTGCCCGAAAGGGTCAGCGGCGTTCCTGCTGTCGCCGTCGTAGGTACGTTCGTGATGCCCGTTACCGCTACAAACCAAGGCTCGGAAGTGATAAGGTAGGCTTTCATAAAGTTGAGTTCTTCCCAACCGTATTGGTAATAACCGACAAGAATTCTGCCTCTTTCTTTCATGTTTTGTAGAGCTTGGTATGCATTAGGTCCTTGAGTAAACTCTAAATTCTCAAAATCGAATACAAGCGCTCCAAATGGTCCAATTTCGGGTTTGAAAACACCGGTTGCTCCGTTTAATAGCGGCGCTGCTTGAGACCAATCAAGCGATTCGGTAATTAAATTAATCTGTATAGTTCTGGAAGTGCTGGTGCTGGGCGACCCGGCAAGTTCCATCACAAGGTGAGTAGCTTTTTTAAGAACATTAACCGGTAGGTCTTTGCCAACCAAGCCGCTATCTTCGCATTCGTAACCTGTCGTTGACCAGCCGCGCTGTCTGTTAACTGCTCCGGCTGTAGTTGTAGGTGTGAAAGGCAACTGGAATACGACCGGATCTTGATCCACAACAGGTGGCTCCATATCTCCGGTACGTTCAAGAATAAGAATGTCAACGTCTGCACCTGCCGGGTAATTGACAACGGAGGCGGAACCCTCCACTCCCTTGCTGTCATTGACGAAGAATAATTCTATGACATAATTGCCTTCAGGGAGGTAAAACTCTTCATCCCCTTCGATGTTGCCGGCGTTACTCCAATCTTCATCCACAAGCGGAGTGCTTGCCGGAATAGCGAAAATGCTAAGGACATTTTGGTTAGCATCCCTAAGCACGACTTTCTGTACAGACGATGTGCTGTTGGTTGCACCCAATGTAGCTTTGTAAGAACCTGCCTCTTCCACATTCAACTCATAGCGTATCCATTCGCCTATATACGTTTTTGTAATGTGAGCTTCGTTGTGCCCGCGTCCGCCATCAACATTAGCCGGACCGAATCTCTCCTCGGAGCGCATAGTTCCGTCAGTGTCTTTAGCATAAATTTGTTTTGTGAAATGGGCATTATAATGTTCTTTGTCGTCTGCTCCGAAGAAAAATGACTCGCTGGCGCGCATCCAGTCAACTAAGTCTATAGTGTACGGTGCATCAGCTTTTATATCATGTTCAAAGACAAAAGGACAAGGAACATCACTTACAGTACTTAAGAACCATTCATAAATATCATTCAATTCGGAGAGCGCTTTGTCAATGTCAGCTTGATTGGCAAGACGCAAGTCATAGACAATCACTGCCGCATCCAAAAATACCTGTACTTTGGCTTTTGAACCGAATTCGTACTGGCCTTCCCATTTACCCTCGGAAGATACAGCGAGTTTTTCCGTAACCGTTTTAATCAAGCTGCCAAGCGCAGTTTTATCGGTACCCGGGTCGAGCGCGTAATACGCATCGTACAACGCAACATACATATTGTGTACTTCTGTTGAAGATGATGCGCCGGTAATGGCTTCTGCTTCAGTGATTTTTTGCTGGAATGCGTCCCAACTTGCAGTTGTGATGTTTTCTCTCGGTACTAATTTCATGCCCGGAATCAAACTTTGCAAATCGGCTAAGTCTGCCGTCTTTTTAAGCGTGATTGCGTCAATTGGCATGTTGTCTTCAGCGCGATAAGTAGAGAATGTAAGGCTTTCGCCGTCAATGGTCATAACCGAATACTGGGCTTTATTGTCTTGTTCGTGCCCGTAAGCAACCCACGACTGTTTTTCCAAAGCGTAGAATTTTGCAGTTGCTCCCGATAAAGCCATATACTGTATGCCTTTTGGCTGTATGAAAGTGCCGGGATTCGGACTGGTTGCATTGGTTTCATTTATGTCGAGGATCGTAGGCATTTGATATTTCACAACCTCATTGTCCTGCATAAAACGTGAACGCGCATAGACATGGTCATGTCCGTTGATAGCTAAGTTAATGCCATATTTATCAAGGAAAGGTCCCCATTTATCCTGCATGTTGTATGAATCGGCGTATCCTTTAGGGCTGGAATGTGAGCCGCCGCCATAGATGTTATGGTGGAACAGGGCTATTTTCCATGTAGCGTCGGGGTAAGATTCAATGGCTTGCGCCAAAAACTCCTTGTGTACTGTGGTATCCTTGACATTGGTATTAATGGATATGTACAGTGTATTGCCGTATTTGAAATAATAATCGCCACCGGCGCGAAGTAAAGTAGGATCATCAACTTCGGAATTTTTCAAATCATTATGGTTAGGCCAGTTGTAAACTTTATCCATAACTCCATCAGGCTCAAATTTAGTATCTACTTCAACAACATCGTGGTTACCAAGAGTAACCGCTACCGGAAGATTCCTGAGTTCCGGCGGAGCTAAATAATCTTCTAACTGAGTCATGACATTGCAATAGTTGGTTTGGTCTCCGGCGCTAAGCAAGAAAGCGGGACCACCGCCGGTTTTTTCGGCTTGAGCAATTGCAGCAGGAACTGTTTTCACCCATTGGCCTTTATCTCCGGAACTGCCGATTTGCGGGTCGCCAACTGCTATAACAGAATACTTGCCATCAGGGTTGTATGTCTTGAATGTATAGCTTCTGCTCCAGTTATCTTCATCGCCATCGCCCACGCGGTAGGTGTATGTCGTATTACTCGCAAGTCCGGTTACCGTAACCTTGTTGGTGTTAAAACCGTGTACGCCGGTGTCGTTTACGCCGGTGAATTCCACTTCCGAACCGGTTCCCGGCATAAGCTGGAGTATTGCTGTATTAGTTGAGCCTGCCTCGGTGAACCATGCAAAGTTCATTTTTTCTGCATCTTCTCCCGGAGTGAGCGTGATGTGGGTGCAAAATTGAGATGGTTCGGGGATTGACAATGTTATGTTTTCAAAAATTTCAAATTCTTTTGCGAGGTTAACACCGTTTACGCCATTTCTTGCGTCGCCACCCCTTTGATTGGTCGCTACAATAAAGTCATTGCTCGGTACCGGTTGGTTAGTGGCAATAATAACATAAATTGCAGTCGCGTATGTATCTGTGCCTGCATTGTAGAGCAGGTTTTGCGGGATGTTGATTTCCGAATAAGCATCGCCGGAGGCTACAGCGGGCGAAATCACGACTTTGCCGGCAGTCATATTAACCTGTGTGGCAAAAGTATAATCTTCTATTTCAGGAACGTCTCCCGATAAATTTGTCCATGCTAAAATCCGCCTACTGGTATTGTATGCAACTCTGAACGGAAATTTCAAAACACCACCTTTTGTGGGTAAATTATCCGAGTCAAAAGTGAGATTATCAAGCTTAAGCACATGACCGGAGGTGGGTGCGGTAGTAGAGGCTCCGCCGGGGCTGCCCATGTAGCTTACATTCGTGTCTTCACCGGCAGGGAAAGTTTTCCATTCAAGACCGCCGACAGGTTTGAGACCGGTGGTTACGGATAATACTATGTTATCAAGGCGATTGAATTCAAGATTCGTTCCTCCGCCCCTTTGGTTTCCAAGCACGTCATACGCTTGTGCGCCGGCATCCGTGGTTATAAGAACATAAATTGTAGTTGCAAGATTAGTCCCGTCGTAGAGCAGTGCTAACGGAATGGGTATGCTTCCCGAAGTTTCTGTGCCATTGAAACGGGGGTCAAGTCTTACGACTTTGCCGGCCGCTTGATTTGCCGGTGAAGCAAAAGTAAAATCTTCGATCTCGCCAATGTTTCCTGATAAATCTGTCCATGCCACAATTCGCCTTGAACCGCCGGCAGTTTGTCCGGTAAGATATGTAACGTCCAAAGA
>JAIRVZ010000121.1 GCA_031253625.1 Dysgonamonadaceae bacterium
TTTCCCGACGTTTCACATCGGGCTACCGAGATTTTATCCGTTCCGGATTTTCCAAACATCAATTCAACATCATGCTCATATAAATGTTTTTAGGAGGAATTTCCGTATAAGATTTATCAAGAACTTTTATCATCCCATATAAATGACTATCCGATTGAGCGTTTCGGATAGTCATTTTATTTACATGGAATTTTTTTCCGATAGCAGACAATAAAAATTGCTTGCAATTATTTGTAGTATAAAATATTTCTTTGATAAGAATTGCACTTTCATCTTTTACCACAAAAGCAATACCGTTTTCTTTCAGATAAAAAACACATCCTTCGCTTAAAAATAAATCTTCCAAAATAAAACAAAACTGCTCCTTTGTTTTTAAGACAACATTCTCTTTTTGAAACAGAAAATTGGAATATAAATGATAGATTTCGTCTAAAGGTAAATTCTCAAAATTAGAATAAACTTCGACAGTTTTTGAGTCCACATTGATATTTACCAAATTGGCGGTTTCTGCTGTTACTGGGAATGCTTTTTTATAACCATATTTCGCATAAAAATCGAACAACCATTTTTCTTGTGGAATCAGGAATGTAAAAACATAATTTCCCTTTTTCATTTCTTCAAATACTGCAAGTAGCAGTTGTTGCATATAGCCTTTTTTGCGACGGTCGGGATGTGTCATTGCTCCCGAAATATAACCGGCATTGTGAATTTTATCTCCGATTTTGATTTGATAAGGAAGTATTTGCAGAAAAGCTACGAGCATACCGTTTTCCCACAATGCCAAAGATTGATTGGCCTTGAAAATTCTTTCAAAGTAAAAATCAATGAATTGAGCCGAATCGGCCGGAAAACAAAGTTTCCACATTGTTTTTAATGAAGGAATATCTGAAGATGAAGGATTATTTATCATATTTAGTTAAACTCTTGAACCTCTACATGTTTGAATCCTTCTCCCGGTTCTTCACCGATAAGAGCCGGTAAGCATCCTGTCTTGTCGTACATATATTGCAAATATTTCGTTGGCACACAAGGGAGTGGTCCATCGCCTGTCAAAAATATGAAGTTAGATGTATCGGATGGATTATAAAACTCAAAGTTGCGGCATGGTAATACCTCGAATGTTAAATCCGGCCGATTGGTAATCCCTGCCGGCACCAAAACGTTTTGTACATGAAATACATCTATTTCGATAAATTTGGAACTTTTGCTCAAGCGGCCAATATCTAAATCAATAATCATAGGAATTATGACAGTAAATATAGATGTATAAATGATAACAAATAACATTCGGGGAGTAAATTTAATCTTTGATAAAAGATATGCCGCAGGGTAAAACAAAACCGGCAACATATATCTGATTTGTGTAAACGTCAGAAAAACAAGCAACAACTCGGCAATAATAAAGAAGAAAACAGGGAGTTGTTCTTTTTTTCTAAAAGATAATACGCCGTAAATCAGTACAACAATAACAATTGCAGACAATAATATAGCATTAACCCACCCTTTGGAAATAAAAGACCGATAATCGAAACTGTCAGTTGCAATGACAGGACTTGCCCCCTCAAAAATTACCCAAGGCAAAGGAATCCGAAGTCCGGTGTAAGGTGCCAAAGGACATCCGCTTAACCAAATTCCTTTGAATATATAAATCGCACCCAGCATAAAAGCAAAGAACAGGGAGATTTTCCAATTTTTTTTATTTAGCAAGAATATCGCTATTATTAAGATTGGAGCAATGCTGGCCTTTATGAAAACTAAAAAGACTGCGAGTAATATGGCACACAAATCTGTAGTGTTAGAACGATTGAGTACACAATATATAACAACGAGGCTGATAAGATAAAGCGGTAAATCTACCGATGGAGAATCAATAAATTGAAACCACAGAACCAAAAACACGGGAAGGAAAAACAGCCAACGACTTGTTTGGTAATCGGCATTTTTTCTTGCATGGAAAATTTTATCAATCCATAAAAGAGAAACAACACAGAGCAGAAATCCATTGATGTCATTAAACAACCCCGCTATAAAATTAAAATTATAAGCGGCTTGCAGGGCATGCCAAGGACTTCCGTGAATCAAGAAAATATGTAGGTTTGCCAATCCTTTTACCCAACCGTATTCATTGAGCCATTTAATGGTTTGTATGTAATAAGATTCGTTATCCAACAAAAATGGCAACATCGAACTGCGCATCAACGATAAACAAAGGATTACGAAGAATAATATCTTGCAAAACCAATCCCATTTTGAGATGCTTTTTACACGGTTTAACCATGTTTTACGATACAGGAAAAACAGTATTATTGTCAGGAAGGTATTGACGTAAAAATATTCTATGTTGATGCGATAGAAAAAAGCAACAATAGTTACAAGAATGGTTTGAAAAACTATTCCTGTTAAAGAAGTTCCTCCGATTGAATTTAATTTACCTTTAAATAACCACCGGTTTATACATTCTCCCTGTACGGAGAATATGAAAAACATATAAACCCAAGTCAATAAAATCAAAAACATTACCCTGATATATTGTTCGTAGTCTCTGACTACGTCGCATTAACTTCTTCTACAAATCCTTTTTCCAGCAACATTACCGGATGATAAGATTCTTTGGACTTGCGAAGCGATTCTATTCCAAGATCCTCTTCGCGGTTGATATATTTGTAGTTTCGACACTCATGTTCGGCAAACATTTGGTTGATGGCACTAAATCCGCCATCAATTTCGTACAATGATTTTTCGGCATGAACACCAAATGTGTCGGGACTGAGTTGTTGTCCGTAGGAATAGGCGACAATTTCTCCGGCTATACGAATAGCGCCTCCTTTTAGCCCAAGTTTTTCAAAATAATGGAATGCCTTTTGTGTGGCGTGACGTTCTTCGACGAGTGAGGCATCAAGGCATCCGCTATTTTCTTCACACCAACGATAATAAAGGTCTAAACAGTTGGGAATAATTTTTCTTGTAATGGGAAGATATTCGTAATCGTATGTTTTTTTGAATTTATTTATGTGATTGCGTTTGGGTTGGAATTTTTTTCCTGTGAGTGTTATCAAATCTTGTGCATCATAGATGTACTCCGACCATGCTTTATCTGTTTCAAATCTGAATTCTCCGGGACAAGCCGCCTCAATTTGAGCAAACATTTCCGGTGTAACAGCGTATAAATTAAAACGGTCGCCTCGTGTTTTTGCATCAGTTCTTAATAAGTTGATGGCTTTTTTCAAATCTCCGGCACCTAATGGCATCATATAGCCGGGCTCTTTGTATTCTGCAAAAAAACGAATAAGCAAAAATCCGTCGATGATAGCGAATGTTGTATCGTATTTATGTTTCCAACATAGAATATTGGAAAACGAGAAATCGCAGTTACGGTAAGTGCTTTTGAAGAAAAATTCGTTGATCAAGTCTCTATCTTCAATTCTGACCGGATGAAAATTAATCATCATACTAATTTATTGGTTGCAGTATCGGGGAAAACAATACAGGGCTTGAATGTTTTTGCCTCTTCGAAATCCATCAGAGCATACGACATAATGACTATGATGTCACCCAGCTGAACTTTTCGAGCAGCAGCACCATTAAGACATATCACACCGGAACCTCTTTCCCCTTTAATGACATAAGTTTCAAAGCGTTCTCCGTTGTTATTATTCACAACGTGTACTTTCTCTCCTGCAATTAAATTAGCGGCATTCATTAAATCTTCATCGATAGTAATGCTGCCGATATAATTCAAATTCGCTTCTGTTACACTTACTCTGTGCAATTTTGATTTTAAAACTTCAATCAACATCCTTATACGAATTATGAATTATGAATTATGAATTATGAATTGCGGTTCAAACCAATTCATAATTCATAATTCATAATTCTCAATTGTTACTATTAATACAGGATTACATTTATCCCTTTTCTTGCAAATCTTCGCACAGCCTCGTCCTGTTTAGCTTGGCTCCAAGTTCTCATTCCTTCAAAATAAATGGTTTTCAAACTTTCCATATCTGCCAGAAAATCGGGAAGCTCCTTTAGATATAGATTTCCTCCTATGCGAAGAATTTCCAGTTTTCTCAATCTCAATATATCATGAGAAATAACACCTATTCGATTACCTGACAGGTCGAGTTCACGCAAATTAGTCATGTCAAAAACATAACCGGGAATTACTGTCAACTTAGGATGTTGTATTGCTAAATCCAAATATTCTCCTGAATTAGGTGCATACTTTTCCGAATCGGTTGTTTTATATCCATTCCCCCCTATCACCATATTCATGTGTTTTTCCCAATCAATTTGGGCAAATGCCGAACTTAAGTTAACAGACAATGCCATAAGCACGATAAATAAAAATCCAATCTTTTTCATACTGTAATAATGTTTTACCCCTAAATCCCCTAAAGGGGACTTTGGGCGTTGTTAAATTTATAATTTTCTATAATCTCTCTAAGTCCCCTTTAGGGGATTTAGGAGTGAAGTTTATATTATCAATAAGCCGAACTTCTCCGCAAAAAACGGCAATACAACCCACGATATAATCCGAATCTTTCCAATCGGATAGGGGCTGCAAAGTTTTTCCGTCTACGATTTCAAAGTACTCTGTGCGCAAGCTTGGCACTTCGTCGATTATTTGTATTATTTGTTGTTTTAGCTCCGCGATGGGAGTTCTCCCTGCAAAGCTACGACTTTTAAACAAAATTTCCGATATTTTGGCAGCAGATTCTCGTTCGGAAATATTCAAACGGGTATTGCGGCTACTCATGGCCAAGCCGTCTTCTTCTCTAACAATCGGGCACGGAACGATTATTGTGCTTAATTGTAGTTGTTTAGTCATCTCACAAATAATTGCCAATTGTTGAAAATCTTTTTCTCCGAAATATGCTTTATCCGGCTGAACCATATCAAAAAGCTTACTGACGATTTGAGCAACTCCGTTGAAGTGTCCGGGGCGAAATGCTCCCTCCATCACTTGCTCCAAGCTACCGAAATTAAAAACGCGAGTATCCGGCTCCGGATATATTTCGTTTACATCGGGAGTAAAAGCAATTGAACATCCTGCAGCTTTTAACAATTCATAATCGGCTTCAAGGGTTCGGGGATATTTCAACAAATCGTTTTTATCGTTGAATTGTGTAGGATTAACGAATATGCTTACCACACAAATGTCGTTTTCGGCTACACAACGTTCGACTAAAGCGATGTGTCCTGCGTGTAAAGCGCCCATGGTTGGCACAAGTCCAATTGATTTTCCAGAGTTCCGTTCGTCATTCAACGTGCACTTCAAAGAGGAAATTGTATGTATAACTTTCATCTACTTTTAAGCTAAAATCACGCGACAAAAATAAGTAATAAATACCATTTTAAAAAATTTTGATAGTTATTAGTGATTTTGTTTGAATTTTGTCTATTTTTTTTTATTATCTTTGCAGGGTTTTTTAATCTCATCATTTTTATAGGAGCTACATGGACGCTAAACGGATCTTATTTATTACTTCAGAAATAATGCCATACCTTCCGGAAACTGAAATTTCCCACATCGGCCGATATCTTCCGCAAGGTATTCAAGAGAAGGGGAAAGAAATTCGGACTTTCATGCCGAGATTTGGCAATATAAACGAAAGAAGAAACCAACTACATGAGGTAATCCGCTTATCCGGAATGAATTTAATAATAGACGATACCGATCATCCGTTGATTATCAAAGTCGCCTCTATTCAATCTGCCCGTATGCAAATTTATTTCATCGACAACGAAGATTTTTTCCAAAGAAAGCATACTGTCAAAGACGGAGAAGGACATGAATTTGAAGATAACGATGAACGCAGTATTTTCTATGTGCGCGGGGTGATGGAAACCGTAAAAAAGCTACGTTGGGTGCCGGATTTAATTCATTGCCACGGATGGATGACAGCATTGGCTCCTTTATATATTAAAAAGCACTACAAAGATGATCCCTGTTTTAAAAACTCCAAAATTGTATATTCCGTTTATGATGATGATTTTCAACAACCTTTCAGGGATGTTTTTCACCATAAACTCAAATTAGAAGGGGTAAAAGATACTCATCTTAAATCTATAAAAGAAAAAGCCGATTTTGAAACACTTAGCAAGTTAGCAATTGATTTTTCGGATGGCGTAATACAAGGTTCTCCTGTTGTGAATGCAAATGTAATGGAATATGCACAAGCAAAAGAGGGGATGCATTGTCTGAATTATCACGATAAACAATGCTGTGTGGATGCGTTTAACGCATTCTATGATACAGTTTTAGCAACTAAATAATTTATTGGAAATTCACTAAAAACCTAAGATTAAAATCGGATGAAACTTAAAGCGATAATATACAGTATTTTCATTTCTTTGGCTTTTGTAGCATGTGATGATGAATTAAGTTCTGTGGGAATGGGCGTTCAACCCGAAAACGACAGAATGAGTGTTCGCACAGATACCATCAATACGCTTACTTCTTCTACAGTAAGTCTTGATTCTATTTTTATCAAAGCCAATACGACTTATCTCGGCAATTTCGATGACCCTCATTATGGCAATATCAAGTATAGCTTTTTGACTAACTTTTATACATCTCCGAATGATGTTTTTCCTGATGATGTGATTGACGACAAGATTGATTCCGTTACCTTGAGAGTTTTCTACTATGGCTTTGCAGGAAAGGGTTTTGTAGGAGATTCTTTAGCTCCTATGGGTGCTACCGTGCGAGAAGTTCTCAAACCTCTTGGCAAAAATTTTTACAGCAATCTTGACCCCGAAAAAGCAGGTTATATCAAAAGAAATATTCCGGCTTGGGCAGACACTGTATACACTGCACGCAATATGAACATGTCGGATTCTGCATATTTTTTAGGACAATTTCGTAGTGTAGATTTTAAACTCCCTAATCATGTGGGAGAAAGAATCTATAACGAATGGAAAAAGCCGGGAGGAAAAGAAACATTCAAAGATTTGGATAAATTTTTCGAGTTTTTTAAGGGTGTTTATGTTGAATCTACTTATGGATCGGGAAGTATTTTGATAGTTCAAGCCTCATGGCTTGAAGTGCATTATGATACACATGTGATGCTTAAGGATAAAGATGGAAAAGATTCTGTTGAGGTTGTGCGACCTGCTCGCACTTTATTTTCTACAGCCAGTGAGGCAACTCAGCTAAATATTATCGACAAAGCTAAAAGTGAAGAAAGCGACAAACAATTAATTGCAAACACAGATTTCACTTTCCTGAAAACACCTTCAGGAGTTGTGACCGAATTGAAAATTCCATTACGGGACATTGTAGACATAGTTGGCGAAAATCGCATTTTTAACAATGTAAACTTAACTTTAGATGTCGAAGACCGGCCTATATGGGAATATCCCTTGCCCATTCCTCCGAGGGTATTGCTCATCAGTCCGGATTCTGTCAAGCCGTTTTTTGAAGAGGCACGTGTAGCAAACAGCAGCTATAGCTATTATGCCGGCTTAACAACATCCTCTGCTTTCCAATACGATTTTGGCAATATTTCCAATCTGATTCAAAGCTCAATCAGGAAGAAAGAAGTAATCACTCCACAAGACACCTTGAAATTATGGGTAATTCCTGTTGAAATTGGACTTGATGGTCAAACTCCTATTACTACAACGCACCTTTTTACGCCTTCAGGAGCAAAGCTACCGCGGAAAAATCTGAAACTTAGTATTACAACTACAAGAACAAACAGGTAGATTTATCTTAATCTTATTATATCTCCTTCGGTCAAGGTTAAATTATCTTGACCGATTTTTTTATTCATCCCATACAAACTAAGCACACGAATACCGTATTTCTGAGAGATGTCATGCAACGATTCTCCTGCTTGAACAGTATGTTCGTAATGAGGTTTATCGGCCTTTGTTTTCTTTTTTTGCAAATAAACAATATCACCGGCACGCAAACGGTAATTGTCGGGATATTCATTGTATTTCTTCAGATTCTTTTCTTTAAGGTCTAAACCCGATGCTATCGAACGAAAAGTATCGCCATCGGAGGCAACAATGTATGATAAATTAAAGGCTTTGTAAAGGTCGAAAATGCGTTTTGAGTCATACCGTTGAAGTCCGTGTAATTCGATTAAATCAATTAGTTTTTTTGCATATAAAGGATCGGTTGCATAACCATATTTCGACAATCCTTCTGCCCAGCCTTTGTAATCGTCTGGTTTTAATAGAAATAATGGAGAATAACGACTTCTTTCGGACAAAAACTTAGAATGGTCTTCGTAAGATTCTTTTGTATCCTTGTATTTACGGAAACACTCATCCGGAGCATCATCATC
The DNA here is from genome assembly GCA_031253625.1 of Dysgonamonadaceae bacterium. Lineage (GTDB taxonomy): Bacteria > Bacteroidota > Bacteroidia > Bacteroidales > Azobacteroidaceae > JAIRVZ01. The sequence goes on from JAIRVZ010000121.1 coordinate 8,304, forward strand.
TCTATAAATTCGTTTACCGTTCCAATTGCTGCCACATTTGATACCAAAGTGATTGTTCCCATTTTTTGCAAGATGGCTCGTTCCTGCACTTGACTCTAAAAGTGCTTGTGCCAAAGTTACACTTGCGGGTATTCTATAGCGAGTCATGTGATCTATTGCTAAATCACTGTGTTTTTCAATATATGACACCGAATTGTTATTTTTTTGTTGTCCGTTGGCAAAACTAAAAAAAGATAAAAACAAAGCCAATGTTAATATAATCCGGATTTCGTGTTTTTTCGTTTGCATATAGAGAGATTTTATATATTTTTACCCCTAATTAATAAAAACGCCATGAAAGAACTTAAAATTGTAACAAAGATAGTAATTTCTTCTTACTCTGAGCTTAACGAAAAAGAAAAAAGCTTAATTGACTTGGCTAAAAATGCAACTAAAAATGCCTACGCACCATACTCCAAATTCAGTGTAGGTGCTGCAGTATTATTAGATAACGGAGAGATGGTAACCGGTAATAATCAGGAAAATATTGCTTATCCTTCTGGATTATGTGCCGAAAGAGTTGCTCTTTATTATGCGAATGCAACATTTCCCAACGCCAAAGTCGAGGCAATTGCTGTTGCTGCTTACTTTAAAGGAGATTTTGTCGAAAAGATTTCTCCATGCGGTGCTTGTCGTCAGGTATTGCAAGAAACCGAAGACAGATATAAATCTCCTATCCGTATCTTACTTTACGGAAAAAAGGAGATTTATATCGTGGAATCGGCTAACGATTTGATGCCGTTGAGTTTTTCTTTTTAGAAAGGAGCTGTTTGCAAATATTCCAAACTTTTCCTTATGCTTTCAAGCGGCTCATAGCTATATTTTTCTACTTCAATTATAGAATATATTGCTCCCGCAGTTTCGACGTTTCTGTAAATAGCATCGAATCCAACCATACCGCTTTGTCCTAATTCTCTTAAGTCTTTGAGGTGCAACAATTCGAAACGTCCCGGATAGGCGTTAAAATAGTCCACCGGACTTTTTTGACCCATGACCGTCCAGAAAACATCCATTTGAAAGAATACTTTTTCAGGGTCCGTATTGTTCAGCATAAAATCATACATTATCTCGTCTTCAATTTTCTGAAACTCTTGTGCATGATTGTGATAACCGAAAGAAAGACCTGCCTCATTACATTTTTCGCCAATTTGGTTGTAATAATCGCAATAAACTTTCAAGTCGGCAAGCGTTTTCGGAACCTCCATCCATGGAGCAACGATGTATTTCATTCCGGCAGCTTTGTGCGCGGCAATACAAGTGTCCCACCAGCTCCAAACTTCTTCCCAGTTTGTTTTGCTGACATCTTCTGCCAATTGTTTAGTCGTGTGAGAAGAAAGAGCGTTTAGACCAACAGCCTCTAATTCGGCTTTGAATTCTTCGGGAGTTAATCCGTAAAACTTTCCATCTGCATAGCCGGCAGCTTCCATATCCTTAAATCCCATGGCAGCTAATGCCGCAATTGTTCCTTTAAAATCCTTACTGATAGTATCCCGGACAGAATACATTTGTAATGCTATTTTTTTCTCTGTTCTTCGGCAACAGTCAGACTTTGTTTTGCACTGGCAACTGAATAGAAGAGAAAAAGAAAGTGCTAATACAATAAATTTAAGTGTTTTCATATAATTATGTTATTATTACTCCTAAATCCCCTAAAGGGGACTTCAGTTCCTGAAAAAACCGAAAATAATCAAGGTCTTTCACGCTAAAGTCCCCTCTAGGGGATTTAGGGGTTTCAAGTTAATCTAATATTTTAATTCGAATATTCTTGAACCAAACATCATCGCCATGATCTTGAAGACCGATATAACCTTCGCGTTCCTCACCACCCAAATTAGTCAATAAGAAATAAGCCAACGGGTAATCGCCTCCCGGTTTGAATTTGCTGTTAGCCACCATTTCATTCCATTTGGGAGTCCATAAATGATATTCCACTACATTTTTTCCGTTTTGTTTATGAACAACGGTTCCTTTGAAGACTAAAACACCTCCTTGGTTCCATTCTCCGACCGGATTGGCATTTTGGGGAACAGCAGGAATCATGTCATATAAAGAAGCCGATTGACGGTTGCCGTCAATACCTAATTGTGCATCTGCATGACCAATGTTATCCAAAATTTGATATTCGGGAGAAGAAATCCAAATCGGTTCGCCTTTGATTTCGCGAGCCAAATAGAAAACGCCCGAATTAGAACCATCGGCTACTTTCCAGTCGAAAAGCAATTCAAAATTTTTGAATTTGTGAGCGAAAATAATATCTCCGCCATCCTCAGTGTGCGCTTCTCCTTGACCGGAACCTCTGATTTTCATGGTACCGTCTTCAATTGTCCATTTGCCGGGTATATCGTCTCTGTTATAACCGCGCCAGCCGGCAAAAGTTTCCCCATCGAAAAGCACAATGTAACCATCTTCGTCTTTCTGAAATTCATCTAAATCGACTTGCGGTCTGTTGACCAATACAAAAGCAGGAGTTTCTTTCGTGGCCGGAATCAATGTTTCGAACTCGTTTTCAACGGTTAATTTCGGGTCAACCGCTTCTTTGTTCTTACAAGCAACCGATAAACTTGCGATTGCTACAATACTTAAAAAATAACTAATCTTTTTCATAAATGATATTTTAAAATTTATATCCTCATATTTAATAACGCCCTTTCAGGGCTTGGGTTGTTGTTTACCGTTTCTGCATCGTAGGGCGATGCCCTACGCTATTGATTTAAGGCTTTCAGCCTTTATTACGGCATTGCAGGAAGTCTCCAACCTTCTCTGTAATTATGTTTAATTAATTCTTCGGCAAATGCTTTTGCGTTGACAGGGTCAGTCCATGTTTTATCGAAAGTCGGATGTCCGTCTGTGATTTTGAAACCGTCTTTGATAACCGTTTGAATGGTCGCACTGTCGGGAATGTTTGTGAAACGCATATTCGGGCCATCCCATTCCAATTCTTGATTTAATCCTTGCAGGCGAACGGCCAACACGCCCATCACCACCATTTCGTTGAAAGGACCTGCCTCTCCGAAATAAGATGCTGTTTGAACGCGAGAAGAGGTGTTTTCTTTACAAGCGCGCACGAAGTCCATTTCATGCGAAGTAGTTATTTCACGCAATACTTTCGGAGCCGATGGAACTCTTCCTGACAATAACCATGGACGCACGCCATAGCATCCGCAAATCAACGTATCTTTCGTTCCATGGAAAATAACGCATCCGCCGTCATCATTCATGTCTTTTCCTGCGGGGAATCCTTCCGGGCGCATCGGTTTAATACCTCCGTCATACCAGTAAACGTCTACTTCGGGCATAGCCACTCTCGGCATATTGTCGCGCGCAGGGAACGTGAGTTTTACCGTTTGTGCCACCGGAGCAGAATCGGTAAGCAACAAGGTTGAACTTCCTTGCGCTTTGGTCGGATAACCTAATTTTAATCCTTTGAAAACAGGATGAAGAATATGACAAGCCATATCACCCAATGCACCTGTTCCGAAATCCCACCATCCGCGGAAATTCCAAGGGGTATAGATTGAATTGTAGGGACGGAATTTTGCCGGGCCGATAAAGGCATCCCAGTTCATTGTGTCGGGCACTGCCTCATCATTTTCAGGGCGGGCTAATCCTTGTGGCCAAATCGGACGGTCGGTAAAAGCCTCTACTTTTGTTATTGCTCCGATTTCACCGTTCCATATCCATTCGCAGATTTTACGAACGCCTTCTCCCGATGCTCCCTGATTTCCCATTTGAGTTGCCACCTTATATTTATCGGCTAATTTGGTCAGCAAACGAGATTCGTAAACAGTGTGGGTAAGCGGTTTTTCTACATAAACGTGTTTTCCTGCGGTCATAGCATCAGCAGCAACAATAGCATGCGCATGGTCGGCTGTGGCAACAACAACTGCATCGGCCGATTTCAGCATTTTCTCGTACATGCGACGGTAATCATTGAACTTTTCAGCTTTTGGATATTCTTTGAATACCCTGTCGGCATATTTCCAGTCAACGTCGCAAAGACCGATGATATTTTCGCTATTCATCGCTCTGAGGACGCTGGCTCCTCTCCCACCGACACCAACTCCTAAAATGTTGAGTTTATCACTTGGGGCTGTGTGTCCAAAACTCTTTCCCAAAACCGTATTGGGAACCACTGTCAGTCCCAAAGCTGCAATGCCCCCTGTTTTCAGGAAGGCTCTTCTTGAAATTGTGTTTGACATGATATTATAGTATTAAAAAAATTAAATGGTTAAATTGATATGTTTAGTTGCATTTTTTAGATAACATACGCAACTTGAGAACAAATCTCGACAAAATGTTTGAGATTTGCAAAAAAATGGGAGAAAAAGATTTTCTTGAAACTTTTTAAACCGCAAAAAACACATAGGGCACATAGAAATAAAATCTATATGCCCTATGCCTTTTATGTGATTTAATAAAACTATTTCATTTCTTCTAATGCTTTCAGGCGAGTTTCTAATTGTTCGATAATTTTCAGTAACGACTCGATTTGTGCTTGTTGTTCTTGGATAGCTTTTGTTAATACAGGAGCAAATTCGCCGTAGGCAATAGATAATGTTTCGCCTTTTTCGAGGTCACCCTCGGTTCCAATTACTAACTCAGGAATAACTTCTTTCACTTCTTGAGCAACAAAACCGATACGTTCAACTCCCAATCTCTCTTTCATTTCGTAATTGACCGGTTTTAATTTCATTACTTCCGATAAGCCGTATCTTACAGGAGTAATGTTTGTTTTTAAACGGGCATCTGAGAATACACCATATCCGGGTGCCGAAAAGGGCTGATTGCTGACAATGGGTCCTCGACGAGAATACAACACTAAACTATCTGCTTGAATTTTATATTCGGTAAAATATTTATCATTTTTGTCTTGTCTTTGAATTGCATCTAATCTCGCTCCTTGATACAGTGTATTGGTACCTTCCGGATGTGTTGCGTAATAAATAACACTGCCAATATTTTGATCTTTGGGTTTACTACCGTCTCCATTTTTTAACACAAAATTAATTGAATTTGGAGAATCTCCGGTACCACCGTTCGGTGCCGGTATATTCCAAGGAAGAGGCCCGGCAACAAAACTACTTTCAAGAATAACTCTTGCACCCCAACCGTGAGGGTCAAGAGGAGGTTGAGTGGCATTAATATGTAGCGCACCACCCGGTAGGTTTCCTGTACCGGTTTGTCTTGAAAATTTGTTACCTATACCTACGCGATTTTCAAATATTCCGTTTCCGGTGGTATTATCTCCCTCTTCTAATCCCAATAATTCTGAAACGTATAAGTTTCCTCCGGCAACATGTAATTTTTCTTTCGGGTTATTTGTTCCGATACCTACGTTTCCTTCGTAAACATTGTCGGTATTTTTATTGCCGGTTGCATCTTGCGCAAAAATTAAATTACCGATATTTATTTTGTTGTCGCCTGTACCTGTATCTGTACTGGCTCCTATGTTTATATTGTTATCTCCTTTTAGAGTAGCTCCAGCATTTGAACCTAAAACAGTATTTTTACTTCCGGTTTCATTTGTCGCAAGTGATCTATTGCCAATAGCAACATTATTTTTACCTGTTTCATTTTTGAAGGAAGCATCCTGGCCTACGACTGTATTTGACTCTTTATTTCCACCACCTCTACCAACAATGATTCCGTTAATACTGGCATCGCCACTTGAAACATAAAACATAGGAAGATATTTCATCCCTCTTTGAATGTAAGAATAATACTCCATTACACCTACAGAAGCACCTGCAAGATCATCATCTTCTTCATCATAAATTGGCTTACCATTTTCTTTAAAACCTATTGGAGTTCGCCAATCTCTACCGATAAAAACACGTCCTTTTAAGTAAGCATCATCGGTGTTCCGAGTTGCCGGTTTACCGGCATTGTTCAAAATAACTCCGGCATCATACGGATTTATATTGCCATCTTCATTATCATCAACCAAATACCAAGGATTTGCCGGTTCGGGAAAGTTGATTTCTTGCCATGTTGCATAACCGTCAGTATCGGTGGTTAATACCCAACCTTCATGTTTTTCATTTCCGTCTTGAAGCATGAATCCTTTTACCGGCTTAGTTGATGTGCCTGTTGTTTTGATATGAAATTTTGTTTGAGGCGCAGATGTTCCGATGCCTACTTTGGCATTGGATTCGGAAGTGCCACCTATACCATAAATAAACTTACCGATAGCAAGACTATTAAGATAATCCGGAGACTTTGCGTTGGCTCCTATAATGATATTATTACCGATATACGCTTTATCTTGGGGGTCATTTACTCCGGCTTTATAGCCAATAATTACGTTGTTATTACCGCGAGTTTGTGCACTGTCACCAATTACGATATTATAATTATAGGTGCCTTGATCTTGCGCATAGGCACCTATCACTACATTTCCGGTCTTGAAAGAAGCTGAAGGGTTATTGCCGCCCAACGCCTTATAGCCTATTGCTACATTCCTGTTGCCGGGTGCATTAGAAAGTGCATGGGCACCTATCGCCGTATTAAAGTCCGGAATGTTAGTACCGGTAACTCTATAACCATAGCAATACAACGCTCCGAAACCTACTGCTGTATTGCTATTACTCGAAGATAGAAAAGATGGATCCCCAATGGTCAATGCATCCTGGCCTACGGCAGTATTCATATTACCTCGATCATATTTAAGTGTACCGGCACCCAGCGCCGTATTACCCCAACCGGCAACATTTGTCCAAAGTGCATTAAAACCTACAGCCGTATTATATCTGGCATTGTTACTATTAGGATCATTATATTTCTCAAGTGCACCGGCACCTATTGCAGTATTATTGACACCTTTTTGATTGGTTGTAAGCGCCGAAAATCCTACGGCTGTATTCCAGCCACCGTCAGTATTTTGCGCAAGCGCTTGACTACCTACGGCTGTATTCCAGTTGGCAGCGTTGGTACTAATACTTCTATTTTGCGCAAGCGCATTATGACCTATGGCTGTATTATGTATGTTGTCAATATTTTGTTTAAGCGCATTTGTTCCAAAAGCACTATTATATCCTCCCCTACCGTACCACCAAAAATTTTCGCCTGCGTGGAGTCCAAACGACACAGAACTTCTATATGCTTGAGGCTCACCAGTATAATAATTATAATTGTCATAGTAGATTCTTCCTGCAAATTCGTTATTTACTTTGAATGTCAATCCGTTTTCATCTTTTGTACCAATAAAATTATCTACAAGATTCGTTCCTGAATTTCCTTTTGTTAACCATGCGTCGATAGTATCGGGAGTTTCTTTTACCCATTTGGTTTTATCCCAGTAATAAACACCGATTCCGGTTTTATCGCCTTTATCATTTACTAGATTTCCGTTTGTGTTGTAAACGATTGCTCCTGCTAAAGCGACACTATCTGCTTTTGAGAAATCTTTATCGCTGAATGGCGATAAATCGGTTATGTTTGCTAAACTCACATTCGTTAAGCGCAAACCACCAATATAATTACCGGTACCCGAGTTGCTGTTTAATTCCAACACTGCACCTTTGACGGGTTCGACATCTTGGCCGATTTTTACTTGTGCGTGTGTGATAAAGGACGGCATTAAAGCCATTAATGTGATTAAGACTTTTAATCTTTGAATAACTTTCATAATCATTCTCTTCTTTTATTTTTAATATGTATTGTTGTTAATTATTAATTGTCAACTGTCAATTGAAAAAAAACTCCGGTGTTCCTTATCATACACATAAATGAAAAAGATAAAAAAGAAACTTTTTTTACAAAAAGTCTATTCGCCGTATTTTCACAAATATGGACTGCCAAATTTCTTAATAATGAAAAAGGAAACACCGGAGACTTTGAATTATTTGTTTGCTTGCAGCAAAAAAGACATTGTCATATTTTCTGTGTTGTGTAAATAACATGGCGCAAAGGTAAGATGAAGATTAAAAAGCAGCGGGACAATTTTGTGCAGAGATGAGACAATTTTGCGCAAAAATCGGACAATTTTGTGCAAAAGTCGGACAATTTTTCAAAACGGCTGATAATCAGCTAATTACAAATCGGAGAAATAGCAGAAGATTTCTCACTGCGTTCGAAACAACGTTCGGCATTAGCCAAATGACGGTGGGGCAGTTTAATTTTTTATGACGGTGAGGTGGTTGTAACCATTGTGTCCCGATAATTTTTAGGAGCCATGCCGTATTTATCGCTAAATTGTCGGCGGAAAGAACGCACTGTTCCGAAACCTACCTTGTCGGAAATTGTTTCTATTGACAGGTCGGATTGTTCGAGCAACAGCACAGCATCTTTCAGGCGAAGGAAATTAACATAATCTTTGAATTGCATTCCGAAACAGGATTCCATGGCCTCATTAAATGCCCTTCTGTTTGTAGCCAAGCGTTCGATTATATGTTCTTGAGTAATAGAAGGATCGCGGTAAATTTTATCTTTGAATAAAAAGTCGCGGATAGCAATGCACATTTTATCTATGCGGCTTTCGACACATAAGTCGCTATCGATGGTTTCCGATACTGAGGTAGCTTCGTTAGGAGAATAAGGTGAAAATGTGGTTTTAGTAAGCATTTCATTGATTTGGTCTTCTTGTTGGGCTGTCAATTCTTTGATTTGGAGTGCTAATATGCGGTTCTTTTTAGTAATTTTCCGGCTATAATATATCCATCCTCCGAGTAGGATTGCCAAAAGAACACACCCTCCGATAGCAAAGAGTAAATTATTGCGAAGGCGTTCTTTTTCGACAATGTATTTGTCTACTTCGTATTGGGTACGGATTTCGTCGAGTTGGGCATTGTTTTCCAACAGACGAAGAGAATCGTTGCGTTGAAATGCTGCTTCAAAAACCGAATATGCTTCCAAGCGTCCCATTTTGTTTAATATGCGTGCTTTATCTTTTAATAAATGAACCGTGTAGTTCCATTCTTTAAAGTTAGTACTATATGCAATATTTTTATCGATCCAATCAATGGCACTATCGTACTCACCGCGTTCCTCACAAATAAAGGCTTTAAGATTCCATATATAACTCAACTCTCCATGGACGAGTAAGGGTTCCAAAGAATCACAATATAACTCAACTTTGTCATATTCTTTTTTGCTCGCGTAAACATGAGCACAGACCCGATAGTAATATGTCAAATCCGGATCGGGATAACCGAAAGTTTCTTCAAAGGTTATCGTACGTTTTTTCCAAACAGACATTAGAGAAAAACACTCGTCTATCTTCTCTTGATTAATCAAAGTGCTTGCCAATCCGTAATATCCTTCTGAAATTAAATAATGATTAACAATTAGGTTAGGTTCTTCCTCGATCAGCTTTAACGCATTTTTTATTGTTTCCCGAAAGTATTTTTCGGAATCTTCATAACGTTCTTCGCTTGAATATATTTGTGCCATTAGACGAGTAGCTTGAGCTATTCCATACAAACAATTTTCTTGTTTAGCTTCAGCATACATTTGCTTAACCCCTTCTATTTTACGTTTGGCATCCCATTTTTTTCCTAATACTTGCAACAGAGCCACATAGCTTTCGTAGTAGTTTTTATGAAAACCATTTTTTTTAAAGAAAGGTAGATATTCGTTTGCTTTCCGCTCAAATTCATCATGTCTTGAGAAATTATTCAAAGTCTTAAGTTCCATTCTGTAAGCCAAGCTTTCATATTCTTTGTTTTGTTGTTTGCGTGCTTCGCGGACAAATTCATTTGCATATTGTAAAATTAAATCAATTTCTTCATCAGGGAATTGCAGGCGAGTTACTAATATTTCGTATGCTTTTAGCTTTTCTTCACCTTGTGTTGAGGCGATTACTTTTAGGAGCGAATCTTTTTTGTGCTGAAAATCGTTGTTTTGCCCGTAAATGACTGTTGAGGGAATAAAACAAATAAATAAGCAAATCAGTGCTTGTGTGAAAAACCGTGTTGAGAGTTTCATTTTGTTATCTTAATTACAGTGCGTAAAAAAATCAGTGATTAGCAATACAAAAATAAGGAAAAAAGTTCACATGGGCAATCGATTTTCAATCAAATACAAAAAAGTAATTAAATATAAAATAGAAATGTTATTATTTATTAAATTTTTATGTATCTTTACAGCCGTAACAGTATCACCCACGATGAAAAAAAGTCTCATATATTTTTTCCTAATAATTTTCATTTTTGCTGCTTGTAAGCAAGAATCGAAAAGTTCGTTTTTAATTGAAGGAAAAATAACCAACCTAACAAGTCCCGAATTGTTTGTTGTTATGGGACATGAGCAAGACAGTTTAACTGTAGATACGATTATTAGTAAAAATGGTCGTTTTTCTTTCAGAGGACAAGCCGATAGTCTATCGGCTGTAACAATCTACATGGAAAATGGGAAAGTTTGGACTACTGTTTGGGCGCAAAACGGACAAAAAATTGTTCTTTCGGGAAATGCCGCTTATCCGGAATTAATTCTTGCGAAAGGGAATGATGTCAACAATCTTTTATCTACATTCAGAACAAGGAATTATGATATTTTGAAAGAAAAACAAGATTTGGCCGACAGAAGAAACGCTTTGAGCGCGATTGATTCTGTAGGCAGTGATGTTGTTAATGAATCTCAATATATTTCTAAAATGTTGAACTTGAATCATGCTTTAAAAGAGAAAGTAGAGGCTTTTGTGAAAGAAAATCCGACATCGTTGGCAAGCTTAATATTGATTCATGACTACATTTTTACTCAAGGAGAATTTGAGGTGGCTTTAGAACATTTAGGACATATAACAGGAGATGTTACCCAAACTACTTACTATAAAAATCTGCAAAAAGAAATTAACGATATGATTGTCAGGATAGAAAGTGCGACTATTGGTTCGCCTGCTCCTGATTTCTCAGTCATAACCATGGATAAAAAAGATACCCTAACATTGAAATCTTTTGAGAATAAATATTTTCTGCTTTCATTTTCTGCGTCTTGGTGTGAGTTTTGCTATGAGAGCAACAAGGATTTGGTTAATGTGAGAAAAGTCATCGATAAAAATAAGCTGGGGATGCTCACTATTGCTTTAGACGAAGACAAAACGGCTTGGAAAAATTTGGCAAAAAAAGAAAAAATGGATTGGTATCAGTCTGTCGACACATTAGGATGGAGATCACAGATAGCATATCTATATAATGTCAATGAAATTCCGGCCAGTATTCTGATTGATAAAGATGGTGTTATTGTCGGCAGGGATTTACCTGTTGATAGTTTGATTCGGATATTTAAATAAAAAGAACGCAGATGACGCGGATAACGCAGATTCTCGCAGATAATAAAACAACGATATAAAAAATCCGCGTTTATCTGCGTTATCCGCGTCATCCGCGTTCAAAAAATAAATTGTTAAACCAAAATTATATAAACCAATACTTAAGATGTTAGTAAAAGTCTATGCAGCTGCATTGCAAGGTGTCAATGCTACAATCATTACCATCGAGGTAAATTGCTCTAAAGGAGTGCGTTTTTTTCTTGTCGGACTTCCCGATGCAAGTATCAAAGAATCTCATGAACGGATAACTTCCGCTTTGAGTGAAACCGGTTACAAATTTCCCCGTAAGCAAATTTTGGTCAATATGGCTCCTGCCGATATTCGTAAAGAAGGAGCGGCGTATGATTTGCCGTTGGCTATCGGTATTTTGGCGGGTGCGGAAAAGATAAAACCGGATAAGATAGGCGATTACATGATGATGGGAGAATTATCGCTGGACGGTACTCTAAAACCCGTGAAAGGTGTTCTGCCGATTGCAATCAAAGCAAGGGAAGAAAAATTCAAGGGATTTATTTTACCTAAAGAAAATGCCAAGGAAGCGGCTGTTGTGAATAATTTAGATGTTTTCGGAGTTGATAATATCAAAGAAGTTATCCGGTTTTTCAATGGGGAAATCGAATTGCAACCAACAATTATCAATACCCGTGAAGAATTTTTTGCCAATCAGTCGAGTTTCTCCTGGGATTTTTCGGAAGTAAAAGGTCAGGAGAATGTCAAAAGAGCCATGGAAGTTGCTTGCGCCGGCGGACACAATTTGATTCTCGTGGGACCTCCGGGTGCGGGTAAAAGTATGTTAGCCAAACGGATTCCATCTATTCTTCCTCCGCTTACTTTGAGTGAAAGCTTGGAAACAACGAAAATCCATTCCGTTGCAGGGAAAATGAGCAACAATAGCTCACTGATTGCAGTCCGGCCGTTTAGGAGTCCTCATCATTCCATTTCTACGGTTGCCATGGTTGGAGGAGGTTCTTATCCTCAACCCGGGGAAATTAGTTTGGCGCATAACGGCGTTCTTTTTTTAGATGAACTTCCCGAGTTTCCACGGTTGGTTCTGGAAGTGATGCGTCAACCGCTTGAAGATAGAAAAATTACTATTTCGCGGGCAAAATATGCTGTCGATTATCCTGCAGGATTTATGCTGATTGCTTCGATGAATCCTTGTCCTTGCGGTTACTATAATCACCCGGAGCGTGCTTGCGTTTGCTCCTCTGTTCAAGTGCAAAAATATTTGAACAGGGTTTCGGGACCGTTATTAGACCGGATAGATATTCAGGTAGAAATTGTTCCTGTTCCTTTTGAGAAGATTTCTGATGTTCGCCCTTCCGAGTCCAGCGAAGCCGTCCGAAATCGCGTTATACAAGCCCGGAAGATACAAGAAGAACGTTTTGCCGACGAAGATGGTATTTATTGCAACGCACAAATGCACACGCGTTTGCTTCACAAGCATGCCCAACCCGATGCAGAAGGTCTAAGTCGCTTAAAAAACGCAATGGAAAAACTCAATCTTTCAGCCCGGGCTTATGACCGGATTCTTCGTGTTGCCAGAACGATTGCCGATTTGGAAGCATCGCCTAATATCAAACCGAATCATTTGGCAGAAGCTATTGGTTATCGGAACCTGGATAGGGAAAATTGGGCAGGGTAGTTCAATAAAATATCGCTTGTATATTGTATACATTATATACATTTTGTATATTTGCTCCATAATTACAATGATAAATGGAAACTACAAATTTAAAAGCAAAGTCCGTTACGCGTTTTCGTAAAAATATCGACCTAAAAGTCGATACTAAACAGGCGTTATCGTTACAAGCAGTACAATATGGTATGAGTTTGAAATCATATATTGAAACAATGTTAGATAGGCTAGCTGAAATGGAAGAAGATAAAATTTTAGCAGCTCTATCAAATATTCCTGAAGCACAAACAGCTTTGTCCGGCAAAGAACTTGAAGAGTTTGAACGCGAATTAAAATCATGGTAAATAGATGAAAATTCAATATAGTACGCAATTTGCCAAGGATGCGCGTAAATTGCCCCAACATATCAAAACCGCAGTCAAAGAAATCGTAATTCAACTTGAAAATGCCCAAAATCTTTTTGAAATCCGTGATTGCAGAACTCTCGTAGGCGTAAAAAATGGCTATCGTATTCGACGCGGAAACTACAGGGTAACTCTTTCGTTGATGATACAAGATGATACCGTGATGCTGCTGAGGGTATTACCTAGAGGACAAGTATATAAAAAACATATTTAATTAATGAAAAAGATAAAGATATATCAAGTAGATGCGTTTACCGACAGATTATTTTCGGGTAATCCCGCAGCTGTATGTATATTGGATACATGGATAGATGACGAATTGATGCAATCTATTGCAAATGAAAACAATTTAGCAGAAACTGCATTTATCGTACCTAATGGACAAGATTTTGAAATAAGATGGTTCACACCGACTGTAGAGGTCGACTTATGTGGTCATGCTACACTTGCCACAGCGTTTGTGCTATTCAATATGCTTAATTATCCCGGTTCTTTAATCAGATTTCATTCCCCAAGGAGTGGCTTGTTAGCCGTAGAAAAAAGAGATGATATGCTTTTTCTTGATTTTCCAACCGATAAGTTGGATGAATTAATAGAAGAGCAAAGCGTAATAATAGAAAAATGTATTGGGATTAAACCAATAGAGTCGTATAAAGGCAAAACTGATTATATAGCCGTAATTGACAATGAAAGCTTACTACGAACTTTGCAGCCTGATTTAACCGAGATCTCTAAATTAAAAGCACGGGGATTGATTGTTACGGCAAAGGGAGATGACGTAGATTTTGTTTCTCGATTCTTTGCTCCTCAATCAGGAATAAATGAGGATCCGGTAACAGGTTCCGCACATACTTCATTAACACCTCTATGGTCAAAAAAACTATGTAAAAACAAATTGATTGCGAATCAATTGTCAAAAAGAGGAGGTCAACTTGTGTGTGAATTCAAAAACGATAGATGCATGATAGGTGGAAAAGCCCGATTATATCTAACAGGAGAAATCGAGTTGAAATAAAACCTCATACTACTAAATCTTCTCTTTTATCATTTTTACGATAACTAGACCTATGACCTTATCATCAGGACAAGTTTCAGTTATTTGATACCCAAGCGATTCATATAGTTTGATGTTTTTAATGCTTTTTTCACCGGTAAAAAGTTCATATTTTTTTATATCAGGAAATATTTTTCCCAATTCAGTCATCAATTTGCGCCCGATGCCTTTATTTTGAAATTTCGGAGATACGATTAGTTTTCCTACATAGCAATAATCGCCATGATTTTTAATTTTTACAGAGCCAACAATCTCATCATGGTATTCGGCCTTCAAGAACAAATAATCATTAAAATCGTATTGAATTGATTCAAGAGTCTGATTTAGAGGCTCAACATCATAACAATTATATAATTCCGCTTCGGAAAGGAATGCTTCTTTTTGAATATTCAAAATATCAATTAAATCTTCAAATTTTGCTCTACTGATAACTACTTCATTTAACATGTCAAATCTTATATCTTTCTATGTCTTTTGCCACAATTTTTTACAAACAACTATTCCGTAAAAATACAAAATATAAAATTCCCAAAGTAAAAACAGAATTTTCGGTATATTTTTACCAAAAATCAGGGTTACTATTATTCCAACTAAAATTACAAAAATTGAGAATAAATGACTGTAAAATAATGTTTTGTTGTTCTTGTAATAAAAAACTCCGAAGACAGTTGCGATTAGAAATGAAATGTCGGTTATAAGAATTGAAATTCCAACATACGAAAACCATTTTAAAACCAGTCCTTCGTAGAAAATACTTGCAACAGTTATAGTTGCCAATAGGAATGTTATAATACTCAATGTTTTAATTAAATTTTTCATATCTCTTTTGCAAAATAGTATGATGAATATAATATGCTTTTCAAATCCAATAAATTGAACAAACCGCTACAAAAATACAACTTTCCCAGTTTCCATGTAATAAACGCCACCAACTATTTTTATTTCGCCCTTATCTTCCATTTCTTTCAAAATAGGGCTTTTACTTCGTATTACATCAATAGCATGTTCAATATTGCATACACACACTGCGTTTACAAATTTAGGATTAGATGACGTTTGATTGCTTCCATCAAACGTGGCTTTAGCAGAAGTAACGGCCGGTTTTATTTTAGATAACATAGCCGTGATATTTCCCAATTCAAAACCATCTATAGTCGATTTGATAGCTTCGCAATGTTCATGACCCAAAATTAAAATAAGCTTCGCACCCGAAACTTTACAAGCAAATTCCAGACTGCCTAATATATCTTCATTCACAAAATTACCTGCAATGCGTGCTACAAACATATCTCCTAATCCTCTGTGAAACACATCTTCAACAGGTATACGAGAATCCAAACAAGATACAACGACCGCCTTCGGATACTGGCCTAATGCGGATTCGCGGATTCGTTCCGAGTTATTTCTGATGGTTAAGTTATCCTCTGTAAATTCTTTATTCCCTTGCTTTAAGACATTTAGTACCACATTAGGAGTAAGTTGTGCCTGCTCTTCTGCAGTAAGTAGCTTATTGGCTAAGCTCTGGTCATCCATTTTTTCTTTCATACTGTTAATTCGCAATAAAAGGTGTTTTTCGTATATTTCCAGTAGCTGTGATTTGATTGGTTAGGAAATCTGCCAAATCTTCACTACTGATTTTCTTTCCCGGAACATGTTCATTATGAATCTTTATGTTGCCTGTCGAAGGTTCTTCTACAATCAGGGGCAAACGGACAAGTGTCCAATCCAGATTGCTCTTTGACAGGATTTCATATTCTTTTTGTTTATCCAATATAATTGCGGGAAACATCATTTTCATTATTTTTGACATCAACTTATCTTTGAACCCTTTTTTGTCTCCCGGAACATTTATTCCCATTCCCGTAACTAAAATATATCTTTTGATTTCTTTTTCTTTCATTGTATTTAATACATGAGAAGTAGCTGTACTAAATATAGGGCTTTCTCCTTTAGGCTGTCCCAATGTACTCAGTACAGCATCGCATCCTTCAAGTAAAGCTTGAATGGATTCAAGATTTCTTGCATCACCTTTTATGATTTCCACATTCTCATCCTTTACCGTAACTTTTTCGGGATTTCTCACAAGCATACGTATTGAATATCCTCTTTTCAAAATCTGTTTTACCAGAGGACACCCTGCTTTTCCTGTTCCGCCTATAACGGCTATTTTTCCAAGTTTTTGTTCAGACATGATTATTTTATTGCTATTACTACGCCAAATTTCATGAAACTATAGATACATTCAACAGTTCTAAAACCACTATTTTTTAGTAATTTTATTGTTTCCGGGATTGTATTTTCTTTATCCAATTCTCTACTTTTTTCCCATGCCGCCTTTTCTACTGTTATGCCACTGTGGACAATATAATCATACCACCATGTATTATACAAATTTTCAATAGTTTCTGTCTCTCCAAGAAATAGGTCTAAGTTGATGAAACAACCACTCCCGTCAAGTTTTTTATAAATATTTTTATACAGCGCTTCCTTTTCGTCATTTTCCAAGTGATGTATCGATAATGCCGAACATATTAAATCACAATTTTTTACGGGAATATCCTCTACATAATTATGTTCCATAAATTCAAAATTGTCTAATCCTTTGAGTCTTTCTTCTGCGATTTTTAACATGTCGTTAGCAATATCAATCAGAATATAATGTGCATTTGGATATAATTCATACATTTCTTTTGTCAACAAGCCTGTACCTGCTCCTAAATCAACAATTGTCTTGAAATCATCTCTATAATATTTCAATAATGAGATTGAACTTTTGTAAAAATCGTCGAAACAAGGGATAAGATACCTTCTCCGATTATCGTATTTTTTGGCAACGGAATTAAATTGCTCCTGAATTTTGTTTATATCCATGATTATTATATTTCTTTTTTATTTACAAAATGACGCACATTATCCATGGGATAAAAAATAATAAGAATCCGATAAAGAAAAATGCCACTCTCAAAATTGATAATTGTTCTTTAATATTTGAAAAAACGGGGTGCAAGATAAAAATTCTAATAATCCATATAACAACTATGGCCGTTAAAAGTGCTTTCCCAATTTGAGTAGTTAAAATTTCATGTGGGAAGAAGAAAGGGATATATGCTAACATAAACCAAAAGAGCATTACACAAATATTTGAAGTATATAAATTCCCTTTTATAACTTTTAGGTCTTCTTTTGATAAGCCGCTTAAATGTTCTTCCCATTTGAACATTCGTGGAAAAATAAGGTGAAATAAACCACATATAAAATGAAATATGCCTCCCAATTGTATTAAAAATTCATATTGTCTGCCCAATTCTATTGGATTAATCTCATTCATTTTGTGCTGCTTTTAAATAATCATTTTTGAGATTGCTAATTTATATACTTGATTTATTTCTTTTGTACTCAATTCCCATTTCGCTATTTCTTCTTTTATTAATTCAGGGTATGTTTTGCTTATATCTTTTAATGCGTTTCCAACAGATTTTCTGACATATTCGCTTTCATCTGTTTTATGTTTCGATAGTATTTTTATTGCTTCTTCGGGATTGTCTTTAAAATACGGTCTTTTTGTCCAAATTCTTAATCCTTCCGTAACGGCTCGTCTGATATTTTGGTTTTTATCATTCAGCCATTCGTTTATTGTGTGCAATGATTTTTCATATCCGATATTTTTGCAATAATTATCAAATGCCATTGCCAAAAATTCTTGAATTTGCCATGAAGGATTTTTGCTGACATTATTTTTTAAGAAATCGAAAGCTTTTTCATGTTTATGGGCAATAAATCCCATAATATACACACCCAACATCTGAATATAGTATAATTCGCAATCGTAACATTCTGTTGCTATTTCCCAACATTTTTCCACAGAATTATCGTTACAGATTTGTTCCGCCTCTTTTGGAACTAATCCGTATCTTTCTTTTCCTGTTTCTTCATTGAAAAACAGTTTTTTATAATATTCGATGTCTATCATAATTGTTCCACTTTTTTGTTAACTCTACACATTTTGTTCTGCATTTATAGGCATCAAAAAAATAAATCTCTGATAATCACAATAAGCAACAGAAATACTACCACAAGCATAACAGGTCTGATAATCTTTGCACCGTTTTTAATTGTAAGCCTCGCTCCCAGTAAGTTCCCCAAAATCGAAAATGCCGCACAAGGAAACGCAAGTGTATATAACACTTTACCGCCTACTGCGAACGCAACCACTGCTGCTATATTTGAGCATAAATTCACAACTTTGGCATTACCACTTGCAGTAATGGGGTTCAGACGCAGAATTCCAATAAATGCAAGCATAAGAAACATACCTGCTCCCGGTCCGAAAAAGCCGTCGTACCAACCGATAGTAAGAGCTATAACAGCGGTAATGATTTGCTCTTTTATGAGCGGCATATTCCGCTCCGTTGGAACGAATAAGTCTTTTTTCAGTACGGTAAATACGGCAAGCACCGGCATAAGTACCACTAACACCCAACGCAGTATCTGCTCGTCGAGTAAAAGTGCACAGCGCGCGCCAATCCACGAACCAAGAAGTGCGCCCACTACAGAAACAAGAATTATACGTTTATATACAAAACCACTGCGTATATAAGTAGCAGTAGAGAATACCGTTCCGATGCTTGAAGACATTTTATTTGTTCCCAAAGCTAAATGCGGAGGTAGTCCTGCCATGTAATAAGCGGGTAAAGAAATCAATCCCCCGCCCCCAGCGATAGCATCGACGAAACCGGCAAGAAACACAAGGGGGCAGGCAATCAGGAGTTGATGGATAATCGACATAATAACTTATACATTAAAATTCCAAAATTTGGTTTCATATTTTCTTATTTTTCCGTTCGTTTTATGATTTTTTTCACTTCGGTGGCAACAACTTTCTTATTTGCGGATAAATACGGCTGTACAAGTAAATTTATCTCCACTTTATAATCGGGGCAATTGTCTAATACATGATTAAATCCTTTGAATACTTGTTTTGCATGTTTTTCACCCCATAAATCCAATGCAGATTTTAATAATCCGTATGATTTTTCCGAAGTTTCAGCACTTACTTTGGCATAGTTTGCTATCGTATCTATAGCATAATCACGAACAATCGTACTTTTGTCTTTTTCTACTAACAATTGAAGTACCGGCAAAATAGAAAAAATAATATCAGGTATTTTCTCCGCAATGTATGATAAAGTATGAACTGCTTCCCAACGTGTTTTAGTTTCTTTACTCGACAACAGCGGAAGAATGCTGTCGGCATACTGAACGATTAATTCAGGCTTCTTTTCCGAAACCATTGTGAAAACTTCGATACAATCTGATTGTAACTTTTTGTCTTTATCTTCTAAACCAATAGCAATTTCAGCGAGCATTCGCGGGTTGGCTATACATTTTTCTGCAACGATTTTATTAGAATCTTCTGTCTTGTCGCCTTTTTGAGATGATAATTGATTCAGGATTTCCATTCCAATTTATTTTTATTCTTATATAGAACTGTTTATACCAAAAGTTTGTAAAATCGTTCGGTTGTTGTGGTCGGAATATTATATTTTTTACCCAACCGTATAATTGTTCCACCCAACAGATCGCCTTCATTCTTTTTACCCTTTTGTTCCACATCCCTTTGATAGGACGTTTTGGTATCGTAAGCGAAATTATTGGCTTTATTTAATGAATCTTCTACAATTGTTTCGCTGAATGTTATTCCCTCGGCTTTTGCTAAGGCAACAATCTCATTCATAATATTTCTGACCTCTTGCTTTGAGTTTTCATCAGCCATTATTTCTCCGAAAACTTTTCCGGAATAAGCTGTATAAATTCCGAAACCGGCAATAAAAATAAATTTTTCCCAAATGGCAGGAAGAGAATTTTCATACCATTTGTATTTAATTCCCATTTCGTTGAGAAAGGCAAATAAATCTTCCGGGATTACTTCTATATGTTTGGGATCTTTACCTAAATGAATAATTCCATTGCCGCCTAATTGGGTTACTGTTCCGGGTTTTTCTATCGCAGTGCCTATATAAACACAGGAAGGAAATACTACGCCATTATTCAAATGCTCTCTTATCCGGTCATAAATATCTACGCCATTTAAAAGCGGAATGATATAGGCATCTTTTTTGCAATTTTCGGCTATATCTTTTATTGCTCCCGGTAAATCATAGTTTTTTACACAAGCAAAAATCAGGTCAGCTTCGGGTAGTTGCGCAAAATTTTCTACCGCTTTTTCCGGCTTACAGATGATTCCTTTTTCTTCAGGGGTATTCAGTATAAGTCCGTTATTTTGTATCTGCTTTAAATGCTCCCCCCGGGCGACAAAATAAACTTCATAATCTTTTTTTCCCTTTGAAATTTCATTCGCGATTTTGCCACCATAAAAGCCGCCAATGCCGCCAATGCCAAACACACATATTTTTTTAATCA